>NZ_JAZGQK010000040.1:0-63103 GCF_036422035.1 Plantactinospora sonchi
GGTGGGGGTGGGGGGGGGGGGGCCCCCCGCGGGGGGCCCCCCCCCCCGTCGTCGCGGCACCGGCCGTCGGCACCGTGGCCCGACCGTCCCGACCCGACCGACCGCACACGGCAGGGCCGGGATCCGGGCGCGCCACGGCGCCAACCTCAGCCGAGCTGGCTGGCAGCCTCGGCGATGACCCGCTTGGCACCCTCGGCGGCCGGGATGCGGCCGAAGATGACCTCGTCGTAGACCCGCTGGAACTCGGCCTTGACCGCGCCGCCGCCCTTCGGCTGGGCCGGCGGGGTGGGCAGCAGCAGGCTCGCCACCGAGCTCTCGAACTCGTACACCTTCTTGTCGTTCTCGGTCAGGCTCGGCGCGATCGCGTCCCGGACCTTGGCGTTGGCGGGCATACCCCGGGCGACGCCCTGCGCCTTGCCGGCCTCGACGTCGTTGACCAGGAAGTCGACCAGCATCGCGGCCTCCTTCGGGTGCTCGCTGCGCTGGGCCACGCTGTACGCCATCGACATCGAGGCGATCATGCCCCGCTTGGCGGTGTCGCTGGGCATCGGCGCGATGGCCAGCGGTGCGCCGTACGCGCCGACCAGGCCGGTGTAGCTGGAGTCGTAGTTGACCTCGCCGACGACGCCCTTCTTGATCAGCGACGAGTTCTGGATCGAGCCGTCGAGCTGGGTGGTCAGCGCCGCCGGGGCGAGTGCGCCCGCGTCACGCATCTGGCCGGTCATCGTCCAGAAGGCGGTCAGGTCGGCCTCGGTGAAGCCGAGCTTGCCGTCGTCGGTGTAGATCGCCTTGTCCCGTTGGCGCAGCCAGATGTCGAACCAGTCGATCGCGAAGCCGAAGTCGCCGAAGCCGGCCACCTTGCCCCCGTTGGCCTGGCTGATCTTCTGCCCGGCGGCCTGCATGTCGGCCCAGGTCCAGGTCGGGGTCGGCGCGGCGACACCGGCCTTCTCCCACAGCGCCGGGTCGTAGACGATGCCCTGGGTGTTCTGGGCGATCGGGACGGCGTACGTCGCGTCGCCGACCTTGCCGGCCGGCAGCAGGGTCTGGGTCAGGTCGGCGACCTTCAGGGTGCCGTCCTCGACGTACTCGGTGAGGTCGCGCAGCGCGTTGCGTTCGGCGTACTCACGCAGGTAGGCGCGGTCCATCTGCACCACGTCCGGGGCGTCGCCGCCGGCGATCTGGGTGGAGAGCTTCTGGAAGTACGCGTCGAAGGCCCCGAACGAGGTGTTCACCTTGATGTTCGGGTGCTTCTGCTCGAACAGGTCGATGGCCGCCTCGGTGACCTTCGCCCGGTCGTCATTGCCCCACCAGGTGAAATCGAGGGTTACCGTGCCGTCCGAGCCGCCGTCGTCGCCGCCGCAGGCGGCCAGCGGCAGCACGAGCAGCGCGGCCGCGGCGAGGGTGGCGACCCGCGCTGCGCGGGGCATGCGCCGGGTGTGCACCATGGAGGTTCTCCTTCCCGGGGCGCCCAGGTCCGACCGTCGTCACGGCGGATCGGCGGGACGTCTGGAGTGCCGGTAAGCGCTTACCCAGGACGGGCAGGGATCGCGCTCGCCGCCGGGGAACTCGCCGACGTCGACGTGGACCTGGTCGCGGTGTGGGGTGTGTATGTCGATGCTGTCAGTTGCGGGGATGAAACGATTTAACTAGTCCGGACGGTAGGGGGGCGCCCGCCGGTTGTCAAGGGACCGGGACCTCCCCCCACCAGGGGTTCCGCTGCCGCCCAGCGACCCTCCCGACCGGACCACCCCCCGTCGTCGCGCCCCCGGAAATCCCGACCGGTCCGCGATCACTTCTTGCTTTCCGCTCCCACCTGCTGATATCCACGTATCTACACGCGCTCATGATCCATCTTCGGGCCGGGCCGACCCCGGTCGGCTCCGCCGTACCCGCATCACGGACCACCCCGGTCCGCGAGCGCTCCGTCCCTCCCCGCTCACCCCCGTTCCCCGTACCCGAAGTCCAAGGAGGACCCCTTGCCACGATCCGGGTGGAGATCACCGCTCCGGAGCCGACGACGGCTCGTACCGGCGTTCACCGCGGCCGTACTGGCCGCCGCGCTGCTGCCCGTCGCCACCTCGGCGAGCGCGGCACCAACCGGCCCCACCGGACCGGTCACACCGGCGGAAGAACCCGAGTCGTACGGCGGCAGCCACGCCCACCGGGACGTCGACAACCGGGGCGGCGCGGCCGCCCCGGACGCCCGGCAGCGCGGACTGGCCAGGCAACTGGCCGGCACCGTCCGCTGGAACGCGCTCGGCACCCCGCACGCGCTGACCGCCACCGACGGCCCGCTCGCCAGCGGGCTGGACGCCGACCCGGAGACGGCGGCCCGGCAGTACCTGAGCGCCAACCGGGACCTCTTCGGGCTGGACCCGGAGGCGGTGGCCGGCCTGGAACGACTGCTGGTCCGACAGATCGGCACCGGCGCCGTGGTCACCCTGCGGCAGCGCTTCGGCGACCTGCCAGCCGGCCACGACGGCCTGGTCAGCATCGCGGTCAGCGACGGCAGGGTGCTCAACGTCAGCTCCTCGCTCTCCCGGTACACCGGGGCGCCGAGTCCGGTCACCATCTCGGCGGAGCAGGCGTACGCGGCCGCGCTCGCCGACGCCGGGCTGACCGCGGCACAGGTCACCCGGCACGAGACGCGCCAGGTGGCCGTCCCGGTCCCGGACGGTCCGGCCCGGGCCGCCTGGGAGGTCACCCTGATCTCCGCCGACAGCGCGCACCCGACCGCGTTCACCACCTTCGTCGACGGCGAGCACAGCAGCGTCCTGGTCCGGGAGGACCTCGTCGACTTCGACTCGGACAACCCGCAGTGGGCGGTCTTCCCGGCCACCCCGCCGAGCCGGGTGAAGCCCGGCCGGGAGGATTCCCGGGTGCGCTGGTGCCTGACCTGGGAGCGCGGCTGCGAGCGTACGGTGAAGGACCCGGTCAGCGGGCAGGCCTGGGACGTCGACCTGGCCACCGGCGAGCCGACGCTCACCTCGCGGGGCAACTCGGCCAACACGGTCGTCTCCTGGGGCGCGAACACCCCGGTCGTACCCGCGCCGACCAGCGAGACCCGGGACTACGTCTACCCGTTCAGCGACCCGTGGCGGACCTCGAAGTGTGACCCGGCGGTCTTCAGCTCCGCCCACCGCAACGACGCGGACGCCGCGATCGCCAACCTGTTCGCGATGCACAACCGGATGCACGACTGGACGTACCACCTGGGCTTCACCGAGTCGTCGTGGAACCTGCAGGCGGTCAACCTGAGCGGGCAGGGCCTCGGTGGCGACGCCGAGCAGGGTCGCGCCCAGCAGGGCGCGCTCAGCGGCAACCGGAACAACGCCAACCAGGGCACCCCGCGCGACGGCCTGCCGCCGACCACCAACATGTACCTGTGGCAGCCGGCCGCGGGTGGGCCGTACCCGCCCTGTGTGGACGGCGACTACGACATGACGGTGATCGGGCACGAGTACATGCACGCGGTGACCAACCGCATGATCGGCGGCCCGGACAGCGGCATCAGCGGCCACCAGGGCGGCGCGATGGGCGAGTCCTGGGGCGACCTGATGGGTGCCGAGTACCTCTTCCAGCACAACCTGCGGGCACCCGGCGAGACCCCGTTCATCACCGGCGGCTACGTCACCGGCAACCTGGTCAGTGGCATCCGCAACTACGACCTCAGCCGCAGCCCGCTGAACTACTCGGACATCGGCTACAACACGGCCGGTCCGGCGGTGCACGCCGACGGGGAGATCTGGGGCGCGACCAACTGGCGGGTCCGGTCCGCGCTGGTCGAGCGGTACGGCCTCGGCACCCCGTCCCGACAGCTCGACTGCGCCAACGGGAAGGTGCCGGTGGAGAGGTGCCCGGGCAACCGGCGCTGGTCGCAGCTGGTCTTCGACTCGTACCTGCTCCAGGCGGCCAGCTCGGTCAGCATGATCGACATGCGGGACAACATGCTCGCCGCCGACCAGCTCCGGTTCGGCGGACGCAACGCCGACATCATCTGGCGGGCCTTCGCCGAGTCCGGCCTCGGTCGGGACGCCGTGACCAACGGCGCGGCGGACACCGACCCGACCCCGAGCTTCGCCTCCCCGCACGGTCGCAACGTCACCGTCACGCTGCGCCCCGAGGGCGAGAGCGCGGCCGCGCCGGTCCGGCTCTACCTCGGCGAGTACGAGGCCCGGGCGGTACCGGTCGCGGACACCGACCCGGCGACACCGCTGCCGGACACCTTCGAGGTGGTCCCGGGCACGAGGTTCTCCTTCGTGGCGGTGGCGCCCGGGTTCGGGCACACCCGGTTCAGCAGGGAGTTCAAGGTGGGCAAGGGCCGGCACGGCGACCAGCCCCAGAAGCTGGAGCTGGAACTGCGTCGCAACCTCGCCTCCGGTGCCTCCGGGGCGGCGGTGACCGGTGACGGCGTCAACCTCGACCAGGTTGTCGACGACACCGAGGCGACCAACTGGGCGTCCCTGGACGGGGTGGCCGGCAAGCGGATCACCGTCGACCTCGCCGGGGACCGGCCGCAGACCGTCCGGCGGGTGAACGTCAGCGGGTACCTGCGTCCGTCGGTCACCACCGGCCCGGACACCGGTTCGCAGAACGCCCTCTCCGCGTTGCGGTCGTTCGCCGTACTGGCCTGCGACTCGACCCGGCGGGACTGCACCGACGACGCGAACTACCGGCGGGTCTACACCAGCAGGTCGGACGCGTTCCCCGGTGGGGCGTACCGGGCGTACTCCCGGGACATCAACCTCCGGTCGTTCGACATCCCGACCACGGTCGCCACCCACCTTCGGCTGGAGGTGCTGACCAGCCAGTGCACCGGTGGGCCGAACTACGCCGGTGAGCAGGACAACGACCCGGCGACCAGCACCGACTGCACCACCGCGAGCCCGGCCCGTAACCAGGTGCGGGTCGCGGAGTTCCAGGCGTTCGGCCGGTAACCGCCGGTTCCGCCGCACAGCGCCACGCCGCCGTCCGTCCCGGGTCGTCCGCCCGGGTCGGGCGGCGGTGCGCTGTCCGAAGTGGTCGGTTCACCAGTCGGGGAGATGGGCGGCGCGGCGCCGTCCCGTCGTCCGGGGCGGGTAGCCGGACCGGCCGCGCCGCGCCGGCGGTACCGGTTCCGGCACGGTCTCCCTGTTCCGGCTGAGTACCCGCAGCAGCAGCCCGACCCCGAGGAAGAGCAGCACGCCACCGACGGCGAAGCCGACCTGGACCGGCCCGATCCGGTCCGGCCCGGTGACCGCGCCGGCCCGGTCGGCACCCCGGGCGTCCCCGTCCCGGGGGGTGTCCGCTCCGGCCAGCCCGGCCGCACCCTCGGCCGGTTCCTCCGACCCGGTGTCGTCACCGGGCGTCGCTTCGGCCTCCTCGGCCGGCCCGGTGGCGGTCGGTGTCGCGGGGGTCGGCCGGGCGGAACGGGACGGGGTCGGTGCCGCTTTCGACGGTTTCGGGGTGGCCCGGCCGCCGCGAGCGGCCCGGGCGCCGGTCACCTCCCGGGTGGCACCCGCCTGGTCGAGCAGCCGCCCCTGTGCGTCGTACGCCTCGACGGTGAGGCTGATCCGGCCCTCCGGCGCGTCCCCGGCGACCGCGATCCGGTACTGGGCGGTGACGGTCCGGTCCCGGCAGAGGGTGCCCGGGTCCAGGTTCCGGTCGGTCAGCCGGGCGCTGTCGCCACCGGCCCGGACCGCCGTCGGAAAGGATCCGGTCTCCTCGACCCGGTCGACTCCGACCTGGTCGAGTCGCAGGCCGGACACCTGGAGCAGCAGCGCCCAACGAACCTTGCGGCAGCCGTCGTCGAGGGTGGTCGACACGACCGCGGTGACGGTACGGATGTCGCCGCCGGCCGGGAAGGCGTCCGGCACCGCCGTCAGCACGGTACGGAACCCGGGCGCCGCCGCGGCCGGCACGGCCGGCAGCAGCGTCAGGCCCACGGTCGCACCGGCCAGTACGAGCCCGAGCCGGAACACACCGCACCGCCGCATCGCCACCACCGCCTCGTCGTCGCCGGATCTCGTCGGTCGGGTCCGCCGGACGCCTGACGGACGGCACACCGACGAATCTGTGCGGAACCGACGCTATGGGCGCCGGCCGGGTGGCGGAAGAGTGGCGTATAGGCACCTTTCAGCAATCAATGGGGCAGAATTCACGGACAGTGGTGAACCGGTTACCGACACGTCGCGACACGCCGCCCCGGCACCGGACCCGGGTGTCCCGCCGGGCACAATCTGCGGTTGTGTCGGAGAGCGTCGCTGAATTCGTCCGGGCCTACGCCGGGCTCGCCCCGGTCGCGGCGGTACCCGAGATCCGCCTGCACCAGGCGGCCGAGCCGATCGGGCTGTGGGAGCTGACCGAGGGCGAGTTCCGCAGCGAGCAGCCGCCGCCGTTCTGGGCCTTCGCCTGGGCCGGCGGCCAGGCCCTGGCCCGGTACCTCCTCGACCACCCGGAGACGGTCAGTGGCCGTCGGGTGCTCGACCTGGCGTCCGGCTCCGGCCTGGTCGCGGTCGCCGCCGCCCGGGCCGGTGCCGCCCAGGTCCGGGCGGTCGACGTCGACCCGACCGCGGTCGCCGCGATCGAGGTGAACGCCCGGGCCAACGGGGTGGTCGTGGAGACCCGACTCGGCGACATCCTCGACGACGACGCCGGAGACGCCGAGGTGGTGCTGGCCGGCGACGTCTTCTACAGCCAGGCGATGGCCAACCGGATGCTCCGGTTCCTGCTCCGGGCCGCCCGGGACGGTGGCGCCCGGGTGCTGGTCGGCGACCCGGAACGGGCGTACCTGCCCCGGTCCCGGTTCCGTCGGCTGGACGGCTACGACATCCCGGTCTCGCCCGCCCTGGAGAGCGTCCGGGTCAAGCACGGCACGGTCTGGGAGTTGATCTCCGCCACCCCGGGGCCGGGGCGTACCGACCCGGATCCGCGTACTGACTAGCGTGGTGGCGTGCTGTTTCGCAGTTGGCAGGAGCCGGTCGAGCAGACCTGGCCGGACGTCGTCACCGTGCCCGACCACCTCGGGGTCGACCACCTGGTGGTGACCCGGCACGCCCTGGTCCGCCAGGTGCTCGCCGACCCCGACACGTTCCGCCCGGACAACGCGCTGGACGCGGTCACCCCGATCCCGGTCGCCTCGCTGCGGGTACTCGCCGGACACGGTTTCCGACTGCCGCCGACCCTGGCCAACAACGGCGGAGCCAGCCACCCGGAGATCCGGGGCATCGTCGCCGACGCCCTGCATCCGCACCGGGTCGCCGCACTGCGCCCCTGGCTGACCACCCTGGTCCGCGAGCGGGTCGACCGGCTGCGCGCCGCGCTCGACGCCGGCCACCCCGTCGACCTGTACGCCGATCTCGCGGCCGACCTGCCGCTGCTCGTGCTGGCCCGACTCGTCGACCTGCCGGAGGCGCCCGCCGCCACCGTCAAGGAGTTCACCCGGGCCGCCCTCGAACTGTTCTGGGCCCCGGTCGACACCGGACGGCAGCGTGCGCTGGCCGACACCGTCGGGCGGTTCCACGCCGTACTGCGGGAGTTCGCCGGGACCGGGGACGGGATGGTCGGCCGGCTACGGACCGCCGGGCACCCGCCGGAGGTGGTCGTCGGCGCGCTGTTCTTCCTGCTGGTCGCCGGCCAGGAGACCACCTCGCAGTTCCTCACCCTGCTGCTGCACCGGCTCACCCGGGAACCGGCGGTGCTCGCCGGGCTGCGCGACGGCACGGTCGGGGTCGAGGACGTGGTGGAGGAGGGGCTGCGCCTGGAACCGCCGATCGTCACCTGGCGCCGGGTGGCGGTCCGGGACACCACGTTGGCCGGCACCGCCGTACCGGAGGGAGCCAGCCTGGTGCTCTGGCTGGCCCGCGCCGGTCGCGACCCGGCGGTGGTGGCCGCGCCGGAGGAGTTCGCTCCCGGTCAGCGCGGTTCGCGGCGGCACCTGGCGTTCGGGGCCGGCGCGCACCGCTGCGTCGGTGCCCAACTGTCCCGGTTGGAGGCGGCGGTGGTGGTGGCGGAAACCGCGCCGCTGCTCACCGACGTCGCGGTACGGCGTGCCCCCTGGTGCCCGGACAATCTCTCGTTCCGGATGCCGGACGCGTTTGTGGTGGCCCGCCGCTGAGCCGTCACCCGGACCGGACCAGCCCCGGGCCGGCAGCCGGGTTCAGTGCTCGCCGCGCCGGCCGTCCAGGTCGATGCCGCGCAGGTAGAGCAGGACGATCAGCACACCACCGACCACCAGGCAGATGTCAGCGACGTTCCCGACAAAAAACCCGGCGTAGTCGATGAAGTCGACAACGTGTCCCCGGGCGAAACCGGGTTCCCGGAACAACCGGTCCGACAGGTGGGTCGTGGCGCCGCCCAGCATCAGGCCGAGGGCGAGCGCCCAGGCGCGGGAGCGCACCCGCCAGGCGGCCCGGGTGATCGCGACGACGGCCACCGCCGCGATGATCGCGAAGACCCAGGTGTGCCCGGTGCCGATCGAGAAGGCCGCCCCCGGGTTGTAGAGCAGCCGCAGGCTGAGCAGGTCACCGAGGACCTCGCGGGACCGGCCGCCGGAGAGCGCCGAGGTGGCCCAGAACTTCGTGAGCTGGTCGACCACGACGATCAGGAGCGCCAGGACGACGATCCGGGGAAACCATCGGGTACGTCCCACCGCGGTCGTCTCCTCCGGAGTCGACGAATCCGCCTCGACCTGCTGCATGACACGCTCCTCCAGCACCGCGCCGTCCACGGACCGGACCAAGCGTACGACCCCCGGCGGGTGCGGGCCGTGATCCACCCCCCGCGATTGCGACACCGTGCCCGTTACCGCCCGAGCGGGTTGACGAAAGTGGGGCCGGGTGGCCGTCGATCGTCCGCTGCGCCGCCCCACCCCGGATTCCTAGCGTCGGGGACGGCCGGATGACCGGATTCCGGACGAGTGCCCGGAAGGGATTCATGATCACGTTAACCGAACTCACCAAACGCTTCGGCACGACAACCGCGGTCGACGCGCTGACCCTGGAGATCGCGCCGGGCCGGGTAACCGGCTTCCTCGGGCCGAACGGGGCGGGCAAGTCCACCACGATGCGGATGATCCTCGGCCTGGACCGGCCGGACTCCGGAACCGCGCTGGTCGACGGGCGGCCGTACCTGACGCTGCGGCACCCGCTCCGGGTGGTCGGCGCGCTGCTCGACGCCCGGGCCGTGCATCCGGGGCGGAGCGCCCGGGCCCACCTGACCGCGATGGCCCGCAGCAACGGCATCCCGACCGGCCGGGTGGACGAGGTGCTGGCCACCGTCGGCCTGACCGAGGTCGCCGGCAGACGGGCCGGCTCCTTCTCCCTCGGCATGGGACAGCGGCTCGGCATCGCCGGCGCACTGCTCGGTGATCCCGGGGTGCTGATCTTCGACGAGCCGGTGAACGGCCTCGACCCGGACGGGGTGCGGTGGATCCGCGAGCTGATGCGGTCGCTGGCCGCCGAGGGACGTACCGTCTTCGTCTCCAGTCACCTGATGAGCGAGGTGCAGCTCACCGCCGACCAGCTCGTGGTGATCGGCCGCGGCCGGCTGATCACCGACGCGCCGATCGCCGAGGTGATCGCGGCCAGCTCGCTGACCGCCGTCCGGGTCCTCAGCCCGGAGCCGGCCGCGCTCGGCCGACTCCGGGACCGGCTGGTCGCCCGACGCCGCACCGTCGAGCCGGTCGGCGTGGACGAACTCGTGGTCACCGGTACGACCGTCGCCGAGGTCGGCGACCTGGCCCACGAACTCGGCGTACGGCTGCACGGGCTGAGCGTCCGGGAGGCCTCCCTGGAACAGGCCTACCTCGAACTCACCGACAACAGCCTGCAGTTCACCGGCTCCCCCGTCGGCGCCGCCACCCACCCGACCCGGATCGAGGCCCGATGAGCACGCCGACCGCCCGTACCACGCACCGCCCGGACTTTCCGGGACGGCCGGACTTTCCGGGACGGCCGGACTTTCCGGGACGGCCGGACTCCGCGGGGGCCCGGCACCCCGGGGGTGGACTGCCCGGTGCGATCGCCAGCGAGTGGACCAAACTGTGGTCGGTCCGCTCGGTGTGGTGGTGTCTGCTCTCCAGCGTCGTACTGATGGCCGCGACCGCCGGTCAGCTCGCCATCTACGTGCAGAACAGCAACACCAACCCCGAACCGGTCGACGACCGTGGCGTGGTCGCGATCGGCCGGATGGCGATCGACGCCGTCGAACTGACCCAGTTCGCGGTGCTCGCGCTCGCCCTGCTCGTCATCACCAGCGAGTACGGCACCGGGATGATCCGCAACACCCTGCAGTGGACGCCGTCCCGGTGGCGCCTGCTGCTGGCCAAGACCACGGTCGTCGCCGGGGTCACCTTCGCCGTCGGCACCCTGCTGGGTGTGCTCGGTGCCGTGGTCGCCGCGCCGGTGCTCGGTGAGTGGGGACGGTTCGAGGGGCCCGAAGCGGTCGGTGACGCGCTCGGCGTCGGGGCGTACCTGGCGCTGGTCAGCGTCTTCACCCTGGGCCTCGGCGCGGCGTTGCGGGGACCGGTCGGCACCCTGGTCGCGGTCTTCCTGACGCTGATGGTGGTGCCGACCATGCTGCGGCTGCCGGACCTGGCGGTGTTCAACACCATCGCCGACGTACTGCCCGGCAGCGCCGGACTGCACTTCCTGCGCGGCGACACCGACCCGTACCCGCCGGCCGTCGGTCTGCTCCTGCTCACCGGATGGGCGGGCGCGACCCTGATCGCCGGCCACACGGTGCTCCGCCGCCGCGACGCCTGAGGAGTAAGGAAGGGCCCCTTCCTATCGCTTTCCGCATATGAGGGGCCCCTTCTTAACCACTCCCCCGGTCACCGCTCCCGCGCGCCGAGCCGGGGTGCCCGACCGACGTCAGGCGGAGGCGTTGTCGTCCCCGGTCAGGCCGGCCTCGTACGCGATGATCGCCGCCTGCACCCGGTTGCGTACCCCCAACCTGGTGAAGATGCTGCTGAGATAGCTCTTCACGGTGCCCTCCACCAGAAAGAGCCGCCGACCGATCTCGGCGTTGGAGAGTCCGGCGCCGACCAGCGTCAGCACCTCGCGCTCCCGGTCGGTGAGCGCCTCGATCCGCTCCCGGGCGGCCGGGCCCCGGGCCAGCAGTCCGCCACCGAGCTCGATCACCCGCCGGGCGACCTGCGGCGACAGGTACGCCGCACCGTCCGCCACCGCCCGCACCCCGGCGATCAGCTCCCGCGGGTCACCCGACTTGAGCAGGAAACCCGCCATGCCCTCGCCGAGCGCCCGGGCGATGTAGTCGTCCTCGCCGAAGGTGGTGAGCATGATCACCGCCGTCTCCGGTACGAGTCGACGGATCTGCGCACCGGCCGCGAGTCCGTCGAGCCGGGGCATCCGGATGTCCAACAGCGCGACCCGGGGCCGGTGGGACCGGACCAGTTCCACCGCCTGGTGCCCGTCGGCCGCCTCCGCCACCACCTCGATCTCCGGGTCGGTGGCGAGGATGGCCCGTACCCCGGCCCGGATCATCATCTCGTCGTCGGCCAGTAGGACCGGAATCACCGTCGTACCCTGCCCATCCCCGTACGCGGATCGTCCGCCCCGGTCACGGCGTCCCGGCTCAGCCGGGTACGCGGTCCTTGGTCACCAGTCGCCCGTCGAGGAAGCAGAGTCGGTAGACGATCCGCCCCGTCGGGAAACTGCCGTCCGTGTAGTGCTCGCAGACCGCCCCGGCCGGCACGTGTTCCCCGGCTGGTTGGGCGGGTGGGGTGATCTGCCGCCGGGGCAGCTCGTCGCGCAGTTCGGCGCGCGGTTGCCCGAGGCGCATCCGGTCGAACTCGGCCGAGTCCAGCACGGCACCCATGGTCGCGATCGGATAGTACGCCAGGGTCAGGCCGGCGGCGATCACCGCCGGCACCGCGACCACCGCCAGCAGGCTGCGTCGCACCTGCCGACGTGCCCGCCGGAGCCCCTGCGTCGCCCCGGTGAGGGACGGGGACGCCGAAGCGACGCCCGGGTCCCGCTCCCAACCGGACAGCTCCCCGACACCGTCGGCGGCGGTGCCCGGCACATGCGGCAAATCCACCGTGACCTCGAAGCCGCCGGCCGCCGGTCCCGCCCGCAACGTCCCGCCGGCCAGGCGCACCCATTCCCGCAGACCGAGCAGCCCGGTCCCACTGCCGGGGGTCACCGGCAGCGGGCCGGCGGGCGGCAGGTCGTTCACCACCCGCAGCAGCGTCCGGTCCGGGGCGGTGCCGAGCCGTACGGTCACGGCGGCACCGGGCGCGTGCCGGTTCGCGTTGGTCAGCGCCTCCTGCACGACCCGGTAGACGGTCCGATCGACCAGCGGCGGTACGCCGGCCGGCAACCGCACCTCCACCCCGGTCGACGGCCCGGCCACGGTGCCGTTCCCCGATTCCCGGTCGGACGGCGGGAGGGCCTCCTGGCCCGGATCGAGGGGCGACCCCGGGCACTCACGTTCCGGAGTGACCGGCTGCGGAGCAGCCCGTTCCGAAAGCCTCCGCCCCGCAGCCACCACCTGCGGCTCGGCCCGCTCCGAAAGGTTCCGTCCCGCACCGACCGGCTGCCAAGCCACCTGCTCCGAAAGGTCCCGTCCCGCACCTACCGCATGCGGACCGGCCCGTTCCGAAAGGTCCCGTCCCGCACCTACCGCATCCGGACCGATCAGCAGCCGTACCGACATGCCGGCGGCGCGAGACCGCTCGACGAGTTCGGCGATCCCCTCGCCCACCGGGCGGGTGGGCGCCGGCTCGGCGTCCTCCCGGAGCACGCCGATCACCTGCCGCAGCCGCTCGGTGGCCAGCGTGACGCTGGTCCGCACCTCACCGGCGGCCCGCCGGTGCCGCTCGTCGAGATCCGCGGCGAGTTCCAGCGCACCGGCCCGGAGTGCGATCAGACTCAGGTCGTGCCCGAGCGAGTCGTGGATGTCCTGGGCGATCCGCGCCCGCTCCCGCATCCGGATCCGCTCCGCGACACCGCGTTGCTCCCGCTCCAGCAGCTCCGCCTGTTCCCAGCCGGCGAGCACCAGTGCCTGATGCTGACGCCGGTAGCGCCCGAGCAGCCAGGGCAGAACTCCCCCGAACACCAACGTGGTGGCCAGGAAATACCACATCTCGGCATCGCTGCGAAGCGGTCCGAGGTTCAGGAGCGTGCCGCCGAGGGCGATCGCGCCGAACGTGAACGCCGCCGGACCGGCCCTGGACATCCGCCGACCCACCAGGTAGCTCATCACCGGGATGGCGAAGACGAAGTTGCCGTCGACGAGGGTCGACACAATGACGATGACCAGGGAGAACAGCGGTGCCCGGCGACCCGCCAGCACCGCGACGGCCATCACCAGCAGTCCACCGCCCAGCCGGACAGCCGTCCACGACCCGTACGGCGGAGACAGCAGCGCCCAACCGATCGGCGCGCACAGCACGGCCCAGAGGAACGTGTCCAGGAGCAGGTCGCGCCGCTCGCGTACCAGCTCCAAAACGCGACGACGCCGGGCGGTGCTCCCCAGCCTGGCCAGCATCCGGCCAGGTTACCCAGCGGCCGGACGGGGCGTTACCGACGAAAGTCAGGTCCCGCGCCCCGGGTCAGCTGACCTCGTCGGCCCAGGTCCGCCAGTCGTCCAGCACGCCGTACAGGGCGGGGGTGAGCCAGCCCGGCGCGGACCTGCGGAACACACCCGGCTCCATGGTCCCGGCGCCGTCGGGCAGCGCACCGACCATGTTCGGAACCAGTTCGGTGAGGTTGGCCCAGTGCACCAGCTCCGGCTCGGCCGGCCAGGCGCCGAGGACCACCCCGGCCGGCACCGCCCGGCGGTCCAGCGCCTCCAGGGTGAGCGCGGTGTGGTTGAGGGTGCCGAGACCGGCCCGGGTCACCACCACGGCGGGGGCGCCGATGGCCACCGCGAGGTCGGCGACGGTCCACGCGTCGCCAGAGGGGCGCAGCCCCATCGGGACCAGCAGACCGCCGGCACCCTCGACCAGCACCAGGTCGTGCTTCTCCGCCTCGGCGCGTACCTCGTCGACGACCGTGTAGAGCTCCAGCGGCTCCGCGTTCGCCACCCGGGCGGCGGCCAGCGGTGCCAGCGGGTCGGGATAACTGATCAACGTGCGTGCCGTCATCGGGGCCGCCAGCCGGTTGACGGTGTCGATGTCCGAGGGGCCGCCGGTCGCCGTACCGGTCTGGCCGGGCTTCAGCACCGCCACCCGCAGGCCGGCCGCCTGGGCCGCGGCGGTGATCGCGGCGGTGACCACCGTCTTGCCCACGTCGGTGTCGGTGCCGGTGACCAGGATCGGCCCCCGCCAGCCCGTGCCCGTCACCGGAGCTCACCTCCGGCCGGTACCGCCGTCGTCGTCGGTCGCGGGGCCGTCACCACCGCACGCCCGGAGGCGGACGCCAGGGCCGCCGTACCCACCGACGTCGGGGGCGTCGCGGACGCCAGCGTCGCCGTAACCGCCGTACTCGCCGACGTCGGAGGCCTCGCGGACGCCAGCGTCGCCGTAACCGACGCCGCGGTCGGTGCGCACTCCACGATCACCTCCAGGGCCCGGTCGAAATCCGCCCTCGTCACCCCGACGTTGATGGTCAGCCGCAACCGGGAGCGGGTGTCCGGTGTCGACGGCGGCCGGAAGCAGCCGACGGCGACCCCGTGCTCCAGACAGTCGGCCGCCCAGGCCACCGCCGCCTCGGGGCCGGGCGCGGTCACCGAGACCACTCCGGCGACCGGGGTGGAGACCACAAGTCCGGCCGCACCGAGCCGACGGGCCGCGGTGCCGGCTCGGTCGACAAGTTCGGCCCGCAGCCGGGCACCGGACCGGGCGCGGCCGGTGGCGGCGAGGACTCCGGCGGCCACCGCCGGCGGCAGGGCGGTGTCGTAGATGAAGGTCCGGCCGGTGTCGATCAGATGCCGGACCAGTTCGGCCGGGCCGGCGACCACACCGCCGGCGCCGCCGAGCGCCTTGGAGAGGGTCGCGGTCACCACCACGTCCGGTTCACCGGTGAGCCCGGCGTCCGCGACGGCACCGGCCCCGTCGGGCCCGAGTACGCCCAGCGCGTGCGCGTCGTCGACCAGCAGCAGCGCCCCGTACTCGCGGGTGACCTCGTGCAACCGGGCCAGCGGCGCCAGGTCGCCGTCGACGGAGAAGACCGACTCGGTGAGCACCACCGCCGGCCGCCCCGGTGCGGCGGCCAGGGCAGAGGCGACCGCGTCGACGTCGAGATGCGGGGTGACGACCGTCTCGGCACCGGAGAGGCGGCATCCGTCGATCAGCGAGGCGTGGTTGTGCGCGTCGGAGACGAGCAGGGTACGGGGGCGGGTGAGCGCGCGTACCGCGCCCAGGTTCGCCAGGTAGCCGGAGGAGTAGACCAGCACCTGCCCGACACCCAGCCAGTCGGCGAGCGTGCGCTCCAACTCGTGGTGCGCTCCGGTGCTGCCCCGGACCAGCCGGGAGCCGGTGGCACCCAGGCCGTACCCGGTCAGTGCCTCGGCCGCGGCCGCCGTCACCGCCGGGTCCCGGGACAGCCCGAGGTAGTCGTTGCCGGCGAGGTCGACCACCTGGTCGTCGGCGGCACGCGGACGCAGCCGGCGGCTCAGACCCGCCCTGGCGCGCAGCTGGGCCCGGCGTTCCAGCCCCTCCAGCCAGCCTGACACGGTCGTCACTCCCCACGTCGTCCGCGTCCGGACCCGACGCTGTCGGGCGGAGACGCTCGGCGGAACCGTCGGATGGTGGCCCCGCAGGGGCCTCGGCGGAGACTTCCGCCGCCGTGCGATCGACGGCCCCGACCGGCGAAAATACCACCCTCGGCGGCTCCGGTAGAGGCCGCCGGGCCGGCAGCCACCGCCGGTTGTCCCGGTCGGGCCGGCGGCCCCACCCTGGCCGAGCCCTCGCCCCGACCTCGCCGAGCCCCCAGGCCGAGCCCTCGGCCGGGCCGCCGGCCCCGTGCTCCTCGGCCGGGCCGCCGGCCCAGTGGTCAGGGATCCGTCGGGTCGGCAACCATCGACGGCTGATCCGCCTTGTAGGGTACGACCCATGCCAGACATCCTCGACCAGGCACGGACCCAGGTCCTCGACGGCGGTGTCGGTCTCGACGAGGCCGGGGTGCTCGCCGTGCTCCAGCTCCCCGACGAGCGGCTCTCCGCCGCCCTCCAGCTCGCCCACGAGGTACGGATGCGCTGGTGCGGCCCGGAGGTCGAGGTGGAGGGGATCGTCTCGCTAAAGACCGGCGGCTGCCCCGAGGACTGCCACTTCTGTTCCCAGTCCGGTCTGTTCGCCTCACCGGTCCGGTCGGTCTGGCTGGACATCCCGTCGCTGGTGGAGGCGGCGAAGCAGACCGCGGCGACCGGTGCCACCGAGTTCTGCATCGTGGCCGCGGTACGGGGTCCGGACGCGCGGCTGATGAAGCAGATGCGCGAGGGTGTCGCCGCCATCAGGGCCGAGGTCGACATCCAGGTCGCCGCCTCGCTGGGCATGCTCAGCCAGGAGCAGGTCGACGAGCTGGTCGAGATGGGTGTGCACCGCTACAACCACAACCTGGAGACCTGCCGCTCCCACTTCCCGAACGTGGTCACCACGCACTCCTGGGAGGAACGGTGGGAGACGCTGCGGATGGTCCGCGCCTCCGGGATGGAGGTGTGCTGCGGCGGCATCCTCGGTCTCGGCGAGACGATCGAGCAGCGGGCCGAGTTCGCGGCGCAGCTCGCCGAACTCGACCCGCACGAGGTACCGCTGAACTTCCTCAACCCTCGACCGGGCACCCCGCTCGGCGACCAGGCGCCGGTCGAGCCGCGTGACGCGCTGCGTGCCATCGCCGCCTTCCGGCTGGCGATGCCGCGGACGATCCTCCGGTACGCCGGTGGTCGCGAGATCACCCTCGGCGACCTGGGCACCCGGGACGGTCTGCTCGGCGGCATCAACGCGGTCATCGTCGGCAACTACCTGACCACGTTGGGTCGACCGGCGAGCGAGGACCTGGCACTGCTGGACGAGCTGAAGATGCCGGTGAAGGCGCTTTCGGCGACGCTCTGAGGAGGAGCACGGTGCAGCCGATCACCTCGACCCCGACGGGTGTCGACAGGACGTGGTGCGACCGGTGCGGCGGGGCGCTGGCCGACGGGGGCCACGACACCTGCGGCCGGGCGCGGCACCTCGAACCGCCCCGGTTCTGCGCCGTCTGTCGTCGTCGGATGAAGGTGCAGGTGCTGCCGGCCGGCTGGACGGCAACCTGCGTAGAGCACGGCGACATCCACTCCTGAGCCCCGCCGCCGGGTCTCCCGGCCGTGGACGGAAGCCCTGCACGCTCCACCCACCCGGAACCACGTCAGGCCGACTCGGGCGGAGGGTTCGCCGCCGGCAACCCGTCCGCCGCGTACAGGCGGGCGTGCGGTCACACGCCGACGCCACGTCACAGGCGGACGCCGTGTAGAGGCGGACGCCACGTCACAGGCGGACGCGTTGCGGGCGGTGGGCGTGTGACCGCCGTGCCGGCTGACCGGGCGGCGAGGGCCTCGGCCCTGCCGAACCGCAGCCGGTCGTGCGCGGGGAGCGTGGCGGGCCTGCGTCGGGACGGATCACCATCGTCGGGGATTGTCGGGCGGGTCGGCCCGGTCCGATCGAACGGCACATGTTGACACTAATTAATAAAGAGTGTTACCTATTAGTGCCGGCCGGCCGCTGACCCGTTGGACTCCGCGAACAAGGGAGATCCGTCCCATGAACCCAGCAGGTACGGCGGCCACGAGTCGCCGGGCCCAGTCGTCGCGCGCCGGGCAACCGCCACGCCGAGGCCTGCAGCCGCTGCGCCGGGCCCTGCCCACCGGGCTGCTCGCGCTCTGCGTCGCCGCGTTCGGCGCGGTCGTCGGCCCGACATCCTCGGCGTACGCCGCCAACGAGCAGGTGAACGTCTGGCTCACCACCACCTCCGACTCCGGCGGCCGTACCGTCACCCGTGGCCTGCAGCAGCAGACCCCGATCGCGTTCGCCGCCACCAGCCCCGGGGCGACACACACCATCACGGTCAACGAGAACACCCGCTACCAGCAGTTCGAGGGCGGCGGGGCGTCCATCACCGACACCACGGCATACCTGCTGCGTGGTGGTGCGATCAGCGCCGCCACGCGGGACCAGGTGATGCGCCGGCTCTTCCACCCGACCGACGGGATCGGGCTCTCCTTCGTCCGCAACCCGATGGGCGCCTCGGACCTGTCCCGCCCGGGCAACGTCTCGCTCGACGACACCTGCTGCGACCTGAACGACTTCAACAGCAACGGCTACGACACCAACGTCCGACTGCTCACCGGTCAGGCGAAGTCGCTGAACCCGGCACTGCGGGTCAAGGGCGTGCCGTGGAGCGCCCCCGGCTGGATGAAGGACAACGGCCGGATGGACCAGATGGGCTGGCTCAAGTGGGAGTACTACCCGATGTACGCCCAGTACTTCGTGAAGTACGTGCAGGCGTACCAGGCGGCCGGGATCCCGGTCGACTACGTCTCGGTGCAGAACGAGCCGAACTGCTGCCAGGCCGCCAACCCGCCGGCGATGAACTACCCGGGGATGAGCTGGAATGCCTCCGGGCTGCTGGAGTTCACCAAGAACCACCTGCTGCCGGCGTTCCGGGCGGCCGGGATCACCACGAAGGTGATGGTGCACGACTGGAACTACGGTGACTGGGCCCAGATCGGCTCCGGCATCGTCGCCGACGCGGCGCTGCGCAACGACCCGCTCTTCGGCGGCATCGCCTGGCACGGCTACGGCGGCAGTCCGAGCGTCGGCACCCAGGTCCACACCCAGTACCCCTCGGTGCGGCAGTTCAGCACCGAGCACTCCGGCGGCAACTGGATCGGCAACCAGCACAACGAGGACATGGCCGACATCGTCAACTACGCCCGCAACTGGAGCGGCAGCCTGGTCAAGTGGAGCCTGGCGCTCAACCAGCACCAGGGGCCGCACAACGGCGGCTGCGACGTCTGCACCGGTCTGATCACCGTCCAGGAGGGCGGCGCCCGGGCCGGGCAGGTCGACTACACCGTCGAGTACTACACCACCGGCCACCTGACCAGGTTCGTCCGGCCGGGGGCGTACCGGATCGACTCCAGCGCCAACGGCACGGTGCAGAACGTCGCGTACGCCAACCCGGACGGTTCGAAGGCGCTCATCGCGCACAACGGCGGTACGAGCGCCCAGTCGGTCCGGGTCGTCTGGGGCGGGCAGTCGTTCACGTACACCCTGCCGGCCCGGACCAGTGCCACCTTCACCTGGTCGGGCACGCAGTCCGGCGGCGGAGGCGGCGGTGGCCGTACCGGTCAGATCGTCGGCCTGTCCGGCAGGTGCCTGGACGTGGCCGGGGCGAACCCCGCCGACGGTACGACTGTGCAGCTCTACGACTGCAACGGTTCCGCCGCCCAGCAGTGGACCCTCGGCACCGACGGTACGGTCCGGGCCCTCGGCAAGTGCCTGGACGTCCGGGACAACGCGACGGCGAACGGCGCCCGGGTGCAGATCTGGACCTGCACCGGCACCGCCAACCAGCGCTGGACGGCGACCGCCACCCGGGACCTGACCGGGGTCAGCTCCGGCAAGTGCCTGGACGTGCTGGACAACAACCCGGCGAACGGCACACCGACGCAGATCTGGACCTGCACCGGCGCCGCCAACCAGAAGTGGACCGTGCCGGCCTGACCGGTTAGGAAGGGGCCCTTCTACAACAGAAAACGATAGGAAGGGCCCCTTCCTTACAGCGGCTTCTGGAGCAGGGTGACCGGGTATCCGCTGCCGGCGCCCTCTCCCGCCGACGACTGCTCGCCGACCACGACGTATCCGGCCTCCTCGTAGTACCGCCGGAGACGGTTGTTGTCGGCCCGGCAGTCCAGTCGGCAGAACCGGCGTCCGGCCGCCGCGATCCGCCGCTCGGCCTCGGCGAGCATCCGCCGTCCGGTGCCGGGTGGGGCGGTGTGCCGATCCGTCATCAGCCGGTGGACGTACCCGGCCTCCGGGGGCTGCGGACCCCAGGCGGCGGTGTCGTCCCACCACAGCTCGAAGGCGCCGGCGACCGGACCGTCCGGTCCGATGGTGGCCAGCCACACCTCGCCGTCGCGCAGCCGGGCCCGGAAGTGCCGCTCGTCGAGTTGCGCGGGTTTCCACTGGTCGATGCCCCGGGACAGCTGCCAGCGCGCCGCGTCGTCGCGCAGCCGGACCAGCACCGGCAGGTCCCGCTCGCCCGCGCGACGGTGGACCAACGGCGCGTGCCGCAGCCCGAGGTGGGCGACCTGCGCGGATCCGGCGGTGCCCGGGGTAACGATCCACGGTTCGGTGGTGTTCTGGCTGGTCACGGAGGTGAACCTAGCCCGGCGGGGCGGGCTGCGCCGCGACGGGGATCACTCGGGACGGGATTGCCAGGGCGGACCGTCGGCGAGTTCGGGGGCAGTGGGCAGGTGGTCGACGGCGGAAGGGCCCGGACGGGTACCCGTCCGGGCCCTTCCCGGTGACCGGCTCAACCGGTCACCGCGTTGACGTCGTCACCGCTGGGCGGCCCAGAGCAGGGCCCGGCCGAGCTGCGACTGGAGGCCCTTCGGGTGCAGGCGGAACGTCGGATCGGTGCCGAACAGCACCACGCCGTTGCCGCCCGGGGTGACCCCCCGGACGATGCTGGCCTGGTTCGCCGCGGCGGCCTGCCCGTTCGCACCGGCGGCGTTCGGCGCCCACCAGCCGGCCGCCAACGGGTCGGCGGCGTACGACTGCTCCACCGTCACCCCGGCGCCGAGGTCGGTGAACCAGACCGGCTGGCTGATGAAGGCGTGCGGGATGGCCCCCGAGGTGACCGGGCCGCCCCGGTTGACGATGTTCGCCACCCCGCTGGCCAGGTCTGCTCCGGCGGTGGCGGTGACGGTGAGCAGGCCGGCGCCGTTGCTGAAGTTCGCGCCGGCGGTGCCGAGACCGACCACGCCACCGCCCCGGGCCAGGAACGCGTCCAGCGCGGCCCGGTTCTCCGGGGTGAGGCTCGCCAGGTTGACGCTGCTCGCCACCAGTACCACGTCGACGTCGTCGGTCAGCGTGCCGGCCAGCGTCGCCGCGGTCAGCGTACGGGCCTCGAAACCGGTGTCGCGCAGGGTGTCCCGCTCCTCGACGGTGCCGAGGTAGCCGACGACGACCTCGTCGAGCGGCGTGCCGTGCCACCGGGCCGGCGCCCGGCCGAAGCTGACGTCGTACTCCTCGACGACGTCCCTGACCAGTCGGCGGGTGCCCGGGGTGCTCCTGACCGCCACCGAGCCGTCGGCGAGTCGGTAGACCCGGACTCCCCTGTCCAGCAGGGTGTTCACCGCGAGCAGGTCGGCCGCGTCCTGGAGGTCCAGCCGCAGGTCGGAGTTGCCGCCGGGCAGTTCACCCTCGGCCTCGCCGTCGTAGATCCGGGTCACCGGTGTGTCGGGCAGCCGGTCCCACAGCGTGTCGACGGTGGCACCCCAGGTCAGCCCCTGGCTCCAGGCGGCCGGACCGGCGTAGAGGTCGTCCACCCGGTCGGTGAGGTCGATGCCCGGTTCTAGCAGCGAGTTGACCAGGCCGCGCTTGGGCTGGTGCAGGTCGATGACGTACGAGCCGGCGCGGTAGGACTTTCCGTCGGCCCGGAAGTCCTTCCTCGCCTGCCACACCCGGCCGCCGCTGCCGATCAGCAGGTCGACGAGGCGGGCCGCGGCGGTCTCGGAGTGCTGGCCGGGGCCGGTCGGGATGACGTACGCCCGGGGGAACGTGGTGTGGTAGTTGTCCTCCGGGCCCCAGCCCGGCACGTACTCGTCCGGGATGTCCCGCAGCGGCTCACCGGCCCAGCCACGCCGGTAGACCTCGGCCTGGTCGTGCAGCACCTCGGCCCGGTGGTCCTGGATGTACCGCAGCGACGTCTTGATCGCGACCTCGTGCACGTCGGTGTTGATCCGCGAGCGGCGGAGCTTCTCCTCCGGCGTCAGGTTGCCGCGCGGGTTGAGCGGTGCCTCGATGGTGTACGGGATGCTGCTCTGCAACATCGCGAAGGACGGTACGTAGATCGGCGGGAAGTCGTCCCACACCCCGGGCTCGTCGTCCCGGAACGGGATCCGGGCCCGCTGGGTCTCCGGGTAGCCGAGGGCCCGCAGGTTCTCCTCGATCGCCAGCGCGTTCGGCAGCCCGTGCTTGATGTAGAGGTCGTACTCGTTGTTGACGTTGTGCGGCGGGGTGCTCGGGTGCAGCAGCGTCGGGTTGACGTATCCGTGCAGGTCGAGCGTGATGATCGGCTTGGTGTCCACGATCAGCTCGCGGATCAGGTTCGTCTCCGGCTGGGCGACGATGGTCAGGTCCCGGTTGAGGTCGTAGCCGGCGGAGTTCTGCCGGGTGCCGGCGACCCGTCCGTCCGGGTTGGACGTGACGTTGAAGACCAGCCGGTTCCGCTTCAGCAGCGTCAGCACCTCGGGGTCGGTGCTGGTGGCGTACTCCTCGATGACCCGCAGCGCGGCGTCGGTGCCCTCCCACTCGTTGCCGTGGATGTTGGCGTTGACGAACAGCGGGGTCTTGTAGCCGGCGAGCAGCCGGCGGTCGGTGCGGGCCCGGACCGGCTCCTCCTCGATGAGGCGCTTCCACTCCTCCTGCTGCCGGGCCTCGGCTCGGCTCTCCGGGGCGGTGACGGTGACCGCGTAGAGGTCGTAGCCGCCGGCGGACCTCCCGGCCACCCGGGCCGAGACCCGGTCGCTGGCCCGCTGCAACGCGTTCAGCTTCGGCGCGATCTCGTCGTACGGCGTGACGCCGATCGGGATCGAGGCGTCGTCGGGGTTGTCGGGCCAGACCGGCAGCACGTTCTGCCGGGGGTAGCCCGTGATCTGGGCGAGGCTGACCGGGCGGGCCGGCTCGGTCGGCAACGCGGTCGCGTACGCCGGTCCGGTCCAGACGGCGGTACCGAGCAGCGAGGCGGCTACCGCCACCGCGCCGACGGCTCTGGCCTGGGATCTGCTGAGCATCAGGAACAGTTCTCCTGTCAGGGGTGCCGCGCAGGGCGGCGCCGCCGCAGGGCCGGAGACCTACGGGACAGGGAACGCCGCCTGCCGGCGAGGAACGGGAAGAGGACCCGGCGTCAGTGGGACGGTCGACAGGCGGCACTGGCGACGCGCAGGAGGTCGATGTGACCCCGCTTCGTCAGATGGGCGCTCCGCACAAAGTAGATCTTGATCGACGTCCGTCGGACTGTCAACCACGCAAGGAGGGGGCCCTTGTTAACGTTTCCGGTAGTAGAGGGCCCCCTGTTAACAGCTCTCGTCCGGTCACCCGACCGACTGCGTCACCCGGCTCCAGGTCAGGTACTCGACCACACCGTCCACGGTGGCCTGGTCGCGCAGGATCCGCCGGTGACCGAGCCCGTGGGACCACCGCCCCTCGGCCTCCGGCCAGGCCGCCACGATCGCCTGCCCGTCGGCGTACCGGACCTCCTTGTCCGCGTGGTCGTGCACGACCAGCATCGGCGGCAGGTCGCTGCGCCCCGCCGCCCGGGCAACCACGTCCAGGTCCGTGATGCGCCGACCGACCCGCCGTTCGAGGCGGCGGAGGAAGCCGGTCCGGACCCGTTCGCCGAAGTTGAGCGCCCGGGCGAATTCGACGGTGTACGAGAGGGGGTCCGCCATCGGTGCGATCAGGACCAGCCGCTCGGCGGCCAGCCCGTCCAGCGCCGCGAGCGCGGTGGCGGTACCGCCGGCCGAGTGCCCGATGACCGCGTACGCCGGGCCGGCGACCCGGGTCACCTCGGTCAGCGCGTCGGCGAACTCGGTGAGCAGGCCACGCCCCCGGCCGTACGCCCCGGGCGCGGAGTCGCCGTGGCTCGGCGCGTCGAGGGCGACCACCCGGTACCCGGCCGCCACCAGCGGGGCGACGAACGACTGGAACTGTCCCCGCCAGCCGCCCCAGCCGTGCAGCAGGTAGACCGTCGGACCTTCGCCCCAGGACTCGGCAACCACCCGCCGGCCGTGCACGGCGACGGTGAACCGCTGTCCGGGCGGGTCGGCGGGGCGGGCCGGACCGCGTGGCACGGTGCACCAGATCCGTTCGGCGAGTACGGCTCCCGGGGCGGGCGCCACTCGTTCGAGGATGCCGAACATTCCCCGCGCCACCTTCACAGTAACAGTACGAACGATCGTGCTTTTCTTCTGCCGCCAAGCGACCATGGTTCTCCAATCCGAGAGGTCAGATCCGGGCGTTGTCCAGCAGTGCGTCCAGCGCCCGACGGGTCCGGGTGATCGCCGCCGGATCCTCCATCAGCCGGTGGGCGTGGAACAGTCCGAGCATCACGCCGTAGAGGTCGTGGGCGAACTGCTCGGGATCGGCGTCCGGCCGGAACTCCCCCTCGGAGATCCCGGTCCGGAACATCTGGGCGATCGACTCCAGCAGGTCCCGGTGGTCGCGGACCAACTGGTCACGCACCGGTCCGGGCCGGTCGTCGAACTCCAGGTCGGCGGAGACGAAAAGACAGCCGGGGCGGCGTTCGACGCCCAGCGCGATCCAGCTCTCCACCAGGGCCCGGACCCGCCTCTCACCCCGGGGGGCGGCCAGCGCCGGCCGGATCACGGTGTCGACGAAGCCCTCCCGGGCGTACTCGAGGACCGCCAACTGCAGGGCCTCCTTGGAACGGAAGTGCCCGAACAATCCGCTCTTCGACATCTCGACCCGGTCGGCGAGGGAACCGATGGTGAGCCCGGCCAGCCCGAGCCGGTCGGCGATCTCGTTCGCCGCGGCCAGTACCGTCTGGCGGGTCGCCTCACCCTTGCCCATGCCGACATCTTCCGCACGATCGTGCTTTCAGTCAAGGCGTGGCCACCGACCGCCCACCCGCCATCATCCCGGGACGCGGCGCCACGAGCGGCGCGCGTTTCCCCGCTTGACGGCGATAGGGATAACCGTTAGACATGGGGCTAACGGTTAGAGGGGGGGTCGGATGCAGCAGGAAGTGGTCCTCGCGATGTTGGCCAAAGAGCCCTCACACGGCTACCAGCTACGCGCGCGGCTACGCGACGCACTCGGTCCGCTGGGCGACGCGTTGAACGCCGGGCAGATCTACGTGACGCTGACCCGACTGGAGAAGGCCGGCCTGTTGGCGGTCGAGAAACCCGCCGACGGGACCGACCAGTCGGACCGCAAGGTGTACACGCTGACCCCCGACGGCCAGCGACGGGTCGCCGAGTGGATCGCCGAGGTGAGCTGGCCGAAACCCGATCTCGCGGAGTTCCACCTCAAGCTGGTCGCGGCCGCCTCGGCCCGGCTGGCCGACCCGCTCACCATCGTCGACACCCAACGGCGAGAGCTGCTGCGGCGCCTGCGTGACGCCCAGCACGCCGCGATGGCAGAGCCGGACCACTCGGACGCGGCGTTGTTGCTGGAGGGCATCGTGCTCCGGCTCCAGGCGGACCTGCGGTGGCTCGAGGCGTGTGAGCAGAACTGGACCCACCGAAGGAGTGGCTCGTGAACAAGGCTGTCGACCCGCCCGTACTACGCGCCCGGGGGCTGCGGAAGGAGTACGGCCGAGGGGAGGGACTGGTACGCGCCGTCGACAAAATCGATCTCGACGTCGCGGCCGGAGAAACCGTGGCGATCATGGGGCCGAGCGGCTGCGGCAAGTCGACACTGCTGCACCTGCTCGGCGGGCTGGACCGCCCCTCGGGCGGCGAGGTGCTGCTGCACGACCGTCGCATCGACAACCTCAGCGAGAAGTCCCTGGCCCGGATGCGCGGCACCGACGTCAGCTACGTCTTCCAGTCCTTCCACCTGATGGAGGAACTCACCGCACTGGAGAACGTGGAACTGTCGGCGCTGCTGGCCGGACGCCCGTTGCGGGCCGCCCGGCGGCGTGCCGAAGAGTTGCTCGACCAGCTCGGACTCGCCGACCGGGCACACTTCCTGCCCTCGGCGCTCTCGGGTGGCCAGCGGCAGCGGGTCGCGGTCGCCCGGGCGTTGAGCAACAGACCGTCGGTGGTCCTCGCCGACGAACCGACCGGAAATCTGGACAGCGCCGCCACCCTGGATGTCCTCCGGCTCTTCGAGGAACTGCACGGGTCCGGTCAGACGCTGGTCATCGTCACCCACGACGCGCGGATCGCGGCCACCGCGGACCGGATGTTCTCGATGCGTGACGGCGTGCTCGTGGACGAGACCCGGCTGACCGGCGGCACCACCGGCAGGCTCGGCGCACTTCTCGGGCTGGGGGACTGACGCGATGGGCCGCATCCTCCTCGTGATCCGTCTCGCCGTACGGGATCTCCGGCGGCGCCGCACCGAGGCGGCGCTGCTCCTGATCGCCATCCTGGCGGCCACCACGACACTGACGCTCGGGCTGGTGGTGCGTGACGCGGCCAGCGACCCGTACCAGAGCACCCGGGTGGTGACCAGGGGACCCGACGTGGTCGCCAGCACCGGCGATTTCGCGAAACCCGCCGAACTCGAGAAGCTGGCGGCCGACCCGGGCGTCGCCGAGCACAGCGGACCGTATCCCGTCATCCCCGCGAAGCTGGAGGCGTCCGGCCGCAGCTCGGACGTGCAGGTCGAGGGACGGGACAACACGCCCGCCACCGTCGACCAGCCCGCGGTCGTCCGGGGCGACTGGGTCAGCGACGGCGGGGTGGTGCTCGAAGCCGCCTTCGCCCAGTGGCTCGAGCTGAACGTCGGTGATCCGGTCACCCTGGGCGGCAGGTCGTTCACGGTCGTCGGCCTGGCGGTCACCGCCGCCATGCCGCCGTACCCGGGGGCGTCCTGCATCGTCTCCGTGGGTTGCGTAAACGGCGCTGTCCCGAACGACCGGAACCTGCCCCCCGGACTCCTCCACAACCCCGGGCTGCTCTGGCTCACCCGGGCGGACGTACGGAGTCTCGCCCCGACAGCGGGTTCACTGTCGTACGTGATCAACCTGAAGCTTGCCGACCCGGACGGGGCCGAGGCGTTCGTCGAGGCGAACAGTGGCGACCACGGCGGGACCATGAT
This sequence comes from Plantactinospora sonchi, assembly GCF_036422035.1. Taxonomy (NCBI): domain Bacteria; kingdom Bacillati; phylum Actinomycetota; class Actinomycetes; order Micromonosporales; family Micromonosporaceae; genus Plantactinospora; species Plantactinospora sonchi. Next base: position 26,936 of record NZ_JAZGQK010000040.1, read on the forward strand.
GCCGATGCAGACCTGGCGGAGCGTCCTCGCCGACGCCACCGAACTGGCCAGGGACTCCCAGATCCTGCTGCTGATCGGCGCCTGGCTGCTCGGGCTGCTCGCGGTGGCCAGTCTCTCGGTACTGGTCGGTGGCCGGATGGCCGACCAGACCAGAAGGGTCGGACTGCTCAAGGCGGTCGGCGGCACACCGGGCCTGGTCGCCGCCGTGCTGCTCGCGGAGTACCTGCTCGTGGCCGTCGTCGCGGCCGCGGCCGGCCTGATCATCGGCGCGCTGACCGCGCCACTGCTCTCGGGGTCGAGCGCGGGCCTCGTCGGTAGCCCGGGGACGCCGACGTTGACCTGGTCCACCATCGGTCTGGTGACCGCCGTGGCACTCGGCGTCGCGGTCGTGGCGACCGCCGTCCCGACCCTGCGCGGCGCCCGCTCCAGCACCGTCAGCGCGCTCGCCGACGCGGCACGTCCGGCCCGGCGCACCGGCTGGCTGATCACGCTCTCGGCGCGACTACCCGTCCCGCTGCTGCTCGCGCTGCGGGTCGCCGCCCGCCGCCCGCGACGGGTCGTGCTGGCCGTGTTCAGCATCGCGGTCACGGTCAGCGGGATCTACGTCCTCCTGGTGCTCAACGCCGTCCTTGGAGACCTGCCCGGCACCGGCGCGTACAGCGAGGCGCAGGTGGGCGTGCTGCGGCAGGTGCTCGGAGTCTGGACGGTCATCCTGCTCTCCCTGGCGGCGGTCAACGCCATCGTCATCACCTGGGCGACGGTGCTCGACAACCGGCACGCGTCGGCGGTGGCGCGGGCCTTCGGCGCGACCCCGAGGGAGGTCACCGTCGCCCTGGCGACCGCGCAGGTGCTGCCCGCGCTGCTCGGCGCCGTCCTGGGTGTCTTCCCGGGAGGCTTCCTGGTGTTCGCCGCCATCATCGCGATCACCGGCGGCGACAGCGACCGGGCCACGCTTCCCGGGCCCTGGCAGCTGATCACCCTGGTCCTGACCACCGTGCTGGCGGTGGCCGCGCTCACCGCCGTACCCGCCCGCCTCGGCGGTCGCCGTCCGGTGACCGGGGCCCTCTAGCCCCGGGCGTCGCTTCCGCCGGGCCGCAGCCCGCTCCGCGTCATCCGACGCTGCGCGAGCCTGGTCAGCAACCAGGGCACGGCGACCAGCGGCAGTACACCGACCGGGTACCAGGCCAGGTCAACCGGGTCGAACCGCACCCCGAGCACCAGCCTGGCCAACAGACTGCGGGCGGAGAGTGCGGCCGGCACCCCGGTCAACTGCGCGACCTCGACCAGCCAGCAGAAGGCGGTCGCGATGACACCGGCCCGGACCGGACCGAGTCGCGGAGCCACGAACAGCACCGCGACGTACACCATCGACCCGTACAGCAGGGTGCCGGAGTGCTGTGCCACCGCACCGTCGTCGAGGGCCCGGATCACCATCGCCACCACCAGGAATCCGGCGGCCGCGCCGACCATCGACAACCGGAACCGCCATGACGTACCCACGCGATCGCCACTCCCTGGGGGTTCACACATTCCGGACCGGTCCGGACCAGTGTCCCCGCCCGACGACCAGTCCCGTCACGGGTACCGGTGATCCACGGTCACCCCGACGGCGGCCCAGCCGGGACGGAGTCCAATCAGGTCGATAACCGGGCACAACACCCCCGAGAGAGCGCTCTCAAGAAGGAATCTTTACCATTGAATATTGACGTCGTCTTATCGACATGGGAAAGATCGGTCCTGGCGCGCACCCGATCATTGATGGAGGGCACGGCATGCGTCCACACCCGCGACCCCGAACACCACTGATAGCCCTGCTCGCCGGCCTCCTGGTCGTCTCGCTCCCGCCCGCCGGCGCGGTGGCGGCACCGACCGACACCGCCACGCGAGGCGGCGGCCACGGCACCGGCAAGCCCGCGTACCTCAACCCGAAGCTCCCGGCCGACCGCCGGGTCGACGACCTGCTCGGCCGGATGACCCTGGCGGAGAAGGTCGGCCAGATGACCCAGGCCGAGCGGGCCGCGGTCACCGACAACCCGGCGGTGATCGCCGAGTGGAACCTCGGCTCGCTGCTCTCCGGTGGCGGCTCCGTGCCGACCCCGAACACCCCCGAAGCCTGGGTGGAAATGATCAACGGGTTCCAGCGGCAGGCGTTGGGCACCCGACTCGGCATCCCGATCATCTACGGCGTCGACGCGGTACACGGGCACGCGAACGTCTACGGCGCCACCGTCTTCCCGCACAACATCGGTCTCGGTGCCACCCGCGACCCGGACCTGGTCCGGCAGATCGGCCGGGCCACCGCCGAGGAGGTCAAGGCCACCGGCATCCCGTGGAACTTCGCCCCGTGCCTCTGCGTCGCCCGCGACGAGCGCTGGGGCCGGACGTACGAGAGCTTCGGCGAGGACCCGAAGCTGGTCGGCCAGATGGCCAGCTACATCGCCGGCTCGCAGAGCGCCGGCGTGCTCGCCACCGTCAAGCACTACGCTGGCGACGGTGACACCGTCTACGACCAGGCCGCCGCCGACAACAACGCCACCCTGCCGCCGGCCAACCAGGCGTACGTCATCGACCAGGGCGTCACGGTGACCAGTCGGGCCGACTTCGCCCGGACCAACCTGGCGCCGTACTGGGACGCGATGCGGCGCTACGACGTGCGGAGCGTGATGCCGTCGTACTCCAGTGTGGACTGGACCGAGGACGGGGTCGGCAACCCGGTCAAGATGCACGCCCACAAGGAACTGCTCACCGACGTCCTCAAGGGCGCCAAGCGGTTCCAGGGCTTTGTCATCTCCGACTGGGAGGGCATCCACAAGATCCCGGACCCGGCCGAGCCGACCAACGCCGGCCTCACCCCGTACAAGGTCCGCGTCGGGGTCAACGCCGGTATCGACCTGTTCATGGTGCCGCACAGCGCGAAGCAGTTCATCGACCTGCTGACCGCCGAGGTCGAGGCGGGCCGGGTCAGCAGGGCCCGGATCGACGACGCGGTACGGCGGATCCTGCGGGCGAAGTTCGACCTCGGCCTCTTCGAGCGGCCGTACGCCTCGGCCGACAACGTCGACGAGGTCGGCAGCCGGGAGCACCGCGCCCTGGCCCGCCGGGCCGTCGCCGAGTCGCAGGTGCTGCTGAAGAACAGCGACCGGGCGCTGCCGCTGCGCAGGGACGCGAAGCTGTACGTCGCCGGCCGCAACGCCGACGACATCGGCAACCAGGCCGGCGGCTGGACGATCCAGTGGCAGGGTGTCTCCGGCGACGTCATCCCCGGCACCACGATCCTGGAGGGCATCCGCGAGGTCGCTCCCCGAGCCGAGGTGACGTACAGCGCCGACGCCTCCGCCCCGACCGACGGTGCCGACGTCGGCGTCGTGGTGGTCGGCGAGACCCCGTACGCCGAGGGTTTCGGTGATGTCGGTGGACCGGAGTGCACCTGGTGCTCCACGCCGCAGCACGAGGAGAAGTCGCTGTCGCTGCAGCCGGCCGACAAGGCGGTCGTGGACAAGGTCTGCGGCGAGATCGACACCTGTGTCGTGCTGGTCGTCTCCGGCCGTCCGCAGGTGCTGACCGACCAGCTCGGTGAGATGGACGCGCTGGTCGCCTCCTGGCTGCCGGGCAGCGAGGGGGCCGGCGTCGCGGACGTGCTGTTCGGCCGGCGTCCGTTCACCGGCAAGCTCTCGATGAGCTGGCCGCGCAGCGAGGCGCAGGTGCCGATCAACATCGGTGACCGCGACTACCGCCCGCTCTTCCCGTACGGGTACGGCCTGCGCACCCGCTGAGCCGGATCCGTAGCCGTCGCCGCCGTCGGCGCCCGTGACCCGGGCACCGGCGGCGGCGCGTCGCGTCCGGACCCACCCTCCGGCGGCTTTCGCGGCGTAGCTCACATCGACTCCCGTCACATCGCTGTGCTTCGATGGTCGGGCGCACGCGATCTGAACGGGGAGGCACGATGCGCCGACGGACCAGCATCGCCATGGCAGCCGCCGTGGTCGGCACCATCACGATCACCGCACCCTCCGGGCCGGCAGCCGCTTCGGCCGCCCCGCCGGCCCATCCACCCGGCCTCGTGGTCTCCGACGGCACCACCCGGCCGGTGTTCGCCCGGGACGCCGCCGTCCAGGAGACCGTCCAGATCACCTCCGCCATGGACAGCGACGACGACGGCCAGCCCGACCAGATCATCGCCCGGGTCATCCGGCCCGCGGAGACCGACGCCGGTCTCCAGGTGGCCACAGTGCTGCACGCCAGCCCCTACTTCGGCGACAACGCCGCGCCGCGCGGCAACCTGATCGTTCCGGCGCACTTCACCGCCTGGTACGACGACTACTTCGTACCCCGCGGCTACGCCGTCGTCGAGGTGGAGATGCAGGGCACCGCCGACTCGGACGGCTGCGCCGCGATCGGTGGCCCCGAGGACACCCTCAGCGCCGCCGCCGCGATCGACTGGCTGAACGGGCGGGCCGCCGCGACGTACCCCGACGGCAGCCCCGCGGTCGCCGACTGGAGCACCGGATCGGTCGGGATGATCGGTGTGTCGTACGCCGGGACACTGCCGATCGCGGTCGCCGAGACCGGCATCGACGGGCTGGAGACGATCGTGCCGATCGCCGGCATCTCCGCCTGGTACGACTACGCCCGCGCCCAGGGCATCGCCTACGGCGGCTTCGGCGGCCGGTACCCGGAGTCGCTCGCCCGGTACGTCTCACCGGCCGCCACCGAGGCCCGGTGCGCCGACGAGTACACCGCTCTGGGCGACCAGGCCGACGACGCGACCGCCGACCAGAACGCCTTCTGGCAGCAGCGCGACTACCGGGACGGCGCCGGTCAGGTCGACGCCTCCGTCTTCCTGGTGCACGGGCAGCAGGACGGCAACACCAAGACCACCCACGCCGGCCGGTACTGGGACGCGATCGCGGCGGCCGGCGTACCCCGCAAGCTGTGGCTGCACGACGGAGGGCACAGCGACCCGTTCGGCAGCGACCTGACCGGACGCGACACCGTCGGCCGGTGGATGGACCACTGGCTCTACGGCCTCGACAACGGGATCATGGACGAGCCGCAGGCGACGATCAAACGCCCGGACGGCAGCACCGCGACGTACGCCGCCTGGCCGGCGCCGGAGGCGACCCCGACCCGGTTCCATCTCGGCGGCCCCGGCAGTGGTGCCGCCGGCACGCTGCTGCCCGCCCCCGGGCCGACCGCCGCGCAGTCGTTCACCGACAACCGGGGACAACTCGAGTACGCCATGGTCAACACCCCGGAGACCGCCAAGCCGAACCGCCTGGTCTTCCTCGCCCCCGCGTCGACCGGCGCCCGGCGGCTCTCCGGCGCCGGCACGGTCGAGGTGACGTTCAGCGCCACCTCGACCAGCACACCACTGACCGCGATGCTGGTGCACTACACCGACGGGTTCCCGACCCGGGTGGTCACCCGGGGCGCGCTGGACACCAAGAACCGTGCCTCGCTGACCACCGGTACCCCGCTCACCCCGGGCGTCGGGTACACCGCGACCGTTCTGCTGGAGCCGAAGGACTACGTCTTCCCGGCGGGCAGCCGGATCGGCCTGGTGCTCGTCGCCAACCACGGCGAGTACCTGACCACCGACCCGCTCGCGGCGGGCGTCACCGTCCAGTTGGCACCGAGCCGGCTCACCCTGCCGCTGACCCCCTGAACGACGGTCGGCCAGCCCTGACCCCCCTGAACCCCGGCCGACCGGCGTACGGGGGCGCCGGGTCGGGACTTCCGGCCGGGCAGGTACCGGCCACACGTGGGCGCGGCGGGGCTGGCGGGCCCGTGGCAGCATGTCGCGCGTGACTCTCAGACTCGACGTGCGTCGCCTCGCCGCCATCGACATGTGGGGGTCGGCCGGCGTTCGCTGGCGGCGGTGGGTCATCCTCGCCGAGTTCCTCCTCGGCGTCTTCGGTGGCGGCGCACTCGGTCTCGCGCTCGCCTCGTCCGGCGGAGGCGTGCGTACCGGGTTGGGGTTGTGGCTCACGGGCGTGGCGGTCAACTACGTGCCGCTGTCGGCACACGCCCTCACGCTCGTGCGTCCGGGTGCCCTCGAGGCCGAGATCCGGGAGGTCGACGTCGCTGCCGAGTTACGCCATTACACGACGGCGCAGTTGTGGGTGGTGGTGCCGCTGCTGCTGGTGGTGCTCGCCGTCCGGCGAGGACACCGCCCCCGCTGATCACCTGGTGCGGGGCGTGTCATGGCCGGGCCGGGGCAGGCCGGCCGTCAACCCGGGAGCCGCGCGCCGGGCCGGGGCCGCCGGGCAGCCTGCCGGTGCTGCCCAACGGCCCCGGGGACCGGCCGAGGGACGGTTCAGCCGGTCGTACAGGCCGCTCCGTTGAGCGTGAACGTCGCCGGCCTCGGGTTGCTGCCGGTGTGGGAGCCGTTGAAGCCGAAGCTCGTCGAGGCTCCCGGGGCGAGCGTGCCGTTGTAGGAGAGGTTGGTCGCGGTCACCGTCGTACCGGACTGGGTCACCGTGGCCGACCAGGCCTGGCTGATCCGCTGTCCGGCGGCGTACCCGAAGGTCAACGTCCAGCCGTTGATCGCGGTGCTGCCGGTGTTCGTGATGGTGATCGTGCCGGTGAACCCGCTGCTCCAGTCGGTCGTGGTGTAGCCGATCCGGCAGCCGCTGGTCGGTGTGCTGCCGGTGGTCACCGAGACCGGGGCCGACGCCGCCGAGGCGTTGCCGGCAGCGTCCACCGCGACCACGTGGAACTGGTACGTCGTCCCGGCCGTCAACCCGGTCACCGGGTACGTCGTACCGGTCACCGTGCCGAGCAGGGTGTCGGTGGCGCCGGCCTCCCGGTAGACCCGGTAGCCGGTGACGCCGACGTTGTCCGTCGACGCGGTCCAGGTCAGGGTCGCCCCGCTGGTGGTGACGGCGGACGCGGTCAGCCCGGTCGGCGTACCCGGTGGGGTGGTGTCCCCGCCGCCGCCCGTCGCGGTGGTGACGGTGACCGGCGCGGAGGCCGCGGACCGGTTCCCGGCGCCGTCCCGGGCCACCACGTGGAACTGGTACCGGGTGTCCGGGGTCAGCCCGGTCACCGGCAGGGTCGCCGCGCTCGGCGAGCCGACCAGCACGTCGGTGCTGCCCGCCTCCCGGTAGACGTCGTAGCCGGCGAGGCCGCTGCCGCCGGTGTCGGTCGAGGCCGCCCAGCTCAGGGTCAGCCCGGTGGCGGTGACCGCGGAGGCGGTCGGGGTGCCGGGCACGCTCGGCGCGGCGGTGTCCGGGGTCGGCGGGGCCGGTTCCGCGCCCCAGACCAGGGTCTCCCCCTCCCAGAGCGCCAACTTCGGGTTCGGCCCGGCGGTGGCCTGGTACGACGGGTCGTTGGCCGGGTCCCAGGTGCCGCCCTCGGGTACGCCGATCTTGAACTGCACCTCCATCCGGTGCTGTGACTGCCCGGCCGGGGCGATGGTGTGTCCGGAGCAGTCGACCTCGACGTACCAGATGTCGCCGGAGTACTGGCGGGCGCTGGTCGGTGCCGGGCAGCCCTGGGTGTAGCCGCTGGTCACCTGGATCGCGCTGGTGCCCTCCGGGCGGAAGTAGTACCGGAACCGGGAGTCGGTGAGCGCCCGGGCCGGGAACGCCGACTTGTTGTAGACGATGGCCTTGATCCCGGTGGCCCGGGGCTCGTTCTGCATCACCGTGGTCTCGACGGTGATCTCGTTGATGTCCGGGGACTCCGGCTGCGGGAAGTTCGCCAGCGGGGTGCCACCGTACTCGGCGTAGAGCCGGGCCAGCGCGGAGGTGAAGCCGGCGTTGTAGTCGGTGGCGACCTCGTTCATCACGTAGTCGCCCCGGCTGTCGGTGTACGCGTCGTTCGGCGCGGACGGTCCGCCGACCAGCGCGCCGTACAGCACGTGCCGGGTCGCCTCCGGCACCTGCTGACTGTCCCACCAGGAGCCGTGCGCGGTGCGGTGGTGGGGGTTGCGCGGCGGGTTGGCCCCGAAGCCGATCACGTAGCTGGAGTTGCGCGGGTTGTCGCCGAGCGCGTAGTTGATCTGGCGGACCGCGAAGTCGTGGTAGCGGGCCTTCCGGGTGGCGTCGGTGGTCCTGTCGCTGTAGACCAGCGCGGCGAACGCGGTGTTGGCGGCGTAGCGCAGCGCGCCCCAGGTGTCCAGCACGGCCATCCCGCCGGGCGAGGTACGCACCTTTTCGCCGTTCACTCCGACGGTCCAGTAGTCGAGCCAGCGGTTGGCGTCGTCGACGTACTTCTGCCGGCCGGTCAGGTTGGCCAGCAGCACGTACGTGCCGAACTGCTTGTTGTCCCAGGCGACCGTCCACTTGTAGAGCCGGGTGGTGGACTGCGGTTCGGTGCCGAGCCGGTCGTACTCGGTTTCCGCCTTCGTCAGGTAGCTGGCCTCGCCGGTCGCCCGGTGCAGCCAGATCGCGCCCCAGACGAGTTCGTCCTGGTAGCCGCTCCAGGAGCGGTAGAAGCTCGTCACGTCGGTGATGCACTCGTGGTAGGCCCGCCGCACGGTGTCGGCGAAGGTGTAGAGCTGGCGGGCGTGGGTGACCAGCCGGTCGGCGTAGGCCGGGTCGGTGGGCCGGAAGACCATCGAGGAGGCGGCCATCGCGGCGGCCGTCTCGCCGGCCAGGTCCGCGCCGCCGCAGCTCGCGTCGATCCTGTACGCCGGCCGCGCCATCGGCATCACCTCGGCCGGTCCCCACCACTTGTGGTCGTCGTCGCCCTTGCCGACCTGGCCGTAGAGGACGTTCGGCGACGGGTGCGCCTTGATGAAGTAGTCGTTGACGAAGCGCAGGTTGTTGAGCAGGTGCGGCAGTTGCCCGGAGCCGGCGTACGCGTCGCGGTACTCGACCGCGCCCCAGGCGAGCATGGTGGCGCTGAACGCCATCGGGAAGCCGAACTTGACGTGGTCGCCGGCGTCGTACCAGCCGCCGGTGAGGTCGACACCGACGTCGGCGCCGTCGGTCAGCGCGGAGTCGCCCCGCCAGGAGACCCGGTTCCAGTCGGGCAGTCGGCCGGACTGCTGTGCCTCGTAGAAGAACAGCGACTTCTGCAGTGCCTCCGCGTAGTTGAAGGCGGGCGCGGCGGCGGTGCCGGCGGCGGCTCCGAGGTGCGCGGGGGCGCCGACCGTACCGGTGGACGCCGGTGCGGCGAGGCCGGCCTGTGGACCGCCGAACAGCAGTCCGACCGCGGTCAGTGTGGCGGTGGTCAGGACTGCCGCGAACCGCCCCGCCGTCCGCTCGTACCAGCGGCCGGGCCGCTGGCCCCGGTCGGGGCGCTGCCGGCCGTCCGGTCGCTGCCGGCCGTCGAGCCGGTGCCGGACCTTCGGCCTTGGGCGTGGACCGGGCCGGGGACGTTGCCCGTTCGGCCGGGCTGGGGCGATGCGGTCGCGCACGAGAATCGCTCCTGTCCGTGGAGCCGCGCGCGGCGACGCGTAGCGGAGGACATCAGGGGCGGATGTGGGCGCATCCGCCTCTTCCCCTGCGCGATGCACGACGCGGGTGCTGGTGGTGGGCGTTCGGGTCGGGCCGGTGGGGGTGCCGTTCGGGGAGTTTCATCGGCCTGGTCGGAGCGCCGGGAGCGCTCCCATGGACAGCCAACAATGTAACCGCGCGATTGCCGGTTTGTGAAGGACCAAACCGGTGAGCCCGGCACTCCACCGGGTCGACGGGACCGCCGCCGGAGCCACTGAGGAAAGCCCTTTCCCACTCCTTGACACTCCTCACAACATCCATGATCACAAATATCTTTCGCCTGTCCCCCCAGGTCACGGCCGGCCGTCGTGCGCCGTACGCGTGAATCACCGACCCACCAGGCGGACCGGGCGTTCCGGCATACGGGCGTACGGTTGCCGCCGCCGACCGGGACGGGAGACAGTACGCCCAGATCAGCGGTGCCACTGTCGCCGCCGCGCAGCTCACCGCGGCCCTGCCGGAGCACCGCCCACCCAGTGCGGCACACCGGTGCAGGACCGCCCGCCACCCACGGCCCTCCCGGGATACGCCGGCACGCACGGCCCTCCGGAACGCCGTTCACCGCGCCCGCCCCGTGTCCGCTCGAACGGACCCGCGCCCTGACCGGCCCGGGCCCCGACCGGGACCGCGATCGCGGGGTGGCCACTGGAACCGCGCCGGCCGACGTGCCGGCGACCGACCTTAGGAGACAGCGATGGCACTGCGCCTTGCCGACGGCACCGCCTGGCGGGAGATCCTCGCCCGGGCGGTGGAGGCCACCCCCGAAGCGTTCGACCCGGGGCACCCGGACCGCACCGTCACCCTGCGGAACCTGACCGAGGGGGCCTGGCAGTCGGTCGGCGCCCCGACCGCCGTCCGTACCCCGGTGGACAACACGGTGCTGGTGAACCTGCCCCGGCTCGACGCCGAGGCGGCCCGGGCCGCGGTCGCGAGCGCGTCAGCCGAGCACCGCGACTGGGCCGCCACCCCGCTCGCCGAGCGGAAGGCCCGGGTCGTCGCCGCGCTCGACGAACTGACCCTGCACCGCGACCTGCTCGCCCTGCTGCTGGTCTGGGAGATCGGCAAGCCGTGGCGGTTGGCCTGCGCCGACGTCGACCGGGCCCTGGACGGGGTCCGCTGGTACGTCGAGGAGATCGACCGGATGCTCGCCGACGGCCGCGAACCGCTGGCCGGCCCGGTGAGCAACATCGCCAGCTGGAACTACCCGATGAGCGTGCTGGTCCACGCCGAGCTGGTGCAGTTGCTCGCCGGCAACGCGGTGATCGCCAAGACGCCGTCCCAGGGCGGTGCGGTCTGCCTCACCGTCGCGCACGCCCTGATGCGTCGCGTCGGACTCCCCGCGACCCTGCTCTCCGGCAGCGGCGAGGAACTCTCCGAGGTGCTGGTCCGGGCCCCGGAGATCGGTGCGGTCGCCTTCGTCGGCGGTCGGTCCAACGGCGGCAAGGTGGCCGCCGCGCTGCTCGACACCGACAAGCGGCACATGATCGAGCAGGAGGGGCTGAACGCCTGGGGCATCTGGGAGTTCTCCCAGTGGGACAGCCTCGCCAAGCACCTGAAGAAGGGCTTCGAGTACGGCAAGCAGCGCTGCACCGCGTACCCCCGGTTCGTGGTCCAGCGGGAACTGGTCGACGAGTTCCTCGACATGTACCTGCCGGTGGTCCGCTCGGTACGGTTCGGCCACCCGCTCGCCGTCGACGACAGCTGGGCCGAGGGCGACCCGCTGCCGGAACTCGACTTCGGACCGTTGATCAGCGGCGCCAAGGCCGACGAGCTGCGCCGCAAGGTCGACGAGGCGGTCCGGGGCGGTGCCGTCCCGCTCTACCGGGGCAAGCTCGACGGCGCACCGTTCCTGCCCGGCCAGGACACCTCGGCGTACGTGGCGCCGTCGGTGCTGCTCGCCCCGCCGGGGCGGTCCCGGCTGATGCACGCCGAACCGTTCGGTCCGGTCGACACCATCGTGGTGGTGGACACTCCCGACGAACTGCTGGCGGCGATGAACGCCTCCAACGGCGCACTGGTGGCGAGCCTCGCCTGCGACGACGAGGACAAGGCGGCGAAACTCGCCGTCGACCTGCAGGCGTTCAAGGTGGGCATCAACAAGCCACGTTCCCGGGGTGACCGGGAGGAGCCGTTCGGCGGCCGGGGCGCCTCCTGGAAGGGGGCCTTCGTCGGCGGCGACCTGCTGGTCCAGGCGGTCACCGTCGGCTCCGGAACGACCCGGCGGCTGTACGGCAACTTCCCCGACTACAGCAGCTACCCGACGACCTGACGGGCCGGCTGGCCGGGCCGCCGCCCGGCCCGGCCAGTCGATCACCCGTGCGACGTCGTACGGTCGGAGGGCCCCGCCGCCCTGGCGGGACCCCTCCGACCATCCCACCGGACCGGGCCGTTGCCGCCCCGGTCACGCTGACCGGCGGTCCGGACCCGAACCGGGACCGGACCGCTGCCTCAGGCCCGCGGCGCCTCGACGGCGGCGGGAGTCCGGTCGAGCTGTGCCGGGACCACGGGTGGCGCAACCGCCGCGACGGTGCCGCCCCGCGCCGCCAGTGGCACGGTCAGGGTCAGCAGGTTGCCGTCCCGTTCCACCGCCCCCGGCCGGTAGAGCCGGTCCAGCAGACGCAGCATCCCCACGTTGTCCACCGGGGTGTACGCCGACAGGGCGAGGTATCCGGCCCGGGTGGCGTACGCGACGAGCCGGCGCAGCAGCGCCCCACCCACACCACGCCGCTGCCAGCCGTCCTCGACCAACAGGGCGACCTGTGCGATCGGCCCCTCGGCCACCAGGTTGGCCATCGCCACCACCCGCTCCGGCGGTGCGTCCGGCGCCCCGGCCAGATCCGGGCCGGACGGCCCGGACGGCTCGTCGGTCGTGGCCAGCAGCGTCACCCCGCGCTGCGGGGCCAGCAGCCGCTGCAGCCGGGCGCCCTCCGGGCGAACCGCCGCCGCCGGGTAGCGACGGTGCAGGGTACGCGCCGAGCAGCGCCCGTGCATCGCGCGTACCGCCGGCAGGTCCTCGGAGAACGCCGGGCGTACCACGAGTTCGGTGCCCTCCGGGAGGACCAGGGTGACCTCTTCGACGCCGCGACGCAGCACCGTGCCGGCCAGCTCCAGCAGTGCCTGGGCGCGGGCGAACTCGGCCGGGGTGAAGCTCGGCGCGGACCGGACCACCTCGAACATCCCGCCGTCCGGGTCCGGCAGCCGCATGCTGCCCCGGTCGTAGCCGGGACCGTCGAGGGCCGGCATCGGACGCCAGGTCACCGCGTCGGCGTTGAGCAGGGCGCGCAGGGTCTCCCCCAGCGCGTCCGGATCACGGACCAGCCGGGTCGCCAGGCCGAGCGCCCGGGTCGGCTGGTCGGCCAGGCCCTGCGCCTCGCTGCGCGCCACCCAGCAGTCCCGGCCGCGTCCCTTCTCCACCGCCGCGACCAGGTCGTCCGCGGTCAGCTCGGCCGGCGCGTCCACCAGGAAGTCGTCGACCGCCCCGGCCTCGGTGGTGTGCACCTGGACGGTAAGGATGTTGACCCCGCGCAGTGCCAGACTCGCGGTGAGCACCGAGAGAAAACCGGGCCGGTCGGCCACCGTCGCCCTGATCCGCCATAGCGTCATGTTGGCTCCTTCCCGGTTCCAGCCTGCCCCTGGACTGTTACCCGGCTGTTGCCGAACCGGCCGCGGCGGCCGTGGTCCCGGTCACCACCGCGGCCAACGCGCCGTCCGGTTCGAACGCCGGACCCGCCGCGCTGACCAGGTCGAGCCGGTCACCGAGAATCGTCGCGGCGGCACGGACCAGCTGTGCGATCCGGTCCACCTCGGTGACGTGGAAACCGGCCGCCGAGAGGCCGTCACCGTCCACCCGGGCGAGCATCAGCACCAGCCCGGCCCGACCGAACGGCGCGACCGCGTAGTGGGTGCCGGCCGGCCCGTCCAGCGCCCGGGCCCGCAGTGGGGTCACCTCCGGCAGCACCAGCGGTTTGGGTGAGCGCCAGCTGGCGTACGCCACGGCGGGTGAACCACCGCCCCGGAGGGCCCCGGCACCCGAGCCGCTGCGGGCCGCCCAGTCGGCCGGTACCACCGCGGCGGCGGCCCAGTCGGCGGCGAGCAGCCCCGGTACCGCGTCGACCAGGGTGCCGAGCCCGTCGCCCGGGTTCGCCGCGATCTGGGCCAGCAGTTCGGCGTCCTGTCCCCCACCGGTCGGCGCGCCGATCGCCCGCCACATGCCGTTGACCCGTACGCCCGGGATGGCGGCGAGCCCGGCGGAGAGCCGGTCGACCCGGGCCGCCCCCGGCCACACGACGGTGAAATCGTCCACCGCCCGCCCGCCCAGCCGTTCCAGGACCACGACCTGGACGATGTCGGCACCGGCGACGCCCAGCGTACGGGCGACCTGTCCCAGCGTTCCCGGTCGATCCGGCAGGGTTACCCGAACCCTCAGCAACATGTCCGTCCCCTCCGTCGGCGGACCGGCGCGGGTTGCCGCCGGTGCTGGTATCAGGCTGCCCCATGACCATTTCGCCCCTGTTGCCGCGCCATGTCCCGACCGCAACAACCCGTGTTCGTCCCGGAGACGCGCAGTGCCGACCGATGCCCCGGGAACCGGACGATGACGGACAACCGCCCCCTGACCGGGCCTTGACTCGGCGGACCGGATGCCATCAACTGGCCGGGTGACCGATCCCCTGGCCGGTGCCGCCCGGTCCGAGCCACCCCCGGGGTCGCCGTCCGGGCTCGACCTCGACCGACTCGCCGGATACCTCGGCCGACACCGCCCCGACCTGCTCGCCGGCCCGCTGCGGGCCGAACTGCTCACCGGTGGGCGGTCCAACCTGACGTACCTGGTCCGGGGCGGCGACCGTGAGTTCGTGCTCCGCCGGCCGCCGCTCGGGCACGTGCTGGCCACGGCACACGACATGGGCCGGGAACACCGGGTGATCACCGCGCTGGCCGACACCGCCGTGCCGGTGCCGGCCGCATTGGCGTACTGCCCGGACGAGAGCGTGCTCGGTGCGCCGTTCTACCTGATGGAGCGGGTGCCCGGGACGGTGTACCGGAGCCGGGCCCAGACCTCGGCGCTCAGCTCCGGGCAACGCCGACGGCTGGCGCTGCTGATGATGGACGTGCTGGCCGCGTTGCACACCGTCGATCCGGCGGAGGTCGGGCTGGCCGACTTCGGTCGCCCGGACGGTTTCCTGGCCCGACAGGTACGTCGTTGGGGTGGTCAGCTCGACCGCTCCCGCAGCCGGCCCCTGCCCGGCATCGACGAACTGCGCGAGCGGCTCGCCGCGCACCCGCCGGACGGCAGCGGCGCCGGGAACCGGGGGCGGATCGTGCACGGCGACTACCGGCTGGACAACCTGATCGTCGAGCTGCCCGCCGACCCCGCCGGTGTTTCCGGGCGCGTCCGGGCGGTGCTCGACTGGGAGATGGCCACCCTCGGTGATCCGCTCGCCGACCTCGGCCTGCTGCTGACGTACTGGGAGGTACTGGGCGGCGCGGAACCTCCGGTGGTGACCGGACCCGTCGACGGGCTCGGTCCCGGCGCCGGTTTCCCGACCGGGGCCGAACTGATCGACCGGTACGCCGCCCGCGGCGGCGTCGACGTGGGTCCGCTGGACTGGCACGTCGCGCTGGGCTGTTTCAAACTCGCCGTCATCTGCGAGGGGATCCACTACCGGCACTGCCTGGGGCAGACCGTCGGCGCCGGCTTCGACCGGATCGGCACCCTGGTGGCCCCGCTGGTCGCGCACGGCCTGACCGCGTTGCGCGCCGGCCCGGTCTGACCCGCCGTGACCGTCCCCGCCCACGCCCCGCGGGCGCGGGACGGGAGGCGGGGTCAGGCCGAGGTGCGGTGCACCAGGTGGGTGTCGAGCAGGACGTACGGTGCCTCCCGGTCCTCGTGGCGGATGCGGGAGACGAGCAACCGGGCCATCTGCCGGCCCATCTCCTCCATCGGCTGGAAGACCGTGGTGAGCGGCGGTTCGGTCTGCCGGGCGATCGGCGCGTCCTCGAAGCCCACCACCGCCACGTCCTCGGGGACCCGGCGGCCCGCCTCGCGCAGCGCCCGCAGCGCCCCGCAGGCCATCAGGTCGGAGGCGACGAAGACCGCGTCGAGGTCGGGGCAGCTGTCCAGCAGCCGACGCATCGCCGCCGCGCCGCTGCTCTCGCTGAAGTCGCCGTACGCGATCAGCGCGTCGCTGACCACCGCGCCGCTGTCCCGCATCGCCTCCCGGTAGCCGGTCAGCCGGGCCACGCCCACCCCCATGTCCTGCGGGCCGGCGATGGTCGCCACCCGCTGGCGTCCCTTGCGCAGCAGGTACTCCACCGCGAGGCGCGCCCCGCCGGCGTTGTCCACGTCGACGAAGAAGGCGCCGTCCGGGTCGTCCAGCATCCGGGCCGGCCGGCCGCCGAGCACGGTCGGCAGCCCCCGCTGTTCCAGCAGGGTGGGCAGCGGGTCCGCGTCGTGCAGGGAGAGCAGGAGTACGCCGTCCACGTGCTGGTTGGTCAGGTGGTGCTCCACCCGTTCCCGCTCGGCCGGCGACTGGGCCATCGCCAGCCACAGCTGCATCGGGGTCTCCAACAGGGCGGAACTGATCCCCCGCACGATCCCGGCGAAGAACGGCTCGCCGAAGACCCGTTCCTCCGATTCGGAGACCACCAGGGCGACCGAGTCGGTCCGCTGGGTCACCAGGGCCCGGGCTGCCCGGTTCGGCACGTAGCCCAGTTCGGCGATCGCCCGTTGCACGGCGGCCCGGGCCTCCGGGCTCACCTGGGGCGAGCCGTTGACGACGCGCGACACCGTGCCCCGTCCCACACCCGCGCGGGCGGCGACCGCGTCCAAGGTTGGCCGCCCGAGCGAGCGGGTGCGCTGCGTTGTCATCGTCTGCTCCTCCGACGTCGGGCGGCCGGCACCGACCTGGTTCGGGCCGGTGCCGGGCACTCCCAATACTGGCTGACCACGCCTATTGTGCGGCCAAACCGTTACGTCGGATCACCTTGGCGTACCACTTGGCGCTCGACTTGGGAATCCGCAGCTGGCTGTCGTAGTCGACGTGGATCATTCCGAAGCGCTTCGTGTAGCCCCACGCCCACTCGAAATTGTCCATCAGGGACCAGGCGAAGTAGCCACGCAGCGGCACGCCGGAGCTGATCGCGGCGTGGCAGGCGCGCAGGTGGGCGTCGAAGTACGCCAGCCGGTCGGTGTCGTCGACCTCGCCGTCGACCACCTCGTCCACGAAGGCGGACCCGTTCTCGGTGATGTAGAGCGGCAGTTCGGGGTACTCCCGGTGCACCAGTTGGAGGATCTCGACCAGCCCGGGCGCGTCGATCTCCCAGTTCATGTCGGTGACCGGCACGCCCCGGGTGACGAACCGGACCTGCTCGCTGCCCGGCCAGCAGGACTGCGCCCGCCAGTACGGCTCGGGTTCGACCCCCTCGACCGGGCCGGCGACCACGTGCCGGCTGTAGTAGTTGATGCCGAGGAACGAGTTCGGGGTACTGATCACCTCGAGGTCGCCGTCCTGGACGTGGCCGAAGTCGGTCACCTCGGCCAGGTCCGCCACCACGTCCGTCGGGTAGCTGCCGCGCAGGATCGGGTCGAGGAAGAACCGGTTCGCCAGTCCGTCGATCCGGCGGGCCGCGTCGGTGTCGGCGGCCGAGTCGCTCTGCGGGGACACGGCGTAGAGGTTCAGCGTCACCCCGACCTCGTGGTCCGGCGCGGCCGCGCGCATCGCCTGGGTGGCGAGCCCGTGCCCGAGCATCAGGTGGTGGGCCGCCCGGACCGCCGCCGGCGCCTCGGTCCGCCCGGGGGCGTGCACCCCGGAGCCGTAGCCGAGGAAGGCGGAGCACCAGGGCTCGTTGAGGGTGATCCAGTGCCGGACCCGGTCGCCGAGGGCGGCGTGGGTCAGCTCGGCGTACTCGGCGAACCGGTGGGCGGTGTCCCGGACCGGCCAGCCGCCGGCGTCCTCGAGTGCCTGCGGCAGGTCCCAGTGGTAGAGGGTCACCCAGGGCTGGATGCCGTGCTCCAGCAGCTCGTCGACGAGCGCCCGGTAGAAGTCCAGGCCGGCCTGGTTGGCCGGGCCGGAACCGTCCGGCTGGATCCGGGGCCAGGCCACCGACAGCCGGTACGCCTTCAGCCCCAGCTCGGCCATCATCTTCACGTCGTCCGGGTACCGGTGGTAGTGGTCGCAGGCGACGTCGCCGGTGTGCCCGTGCAGGACCCGGCCGGGGGTGTGGCTGAAGGTGTCCCAGATCGAGGCGGTACGGCCGCCCTCGTGCACCCCGCCCTCGATCTGGTACGAGGCGGTCGCCGCTCCCCAGAGGAAGCCGGGCGGGAAGCTCAACCCCTGGTCCTCCAGAAGGAGCTGGGCGGACTGGGGGCTCGTGGAGTTGCTCACGACTTGACGGCGCCTTCCATGATGCCGCCGATGATCTGGCGGCCGAAGATGATGAACACGATCAGCAGCGGCAGGGTCGCCAGCGCGGTACCGGCGAACAGCGCGGTGTAGTCCGTCTGGTACAGCCCCGACGAGAGGATCTTGAGGGAGTACTGCACGGTGGGTGTGTCGGGGGTCAGCACGACGAACGGCCAGAGGAACTCGTTCCAGGTCTGCATGAAGGTCAGCAGGCCGAGCACGGCCGCCGCCGGGCGCAGCGCCGGCAGTACCACGTTCCAGTAGATCCGCCAGGTCGAGCAGCCGTCGAGCCGGGCCGCCTCGATCAGTTCGTCGCTGATCGCGGAGAGCGCGTACTGGCGCATCATGAAGACCCCGAAGCCCTGCACCAGGAACGGCACGATGACCGCCTGGAGGGTGCCCGTCCAGCCCAGCTCCACCATCATCAGGTAGAGCGGGATGATGCCGAGCTGGGTGGGGACCATCATGGTCAGGATGATCACCAGCAGCAACGCGTTGCGGCCACGGAACCGCAGCTTGGCGAAGGCGAACCCGGCCAGGCTGGAGAAGAAGATCACCGAGACGGTGACCACGGCGGAGACGACGAACGAGTTGGCCAGTCCGTAGAGGAACGCGGCGTCCTCGTTGGCGAGCATCCGGCTGATGTTGTCGCCGAACTTGTCACCGGGCAGCGGCGGCATCTCGTAGACGGCGCTGTTGTCCTTGGACGCGATCAGGAACGACCAGATGATCGGGAAGATCGACAGGACGCTGCCGAGGATCAGTGCGAGGTAGGTGAGCGGACTCGCCTGCCACAGCTGCGCGCCCGGTACCGTACGGCGGCGACGCCGCGTCGGGGTCGGGGCGTCGGCCAGCGGCCGAGGGAGGGTCTGCAGGGTGCTCACTTCATGTCCCCCTTGACCGAGCGTCGAACCAGCGCGAAGTTGACCACCGCGAAGATGATGATCATGAGGAACATCAGCCAGGACATGGCGGCGCCGACGCCGTACTCGAAGTTGCCGGTGAACGTCCGCTCGTAGATGTACATCGCCAGGGTCTGAAACTGGTGGTCGGAGCCGCCGCGCACCATGCCGTAGCCGTACATCAGGGGCTCGGTGAAGAGCTGCAGACCGCCGATGGTCGAGATGATGATCGTGAAGAGGATGGTCGGCCGGATCAGCGGTACGGTGATCCGCCAGAACTGTCCCCAGGCCGAGGCACCGTCGAGTGAGGCCGACTCGTAGAGGTCCTTCGGAATCGCCTGCATGGCGCCGAGATAGATCAGCGCGTTGTAGCCGGTCCACCGCCAGTCGACCATGAACGCCACCGCGATCCACGAGGCGAAGCGGTTGTCCCGCCAGGCGATGGGGTCGAAGCCGATGCCGCCGAGCAGCCAGTTCACCAGTCCGTACCGGTCGGCGAAGATCATCCCGAAGATGATGCCGACGGCGGCGACCGAGGTGATGTTCGGGATGACGATGCCCATCCGCAGCAGGGTGCGGGCCCGCATCTGCCGGTTCAACAGGTTGGCGATCATCAGCGCCAGGATCAGCTGCGGCACCGTGCTGACCACGAACATGCCGACGGTGTTGTACACCGCGTTCCAGAACTGGGCGTCGGCCAGCACGAAGCGGTAGTTCTCCAGGCCCGAGTACTCCTTGGTCCCGCTCAGCAGGTCGTAGTCGAAGAGCGAGACGTAGACCGTGTAGAGGACCGGGAACAGCCCGAAGACCCCGAAGAGCACGAAGAACGGCGCGATGTAGAGGTAGGGCGAGTACTTGATGTCCCACCGGCCGAGGCGGAACGACCGCTGGGGGCGCTCGGGGCGGCTCGGGGAGGGGGCGGCGTGCCGCGGGCGGGTGCCGACAGCAGAACTCATGGCAGGTCCTTCCGGGGAGGTAGGCGGCGGTGACCTAGCGGCGGGGGGGGGCCCCCCCCCCCCCGGGGGGGGGGGCCCCCCCCGCGGGGGGGGGGGCGGCCCCCCCCCCCCCCGCCGGTCCGCGGGCGGCGTACGCCCGCGGACTCGGCAGGTCACCGGCGACTCAGCTCGTCGCCTTCTTCGCCTCTTCGATGGCCTTGGCCCAGGCGGCGTCCGCGGCGATCTGGCCACGCTCGGCCGCCTGCATCTGCGGCTCCACGATGGTCTCCCAGACCTGCTGGTGCTTGGCACCGAGGAAGACCGGCTTCATGTTCTTCACGCTGTCGCTGAAGATCTGGCCGATCGGAGCGTCGCTGAAGTACTCGCTCTTCTTGTCCTTGAACGCCGGGTCCTCCAGCGCCGGGATGCTGGACGGCATGGCCCCGGCCTCGGTGAACGCGGCCAGGTGGCCGGCCTTGCTGGTCAGGTACTTGGCCAGCTCGAAGGCCTCCTTCTTGTGCTTGCCCTGCTCCGGAACGGCGAGGTACGAGCCGCCCCAGTTGCCGCCGCCACCCGGGATGGTCGCGATGTCCCACTTGCCGGCGTTCGACGGGCCGGACTTCTGCGCGATGATGCCCTCGGTCATCCACGCCGGGCACGGGATGGTGGCGAACGCGGAGTTCTTGAACGCGGCGTCCCAGTCGGCGCTCCAGCGCTGCGCCTTGGCGGTCAGCCCGTCGGCGGCCATCTGCAGACCAAGGTCCCAGGCCTGCTTGACCACCGGGTTGGTGTCACCGATGAACTTGTTGTCCTTGTCGAAGAAGAAGGTCTCCGAGTTCTGCATGATGTACGGCTGCATCAGGCTGGTGGCGCTGTCCAGCCAGGCCGCCTTGGCCTTGCCGCTGGCCTTGTACTCCCGACCCAGCGCGACGTAGTCCTGCCAGGTGGACATCCGCTGGGAGACCTGCTGCCGCTCGGTCGGCAGACCGGCCTGCTCGAACAGGTCCTTGCGGTAGCACATCGCCAGGCCGCCGACGTCGGTGCCGAGACCGATCAGCTTCTTGCCGTCCGGCGTCAGAGCGTTGTTCCACTTCCACTCCGGCCAGTTGGCCTTGATGTCCGCGGCGCCCAGGTCGAGCAGGTTGGCGAACTTGTCGTGGTTCTGCACGTACTGCAGCAGCACACCCTCTTCGAGGCCGACCACGTCACCAGCACCGCTGCCCGCGGCCAGCCACTGCACCAGCTTGGGCTGGAAGTCGCGCAGCTCGCCCATCCGCTGGTGCTCGACCTTGATGTTCGGGTTGGCCGCCTCGAAGTCCTTGATGGCCTGGTCGTAGCCGAAGTTGCTGAAGGTCTGCAGGACCAGCTTGACCTGGCCGCCCTCGCCGGTCGAGCCCTCGCCGTCGTTGCTCTTGCTACACGCCGCGCTGCCGAGAGCCATGCTCACGGCGACCGCGGCGACCGCGGCGGTGCGGAGTCGGCGCCTGATGACGCTCATCCCTGACCCCTCTCAGGTGGGTAACTCGTGGTGTGGTGGTGGTGCCGTACGTGTGACCGTGCCCGGTGGCACCGGGGGTGTTCCGGATCTTTCGGGTGTCGCGGATCGTTTCGGTGTCTCCGCCCGCCGACGGCTCCGGGGCTGTCGCCCCGGAGCCGTGCGGTGGGATCTCGGTTTGGGACGCTGCCGCGACGTGCTGTGTGGCCTGTACCACAAACCGCCGGGAGCGCTCCCATGAGATTGCCGGCGGGTTACCGGAGTGTCAATGGGCCAGTGGGAGCGTTCCCATTTCGTTACCGACGGCGCCCGGTCACTCACCCGCAAAGCGGGCGTTATCCCCGAGGTAACGGCCACCACGACCCGTACCGGGCCATCGACGGGACCGCACGGTCCCGTCCACGATCCAACCCGGCCGACGAGGTTCCGCCGGAAGGCCGACGGGCCGGGCCGGATTCGCCGGTCGACGGGGTCTCCAGACCGGCCGGACCGACCTGCCCGGTGCCCGGCGGTCAGTCAGGGCCCCGGGCGACCGGGTCAACTCGGCCGGCGGTGCACCAGCTACCGGGCGACCGGGTCAGCTCAGCCGGCGGACCAGGGTGCTCGCCCGGTCGACGTCAAAATCCGTCGGTTCGAACGCCCGACCGAGCCAACTCCGCATCGACTCGTGCTCCGGATGACCCGGGTCGACCCACGCGGCCAGGAACTGCCGGTAGCCGAACGGCCCGCCGACGTCCTCGGGCGGACACGCCCCCGCCCCGCCGGCACAGAGCGGGTACCGCTCCTCGGGATCGGCGCCGAAGACGTCCTCGACGGCCACCTCGTGCTCCCACCAGTCGCCGAAGTCGTAGGTGTAGAGGAAACGGGCCCCCTTGGTCGCCACCGCGTCGAGCCGGGTCTCCAGCTCGTCACGGAAGGTCAGCTCACCGTCCGGATCCGGCTCGCCGTACTGCGTCCCGTTGATGTCGAACGAGTGCAGGTGACAGTCCTGCCAGCCCATCGCGCACTGGAACACCCTGTGCACCCGGTCCAGCGTGTAGCCGCCCGGCACCAGCACCCGCCGCCACACCTCCGGCGTGACGTCGGCCAGGGCCACCCTGAGCTGGAAGATCTGTCGCGACACGGTCTCCGACCCTCCCGGCATAGGCTTACCGGCATGATCTGCCGAGCGTGCCGGGAGGCACGGCACGACAACTGCCGGGGCCGCAACTGGTGCGACTGCCAGCACCGTACCCCCGTACCGACGCCTCCGGTCACTGGTCCGGCCAGCGAATGACGGAGAATGTCGCGATCACCCGGCTCTGGCCCCTTCCGGACGCGGGTCCGCTGGACGACCCGACGCTGGCCGGGCTCTATCCCCGCCTCGCCATGCCGCACCTGCGGGTGAACTTCGTCGCCAGCATCGACGGCGCGGTGGAACTGGAAGGACACTCGGCCGGACTCTCCGGTCCCCCGAACGGCCCGGACAAGCGGGTGTTCGGTCTGCTGCGGATGCTCTGCGACGCACTGGTGGTCGGCGCCGGCACGCTACGGCACGAGGCGTACCGGGCGCTCCGGCTCGACGAGCGCCGCCGGTCCTGGCGCCGGGAACAGGGGCTGTCGGAGTACCCCACCCTGGTCGTGGTCTCCCGGACGCTGAACCTCGACCCGGAATCCGCGGCGTTCGCCGACGCGCCGGTCCGGCCGGTGGTGCTGACCCACGCCCGGGCCACCGCGCCGAGCGGTCTCGACGCCGTCGCCGACCTGGTACGTCGTGGCGACGAGCGGGTCGACCTGGCCGCCGGGCTGGCCGAACTGCGACGCCGGGGCCACGGCCAACTGCTCTGCGAGGGCGGCCCGCACCTGTTCGGTTCACTCACCGCCGACGACCTGGTGGACGAGATCTGCCTGACGGTGGCACCGCTGCTGACCGGACCAGGTGCCGCCCGGATCACCGCCGGACCGACCACCCCACCCCGCGGTATGGCGCTGCGCCACGTCCTCGCCGGTGGGGACGACTCGCTGCTGCTCCGGTACACCCGGGCCGACGACTGATCGCGGCCACCCGGCGGCCGGGTGGGAGTGTGACCGGCACACCCCGGACGCCGCGTCGCGTGGCGCGCTGTCGTACCGGTGAGGCAGGATGCGACTCGTGTGTCTTGACCAGATTCCTACCCTGACCGGGTCGCTGCGGTGACCGACACCCCGCCGGCGGCGCCCGAGACGGCGGTCGGTCGGGTGCTCGGCACCGCCGACGCCACCCCGCTGCAGTTCTGGACCGCGGTCACCCCCGGCAGCTACCTGCAGCTCGACGACGTGGTGGTGACCCGGCGGGAACTGCCGGACCGTGAGCCGGTCACCATCGCGGGAGTGGTCACCCAGGTTCGGGCCCGGCACGAGGGCGCCCAGTTCGACTCCGACGTCTTCGCCATCGCCGACGGCACGCTGCCCGCCCTGGTCCAGGAGGCCGCCGAGATCACCACCACCCGGGTGGACCCGGAACTCTACGTCCCGCCCTCCCCCGGCGCCCCGGTGTTCCGGGCCGAGGGCGACGCCCGGTCGGCGGCACTGCACTTCGACCGGATGGAACGCCGGGTGCCGATGGGGATCGGCCGGGACGGCGTACCGGTCTTCCTCAACGCGGACTTCCTGGACGGCACCCGGGGCGCACACGTCTCGATCTCCGGCATCTCCGGTGTGGCGACCAAGACCAGCTTCGCCACCTTCCTGCTCTACTCGGTCTTCCGCTCCGGGGTGCTCGGCGGCGACGCGGTCAACGCCAAGGCACTGATCTTCAACGTCAAGGGTGAGGACCTGCTCTTCCTCGACCACCCGAACAGCCGGCTGGACGAGGCGACCACCGCGACGTACGCCAAGCTCGGGTTGAGCGCCGGGGCGTTCCCGGACGTCCGGGTCTACGCGCCGCCCCGGGCCGGGGACTCCTCCGGCACCCCGGACGTGAGCAGCCGCCTGACCGGGGTCGACAGCTTCTACTGGACGCTGACCGAATTCTGCGCCGACCGGCTGCTGCCGTACGTCTTCGCCGACGCCGACGACGAACGCCAGCAGTACACGATGGTGGTGCACTCGGTCGCCGCCCACCTGGCCCGGTACGCCCAACCGGCGGACGGCGGGGTGAGCATCGACGGGACCAGGATCAACTCGTACCCCGATCTGGTGGACTTCGTCGTCGAGCGGCTCACCGACGAGGAGACCCGCTCCGATTGGGCCGGCAGTGCGATCAACACCGGCACGGTCAACGCCTTCGCCCGGCGGCTGATCGGCAGCAAGAAGGACCTCGCCCGGCTGATCCGGGGTGACCTGGCCACCCGCCGGCCGCACAGCATCAACACCTCCGAATCCGCCCAGGTAACCGTGGTCGACCTGCACAACCTGCCGGACCGGGCACAGCGTTTTGTCGTCGGCGTGACGCTGAAGAGCGAGTTCGAGCGCAAGGAGAAGGCCGGCACCGCCAAGCCGCTGCTCTTCGTCGTGCTCGACGAGCTCAACAAGTACGCCCCCCGGGAGGGCTCGTCACCGATCAAGGAGGTGCTGCTCGACATCGCCGAGCGGGGCCGCTCACTCGGCGTGATCCTGATCGGGGCGCAGCAGACCGCGAGCGAGGTGGAGCGGCGGATCGTCACCAACTCGGCGATCCGGGTGGTCGGCCGGCTCGACCCGGCCGAGGCGTCCCGCCCGGAGTACGGCTTCCTCCCCACCGCCCAGCGGCAGCGGGCGCTGCTGGCCCGCCCCGGCACCATGTTCGTCAACCAGCCGGACATCCCGGTGCCGCTCTGCCTGGACTTCCCCTTCCCGGCCTGGGCGACCCGGGTCTCCGAGGCCGGGCCGACCCCGTCCGGGACGCTGCGCTCGATCACCCAGGCCGCCGACCCGTTCGTCGTGGTCGGCTCCGGCGCCGGGGCGCTCTCCGACGACGACATCCCCTTCTAGCCCCCTAGGGACGCGTGTGAAGATCCTGCACACCTCCGACTGGCACGTCGGGAAGGTCCTCAAGGGACAGTCCCGGCTCGGCGAGCAGAAGGACGCGCTGGCCCAACTGGTCGAGGTCGCCCAGGCCGAGTCACCCGACCTGGTGATCGTCGCCGGTGACCTCTACGACACCGCCGCGCCGACCCCGGAGGCGACCCGGCTGGTCACCCGGGCGCTGTCCGCGCTGCGCCGGACCGGCGCCCAGGTAGTGGCGATCGGCGGCAACCACGACAACGGTCCGGCGCTGGACGCACTGCGGCCGTGGGCCGAGGCCGCCGGGATCGCGCTGCGCGGCGGGGTCCGGGACACCCCGGCCGAGCACGTCATCGACGGCAGCACCGCCGACGGGGAGCCGTGGCGGCTGGTCGCCCTGCCGTTCCTGTCCCAGCGGTACGCGGTCCGCGCCGTCGAGATGTACGAGCTGACCGCCGCCGAGGCGGTGCAGACGTACGCCGACCACGTGGGGCGGCTGCTCGGCCGGCTCACCGAGGGCTTCGACTCGGCCGACCGGGTGCACCTGGTCACCGCGCACCTGACCGTGGCCGGGGCCCGTACCGGCGGCGGTGAGCGGGAGGCGCACACCGTACTCAACTACGCGGTGCCGTCCACCGTCTTCCCCGGCAGCGCGCACTACGTGGCACTCGGCCACCTGCACCGGGCCCAGCCGGTGCTCGGCCCCTGCCCGATCCGGTACAGCGGCAGCCCGCTCGCCGTCGACTTCGGCGAGGAGGAGAACATCCCGTCGGTGACGATCGTCGAGGTGAGCACCGCCACCTCGGCCAAGGTGCGGGAGGTGCCGATCACCGGCGCCGCGCCGCTGCGCACCGTACGCGGCACGCTGGCGGAGTTGGCGCGGTTCGCCGACCCCACAGCCTGGCTGCGGGTGTACGTCCGGGAGGCCCCCCGGGCCGGGCTGCGCGAGGAGGTGCAGGAACTGCTCCCCCGGGCACTGGAGGTACGGATCGACCCCGACCTGCTGCCCGCGCCGGGTGCCGGCCGGGCGGCCCAGCGTGCCGGCCGCTCGCCCCGGGAACTCTTCGGCGACTACCTGGACAGCCGGGGGCACGCCGACGACGGAGTCCGCGAACTGTTCGACGAGCTCTACGAGGAGGCGACCAAATAGTGCGTCCGCTCCGGCTCGACCTGGCCGGCTTCACCGCCTTCCGGGACGCCACCACCGTCGACTTCACCGACGCGGACTTCTTCGCCCTGGTCGGCCCGACCGGGGCCGGCAAGTCCAGCGTGCTCGACGCGATCTGCTTCGCGCTCTACGGGACGGTGCCACGCTGGGGCGGTGCCCGGGGGCTGGCGAACGCGCTCGCCCCGTCCGCCAGCGAGGCCCGGGTCCGGCTGGTCTTCGAGTCGGCCGGCGCCCGGTACGTGGCGACCCGGGTGGTCCGGCGGGACAGCCGGGGCACGGTGAAGACCGGCAACGCCGGGCTGCAGCTGATGCCGCCCGGTTTCGACGTGACCAAGCTCGACACCGGGCTCAGCCCGGACGACCTCGGCGAGGTGATCGCCGGCACCCCGGCCGAGATGGACGAGGCGGTGCTGGACGCCGTCGGGCTGCCGTACGAGCAGTTCACCAGCTGCGTCCTGCTGCCGCAGGGCCAGTTCGCCGACTTCCTGCACGCCAAGCCGGCCACCCGGCAGCAGATCCTGGTCAACCTGCTCGGCCTCGGCGTCTACGAGGACATTCAGAAGCTCGCCACCACCCGGGCCGGAAAGGCCGAGGCGGCACTCACCGCCGTCGACCGGGTCCTCGCCGGACTCACCGGGGCCGACGACGAGGCGTTGGCCGCCGCGTCGACCCGGGTCGAGGAGGTACGCGGCCTCGCCGCCGAGGTCGACGCGGCCGTACCCGAACTGCGGCGGGCCCGGACGGCGGCCGGCGCCGCCGAGCAGGCACTCGCCGCGCTCGACGCCGAACTCGCGGAACTCGCCCGGGTCCGGCCCCCGGCCGACCTGGCCACGGTCGCCGAGGCGGTCGCGTCGGCGCGGGCCGAGGCAGCCGAGGCGACCGCCGCGGTGGCGGTCGCCGAGGAACGCGAGGAGAAACTTCGCGGCGAACTCACTGCCGCCGGCGACCCGGCCGCGCTGCGGCTGCGCCAGCAGGAGCACGCGGACCGGGACCGGACCGCCGCCGAGGCGACCGCGCTGGCCGAGGCGTCGGCGGCCGCCGAGGCCGACCACCGGGCCGCGGCGGCCGCGCTCGAGAAGGCCCGGTCCGCCGCCGGGCGGGCCGCCCAAGAGTTGGAGGAGGCCCGGGCCGCGTACCAGGAGGCGCAGACCGCCGACCGGGCCGCCGCGCTCCGGGCGCACCTGCACGCCGGCGTGGCATGCCCGGTCTGTGCCCAGCCGGTGACCGAGGTGCCGGCGCTGCCGGCGGGCTCGGCGGTGCCGGCCGCCGAGGCGGCCGGCAAGGCCGCCCGGGCCGCCGCCGACGCGGCGGACCGGCTGGTCGCCGAACGGGAGCGGGCCGCCCGCGACCTGGAACGCACCCTGGACGCGGCCCGGGCCCGACACGAGCAGCTCACCGCCCGGCTCGCCGAACTGGACGACCGGTTGGCCGGCTCCCCCGGCCCGGCCGCGCTGCGCCGGGAACTCGACGGCATCAACCGGCTGCGTCGGGACCTGGAGGCCGCCGGGGGCGCCGTCCGGGCCGCCCGGGACGCCGCCCGGCGGGCGCGGACCGGCGTCGACGCCGCCGAGGAACGGCTGCGCGGCGTCTGGCGGACCTTCGACACGGTCCGGGACACGGTCGCCCGGTTCGGCCCGCCGGCCGCCGAGCGGGACGACGTGGCCGCCGCCTGGACCGGGCTCTGCGACTGGGCGGCCCGGGCCGCCGACGAGCGCCGGGCCGGCCGGGCCACCGCGGTCGAGGCGGTCGACGCGGCGCACGCCGAGGCCGACGCCGTGCTGGCCCGGATCGGCGCGCTGTTCACCGCCGCCGGGCTGGACGCGCCGGCCACCGACCACGACCCGGTCCGGCTGGCGGCGGTCGCGGTGGAACGGGCCGAGGCGGAACACCGCCGCCTGGAGGAGCGCCGCGAGCAGGCCCGGGAGCTGACCGAGCAGCGCGCGGGTCACGAACGGGAGAGTCAGGTCGCCCGGACCCTCGCCGGACACCTGCGGGCGAACAACTTCGAACGCTGGCTGCTCGCCGAGGCGCTCGACCTGCTGGTCGACGGCGCCTCCCGGATCCTTCGGGAACTCACCGGCGGGCAGTACGACCTCGGTCACGACAAGGGCGAGTTCTTCGTGGTCGACCACCACGACGCCGGGCTGCGCCGCAACGTGCGGACGCTGAGCGGCGGGGAGACCTTCCAGGCATCGCTGGCGCTGGCGCTGGCCCTCTCCGAGCAGCTCGCCGGGATGTCGACCACCACCGCCAGCCTGGAGTCGATCGTGCTCGACGAGGGCTTCGGCACCCTCGACGCGGCGACCCTGGACACCGTCGCCGCCACCCTGGAGAACCTGGCCGCCCGGGGCGACCGGATGGTCGGGGTGGTCACCCACGTACCGGCACTGGCCGAACGGATCCCGGTGCGCTTCGAGGTCCGCAAGGACGCCCGGGGCGCCCACGTGGAACGGGTCGGCCGGTGAACCCGGGCGGCGCGGAGCCGGGCTTCCGGACCGACCGGCCCCGGCTCTACGTCGATGCCTGGGACCCGGCGTACGGCGCGTCGTTCGAGGCGGCGGGCGGTCCGGCGGCGCCGAGCAGTGCCCAGGTCGACGCCGGGGTGGAACTGCCACCGGACGAGTGGCGGCCGGTACCCGCACCGGACGGGGTCGAGGCGCCGGACGTCGTCCTGCTGGTGGACGGGGTACGCCGGATCGACGCCAGCCTGTGGATCGAGGAACCGGACGGCGGGGCGTACCCGGGGATCGCCGCCTCGTACGCGGCCGGAGTGGTCCGGTGCGACCTGCGCCGGGGCGCGGCGGAGCTGGCCGGCGCACAGGTCGAGCGGGGTCTGTTCACCGCCAGCCCGTCGGCCGGGGACGTGCTCGCCGGGCAGATCCGGTACGCCGTGCACCGGCTCGGCGGCAGCGGCGAGTTGAGCAAGCTGCCGGCGGCGGTCCAGGGTCCGTTGACCGCGCTGGAGGTCAAGGTGTCCGGCGCGGTACGCGACGACGGCGACCTGCTGGTCGTCGACGGGCCGCTGCGCAACCGGCGGCAGCTGCCCCGCACCATCGGCTACATCAAGACGCAGCACAGCCAGTACCTGGACGCCCGGCTGAGCGCGGTGGTGACCGGGTTGCGGGCCCGGGAACGGTCCCCGGTCTTCCGGCTCGGCACGGCGTGGGGCGGCTACTCGTGGTACCTGCGGCTGCCCGGAGCGGCCCGGGGTCCGTGGGCCGGGATCGTCCGGGTGGAGTGCTCGGCCGACCTCGACGAGCGGGAGGCGATCGAACTCGCCGACCTGTCCCTGGTCACGCTCCCCCGGTTCGCCTCCACCGCCTACAAGGACCCCCGGGCCCCGCAGAACCTGATCCCGATCGCCGGGCTGGAGCGCCGGCTGCGCGCCCGGCTCGGCGACGGCCGACTGCTGCACCGGGCGCTGACCTTCGCCACCGCCGGTCCGCCCGGCCGGGCCGCCCCCATCCGCTGACCGGGCAAGGGCCACTTCCGGTCCTGCTCGGTTGACCAGGCGCTTTCCTCCGTACACTTGATCAGTGGGGCGGAAGAGGCGGACCGATCTGATCGCGGCACGGGTCGACGGCGGGTTGGCGGAGGTCTCCCCCGACCCGGACCGGCCGCACGCGTACACCCTGCTGGTGGACGGGGCGCCGCAGTCGCACGTCGACCTGACCGACCCGACCCATCTGGAGTTCGAGTACGTCCGCCGGATGGCGATCGTCATCGACCTCGCCGCCCCGCCCGGGGAGCCGCTGCGGGTGCTGCACCTCGGCGGTGGCGCGTTGACCCTGCCCCGGTACGTCACGGCCACCCGACCGGGCTCCACCCAGCGGGTGGTGGAGGTCGACGCCGCGCTGGTGGAACTGGTCCGGCGGGAGCTGCCCTGGCCGGCCGACCCCCGGCTGCGGGTCCGGGTGGGTGACGCCCGCGCGGTGCTCGCCTCGGCACCGGACGCGGCGTACGACCTGGTCGTGGCGGACGTCTTCGCCGGTGCGCGGACGCCGGCACACCTGACGTCGGTCGAGTTCGCCGCCGAGGCGGCCCGGGTGCTCCGGCCGGACGGCACCTACCTGGTGAACATCGCGGACGGGCCGCCGCTGCGACACGTCCGGGCCCAGGTCGCCACGGTGCGGACGGTGCTGCCGGAGATCTGCGTGGTCGCCGACTCGGCGGTGCTGCGCGGCCGGCGGTACGGCAACCTGGTCCTCGTCGCCGCCCGGACCGGACTGCCGGTGGCCGACCTGACCCGGCGCGCCGCCGGGGACTGGTTTCCCGGCCGGGTGCTGCACGGCGGCGAGCTGGAGCGTTTCGCGGCCGAGGCCCGGGTGGTCCCCGACAGCGCCGCGCAGCCGTCGATGCCGCCGCCGCCCGGCACCTTCCACGTCGCCCGCTGACCCCGCCGGACACCCTTCACGTCGCCCGCTGACCCCACGGGACACCCGCCACGTCGACCGTTGGTCCGGCCCCCGGCCCCCGGGCCCGGAGTTGCCCCGGCGCCGCCGGCCGGGCTCCGGACCGCCGACGCCTCGCCACCGGAGCCCCGGTGAAGTTCCCGGCGCGGCCGTTGATCCGAGCCGGCCCGAAATCCGTATGCAGGGACGGCCCCACCGTGGGCCCGGACCGGTGGCGTACGACATGTTCGACGCGGAGGTATGGCTGTGATGCAGGCGGTAGCCGACGGTTGGCGCGGCGACCGGGTCATGCCGGGGCGAATGTGCTCGACGGCGCATCGCCGGTCAATTCGGTACCGCAAAGGTCTCGACGCGCGGCCCGTGGACCGGAATGATGAGCCGGTGACGTCGCGACCGGCTGCCGGCCGCCACCACGCAGAACCGGCCAAGACCCAGCATTCCGACGAGCTTGTCCGGTTGCTGTACGAGGAACACGCCAAGCCCCTGCTGATGTTCGTGCTGCGGTTGACCGGCGGTGACCGGCAACGGGCCGAGGACGTGGTGCAGGAGACCCTGCTCCGGGCCTGGCGCAACGCGGACCGGCTCGGCGCGAACGGTCAGTCCCTGCGCCCCTGGCTGGTCACCGTCGCACGGCGGATCGTCATCGACGACCACCGCAGCGAGCAGGCCCGTCCGGCCGAGACGTACGACCGCGACCTGGACGGGTTCTCCGAATCGGACGCCACCGACCGGGTACTTCGGACGATGACGGTCACGGACGCCCTGCGTACGCTGAGCCAGCCGCACCGGGAGGTGCTGGTGGCGACGTACTTCCAGGGACGTACGGTGCCGGAGGCGGCCGCCGAGCTGGGACTGCCACTCGGGACCGCCAAGTCCCGGGTCTACTACGCGCTGCGCGCGCTGCGTTCCGCCCTGCAGGAGCGGGGGGTGACAGGGTGACCGGGGAGGCGCACCGGGACGTCGCGTCGTACGCGCTCGGCGTGCTGGACGAGCGGGACAGCAGCCGGTTCGAAGAGCACCTGGCCGGGTGCGACACCTGCGCCGTGGAGCTGGAGTCGCTGCTGCCGGTGGTCGACCTGCTCGGCGAGGTGGACGGCCGGGACCTCGTGGCAGTCGAGGAGTACGACACGGACAGCCCGCACTTCGAGCGGGTGCTGGCAGCGGTCGGCGAGGACCGGCGGCGGGCCCGCAGCCGACGGCTCTACACCCTCGCGGCCGGAATCGTGCTGTTGGCGATGCTGACCGGGCTGGGGTTCTTCGCCGGCGCCCGGTCCGTCGGCCCGGACGTGACCGCCCAGCCGCCCGGCACTCCGGGTGATCCGTGGCCGAGTGGTCGTCCCGGCTCGCCGGACGGTGAGCGGTTCGACACCACCGACCGGACCTCCGGGGTGCACGCCGACTTCGTCGTGGAGTCGCGGCCCTTCGGCACCCGGGTCTTCTTCGCGCTCAGCGGCCTCTCCGGGCCGCGGGTCTGCCGGCTGGTGCTGCTTCCCGAGTCCGGACCGGCCGAGGTCATCTCCAGCTGGTCGGTGCCGCCCGCCGGGTACGGCACCGCGGCGCAGAAGCAACCACTGATGCTCCAGGCCTCCAGCGCCACCGAGCGGACCAGGATCGAGGGGATCCGGGTGGAGGAGGTCAACGACCGGGGTGAGGCCACACCACTGGTGACGCTGTCGCTCTGATCGGCCCCGGGCCGCGCCGCCCGCCCCGGGCTCCCGCAGGCCCGACCCGTCCGTCGGCTCGGCGCCGGGCGCCGGGCGCACCGCGACACGGATCGTGTCAGTGCGGACACCCGGCGGATAATTGTGCCCGTGAAATCGGTGGACAACCCGCCACCGGCACCAATGAGAATATGCGGCGACGACCCCGACGCCACCTAATGGACACGTATCCGCCGGCCAGCCGGTTCAACGATTCGCTGTGAGATTGTCCACGGTGAATCATTTGATCCGGTGGCCGCCGCGTCGCGTACCTGCCGACGACCGGGTGAGCGGGAGGAGACCACGTGGCAGCGCTGGGACGCGACGACTCCGTCCCGGCCGGCCGCGCACCGGTCACGTCCGCGACCTGCGAATCCTCCGCCGCCGAGCCGGCCGGCGTCGCGGTCGGCCCCGGTCGTACGGGTGGCACGATCACCACCCCGCCGGCCGCACCGGACGTCACCGTACGGCCGTCGAGGCCGCCGTCGCGTCCGCTGTGGACGGATCGTGTCCGCCTCGGCCCCACGGGTGGCCGGATAACCAAATCGGCCCGGAACAAGGGCGCCAGCGGACGTATCGGGCCGCAGCCGGCCGGGGCGATTCGGGGTCCAGAGCGGACGGTACGACACGGGTCACC
This sequence comes from Plantactinospora sonchi, assembly GCF_036422035.1. Taxonomy (NCBI): domain Bacteria; kingdom Bacillati; phylum Actinomycetota; class Actinomycetes; order Micromonosporales; family Micromonosporaceae; genus Plantactinospora; species Plantactinospora sonchi. The sequence continues at coordinate 59,975 of NZ_JAZGQK010000040.1, forward strand.
GCCGGTCACGACGCCGACGGACGAGCCGTACCGCCGGCACCGGATGACCAGGCACCGTCCGCCAGCTCCGGCGGCCGGTCGTTGCCACAGTGGGCGCGGCCGGCCGCCGGCACGATCCGGGGCGCGGCACGCGGCAACGTCCGCCTCCCCCGGCCGGGGGGGCCCCCCCCCCCCCCGGCCGCGGCCCCCCCCCCCCCCCGGGGCCCCCCCCCCCCCGCGCGGGGGGGGCCCCCCCCGGGGGGGGGGGCCCCCCCCCCCCCACCCCCGGGCGGCCCGCCACCGGCCGCGTCGACCCCGGCCGGACCAAAACATAAATTCCTTTTAAGTGGACCCTAAATAATCCCTATCTGGGCCACCTCGGTTTGACTCTCCGGCGACGTATTCCGTAGGTTTTTCGCAGCGTTACCGATCGATTATTTTCGGAAGGCAGGAAGATGGTGACGATTTACGGGTTGCCGCCCGGCGACCACGATCGTCATCGACGACCCCGCCAACCGGTCGCCCGGTTCGCCTGCCGCCGGGGCACCGGCCCGGACGCACCCCCTGACGCGTCCGTCGGCGTACAAATCCCCGCTGCCCTCCCGGCCGGCGCCACGCTCCACATTCCGAGTCCGGCGGCTTCCCTGGCCGTCGGCGTCCCGCCAGGTCCGGCTGAACCGACCGCGCTCACCGAACCCTCTGCAGAAAGAGGTGGCACCACGTGAAGAACACCCCCGTCCGCTCCTCACGGCGGCGCTCGAACCGTCCCCCCCGTAACAAGCGCCTGATCGCCGTGCTGGCCACGCTGGGCGTGTTCGGCGCCATCATCGCGGTCACCCAGGTCTCCAACGCGGGCACCTTCGGTCGCCCACCCAAGGCCAAACCGTGCCCGACCGCGAGCAACCCGGCCACCGCCGCGCCGTCCCCGTCCGCGGCGGCCGGGGCGGACGCGAACGCTCCCGCTGTCGACCCCTCGGCGTCGACCACGGCCAGCAACCCGGGCACCGCCGCCAGCCCGGCCACCGGGTCGTACCACGACCACGGCGCGATCCAGCACCCTGGTGACGGGCAGCAGGGGGGTGCCCCGCTGGGCCAGCGCGGCCGGGGCGGCAACCCGGGCAGCGCGAACTGCGCGCCCAGCCCCGGGACGTCCTCCACCAGCACCACGCCGGCCAGCCCGGCTCCTCCGCTGGAGCCGCTGGGCAACAACTGCTCCGGCAGCGATCTGCAGGCGCACGACGGCTTCCAGAACGGCGACCGCTGTGTCGGCACCGCGTTCGGTGAGGTCGCCGCGCCGGAGAAGAACCCGTCGCTGCTGATCACCTCCGCGCCGCAGTCGGTGCGCCGGAACCAGTCCTTCACCCTCCAGGTCAGCACCCGCAACCTGGTCCGTGACCGGTTCCTGCCGGCCGGGCGGGGTGGCTACTACCTGGAGAGCTCCTTCCTGACCGAGGACGGCCTGGTCCGTGGGCACTTCCACTCGGCCTGCCGGATGCTGACCAGCAACCGGAACGCGCCCGACCCGGCGCCGGTCCCGGCGTTCTTCGTGGCGACCGAGGACGGCCAGGGCGGCGCCGAGCCGGACACCGTGACGGTGACCGTGCCGGGCCTGACCGAGCGTGGCGTGGCGCAGTGCGCGGTCTGGGCCGGTGACGGCTCGCACCGGGTGCCGATGATGGCCCGCGCCAACCAGGTCCCGGCGTTCGACGTGGTCCGGGTCACCGTCCGGTGACCCACGCCGGCTGAGCCCGGCCCGGCCTGGGCGGCGAAACGCTTCGGCGAATCCCGCACCCCCATCCCGGCGGTCTGCTGGTCCCCACCGTCACCGCCGCCAGGTGAGTCCGACGACAGCGCACCGAGGGGAGGACGGCACCGACGGACCGGGTCGGAGACACCTGACCAATTCCAGGCCGGACGGCACCGGAACGCGACAGGCGTTCCGGTGCCGTGCTGTCTGTGCCGCCTGACCTGTCCGGGAACTCTCGGCGCCCCGGCCCCGGGTTCGGCCGGGGCGCCGAGAGTCACCGTCCCGGCGCCGTGACACGTCCGGGCAGCCCGGCGTGGCAGAGTGTCCGGGTGACCGGGACAGCGCCGACGGTGGGTCGGGTACTGCAGCCACCGGCCGGCTACCACGCCGCCGGCTCGCTGCGGCTCCTGGCGATGGGCGTACACGACCCGTGTGCCCGGTTCGTCGACGGGACCTTCTGGTGGGCCACCCGTACCCCGGCCGGGCCGGGCACGCTCGGGCTGCGCCGGGTCGGTGCCGAACTGGTCGCCGAAGGGTACGGACCCGGGGCGGAATGGGTGGTCGAGCGGGCCGACGCCGTCGCCGGGCTCCGCGACGACCTGACCGGCTTCGCCGAACTCGTCGCCGGACACCCGGTACTGGACCAGTTGGCCCGGACCCACCGTGGACTCCGACTGCCGGCGACCGGCCGACTCTTCCCACGACTGCTCCGGGCGATCCTGGAGCAGAAGGTCACCGGCCAGGAGGCGTACCGGGCGTACGCGGCGACGGTCCGGCACTTCGGCGCACCGGCTCCCGGCCCGGTACGCGGGCTCTGGACCCCACCCGAACCGGAGGCGATCGCCGCCGCGCCGTACTGGGTGTTCCATCCGTTCGGGGTGGAGCAGCGGCGGGCCGACACGCTGCGCCGGGCGGCGGCCGTGGCGGACCGGCTGGAGCGCTGCGTCGACGCGGTCGAGGCGACCCGGCGGCTGACCGCGATCACCGGGATCGGGCCGTGGACGGCGGCCGAGGTGGTCCGGACCGTCTTCGGGGACCCGGACGCGGTCAGTGTCGGCGACTACCACATCCCGAACATGGTCGCCTGGGCGCTGGCCGGCGAGGCACGCGGCGACGACAGCCGGATGCTGGCGCTGCTGGCGCCGTACCAGGGTCACCGGGGGCGGGTCTGCCTGCTGTTGACGGCGGGCGGGTTGCACGCGCCCCGGTTCGGCCCCCGGATGCCGATCCGCTCCTTCGCCCGCTACTGAGCCGGTCGGCCGTTCCCCGGGTGACCGGTCCGCGTCACCGTCGGGTCGACGCGGGCCTGCCGGCCGTGCTGGCGTACGACGGTGGCCGCCGGACCCGCGGGTCCGGCGGCCACCGGTGCGACGGCCGCCCGGCCGGAGAGCGGCGTCGCCGTC
>NZ_JAZGQK010000041.1:0-90699 GCF_036422035.1 Plantactinospora sonchi
GACCCTTGAGGGTCGGCCCCACACTTGTTTTCCGGCTCTGTGCCTCTCCCTGTTCTTCTCCGGGGGCAGGAACGGGTGTCCGCCCCCGGGCTAATCAGGCGACCGCTCAGTCGCGGCGCTGCACGGCGGCCCGGATGTCCCGCAGCAGCCCGGCGGACTCGTCGACGGTCCGCCCCGGGAACATCGCCATCACCACGCTGCCATGGTCGGCCCAGCCGCAGATCGCGAAGTCGCCGCCCTCGCCCCTGCTCGTACCGCACTTCATGACTCCGCCCAGCTGTCCGGCGTCCACGTCACGTACGCCGTTGACCGCACCCTCGCCCTCGGAGACCAGGTCGAAGAGCCGGTCGAGGTTGCGCTCGGGCTGCCAGACCAGGGCGGTGCCGCCGAACAGCAGCACGCTGCGGTCCGGTGCGGCCGGATCGGCGTACACGGCACCGATGCTCTGCTCGGCGTCGACGATGTCCGCGGTAAACCCGGTCCGCAGGTAGTCGGCGGTCGTACGGGCCTGTTCGCTGTCATCCAGGCGGAGTCCCGCGACCTCGGCCGGAGTGCTGAGCGTCGCGTCCTTCTCCTGGGCGATCCGCCAACCGACGCTGCTCAGCCCGGCGGCACCGAGCACCGTCAGCGCCAGGACCGAGCCGAGAACGATCCGTCGGCGCCGGGACATCCCGACCGGAGCCGGCGACTCTCCGGTACCCCCGTCGGAGTCGAGTGGGTCGTCGCCGGGTGTGGCCGTCTGGTCCAGTACGACCGGTTCCGACGTCATCTCGATGGGACCCGGATCGACCGATGGACGCCGATCGGAGAGGTGGGCATCGGACATGACCGCCACCGTACGCGAAGGGGGAGGTGGCGCACGACGGACCCGGCGGCGCTCCGTAGACTTTGTGGGTGACCGAGACTCTGGACCCCCACCGCACGCCGACCCCGACCCTGTCCGCCCAGTACCAGCCGGGCGAGGTAGAGAGCCGGCGGTACGAGGCGTGGGTAGCGGCGGGGCACTTCCGGGCCTCGGCCGACAGTGACAAGCCCCCGTTCACCATCGTGATCCCGCCGCCGAACGTGACCGGCTCGCTGCACATGGGCCACGCGTTCGAGCACACCCTGATGGACGCGCTCACCCGGCGTCGTCGGATGCAGGGGTACGAGGCGCTCTGGTTGCCCGGCATGGACCACGCCGGGATCGCCACCCAGAATCTGGTCGAGCGTCAGCTCGCGAGTGACGGGCTCTCCCGGCACGACCTCGGGCGGGAGGCGTTCGTCGAACGGGTCTGGCAGTGGAAGGCCGAGTCCGGCGGCAAGATCCTCGGGCAGATGCGCCGGCTCGGTGACTCGGTGGACTGGGACCGCGAGCGTTTCACCATGGACGAGGGCCTGTCCCGGGCCGTCCAGACGATCTTCAAGAAGTTGTACGACGACGGCCTGATCTACCGCGCCGAGCGGATCATCAACTGGTGCCCGCGCTGCCTGACCGCGCTGTCGGACATCGAGGTGGAGCACACCGACGACGACGGCGAACTCGTCTCCATCCGGTACAGCGACGAGGTGGTGGTCGCCACCACCCGGGCCGAGACCATGCTCGGCGACACCGCGGTCGCGGTGCACCCGGACGACGAGCGGTACAAGCACCTGATCGGCACCGAGGTGGAGCTGCCGCTCACCGGTCGGCGGATCCCGATCGTCGGTGACGAGCACGTCGACCCCAGCTTCGGCACCGGCATGGTCAAGGTGACCCCGGCGCACGACCCGAACGACTTCGAGATCGGGCAGCGGCACGGCCTGCCGTCGCTGACGATCATGGACGAGCGGGGGGTGATCACCGCCCCCGGCCCGTTCGAGGGACTGGACCGGTACGAGGCCCGGCCGGCGATCGTCGCCGCCCTACGGGAGCAGGGCCGGATCGTCGCGGAGAAGCGGCCGTACACGCACGCGGTCGGGCACTGCTCGCGGTGCCGTACGACCGTCGAGCCCCGGCTGTCGCTGCAGTGGTTCGTGAACACCGCACCGCTGGCCCGGGCGGCCGGCGACGCGGTCAGGGACGGTCGGGTGAAGATCGAACCGGCCGACCTGGCCAAGCGCTACTTTGCCTGGGTCGACAACATGCACGACTGGTGCATCTCCCGGCAGCTGTGGTGGGGCCACCGGATCCCGATCTGGTACGGCCCCGACGGCGAGGTCCGCTGCGTCGGCCCCGACGAGGAACCGCCGACCGGCGAGGGCTGGCACCAGGACACCGACGTCCTCGACACCTGGTTCTCCAGCGGGCTGTGGCCGTTCTCCACCCTCGGCTGGCCCGACCAGACCCCGGACCTGGCCAAGTTCTATCCGACCAGCGTCCTGGTGACCGGTTACGACATCCTCTTCTTCTGGGTCGCCCGGATGATGATGTTCGGCCTGTACGCGATGGACGGGCGGCAGCCGTTCGACGTGATCGCGCTGCACGGCATGGTGCGCGACCAGTTCGGCAAGAAGATGTCGAAGTCGTTCGGCAACGTGGTTGACCCGCTGGACTGGATCGACCGCTACGGCGCCGACGCGACCCGGTTCACCCTGGCCCGGGGTGCCAACCCCGGTCAGGACGTGCCGGTCAGCGACGAGTGGTGCCAGGGTTCCCGCAACTTCTGCAACAAGCTCTGGAACGCCACCCGGTTCGCCCTGATGAACGGCGCCCACGTCACCGGCGACCTGCCCGAGCCGGACCGGCTGTCGACCGTGGACCGGTGGATCCTGTCCCGGTTGCAGCAGGTCACCGCCGAGGTCGACCGGCAGTTCGAGGCGTACGAGTTCGCCAAGGTCTGCGACGTGCTCTACCACTTCGCCTGGGACGACGTCTGCGACTGGTACGTCGAACTGGCCAAGCCGGTGCTGGCCGCCGGGGGCGAACCGGCCGAGGCGACCCGGCGGGTGCTGGGCCACGTCCTCGACCAGTTGCTGCGACTGCTGCACCCGGTGGTGCCGTTCGTGACCGACGAGCTCTGGACCGCACTCAACGGTGCGGAGTCCGCGGACGCCTCGGTGATGGTGGCGGCCTGGCCGTCGGCCGTGCCGGCGCTGATCGACGAGGCGGCGGAACGCGAGGTGGCCGAACTCCAGCGGGTCGTCACCGAGATCCGCCGGTTCCGCTCCGACCAGGGGCTGCGTCCGGCGCAGCGGGTGGCGGCCCGACTCGACGGGCTGCCCGCCGCCGGCATCGCCGCACACGAGGGGCTGATCCGGTCGCTCGTCCGGCTCGACGCGGCCGGGGCGGACTTCCAGGCCAGTGCCACGCTCGCGGTCACCGGCGTGGTGACGGTCGCGCTGGACACCCGCGGCTCGATCGACGTCGCCGCCGAACGCGCCCGGCTGGAGAAGGACCGGGCGGCGGCCGAGAAGGAGGTCGCCCAGGCCCGGGGGAAGCTGGCCAATCCCGCGTTTGTCGACAAGGCCCCGGCGCCGGTCGTCGACAAGATCCGGGAGCGGCTGGCCGTGGCCGAGGCGGACCTCGAACGGATCAACGCCGCCCTGGCGGTGTTGGCGTGACGGTGTCCGGAACGACGGGGGAACGCAGTGAGTGAGCGGGGCGGACGGTCGACCGATTTCGGCGCCGTCGAGGCGGAGCTGGCCGACCGGGGGTTCACCCGGATGGTCTTCGACCTGGGGCGGATCGAGGAACTGCTCGACGTACTGGGCAGCCCGCAGCGGGCGTACCCGTCGATCCACCTGACCGGGACGAATGGCAAGACCTCGACCGCTCGCATGATCGACTCGCTGCTCCGGGCGTTCGGGCTGCACACCGGCCGCTACACCAGTCCGCACCTGGAGACCGTCCGGGAGCGGATCAGCCTGGACGGCGAACCGGTCAGCGAGGAACGATTCGTCTCGGTCTACCGCGAGGTGGCGCCGCTGGCCCGGCTCGTCGACGAGCGTGCCGCCGAGCCGCTGACGTACTTCGACATGACCACGGCACTCGCCTTCGCGACCTTCGCCGACGCGCCGGTGGACGTGGCGGTCGTCGAGGTCGGCCTCGGCGGAGCGGAGGACTCCACCAACGTACTGAGCGCGGGGGTGTGCGTGATCACCCCGATCGGGCTGGACCACACCGAGTGGCTCGGCGACACCGTGGAGGACATCGCACTGGCCAAGTCCGGCATCATCCACAAGGGCGCCACGGTGATCTCGGCGACCCAGCCGGAGGAGGCGGTCCGTCCGCTGCTGGAGCGCTGTGTCGAGGTGGACGCCACCATCGCCCGCGAGGGCAGCGAGTTCGGCGTACTGCGGCGGGCCGTGGCGGTCGGCGGGCAGGTGCTGTCGCTGCAGGGGCTCGGCGGCGTCTACGACGAGGTTTTCATCCCGTTGCACGGCGCGCACCAGGCGCAGAACGCGGCGATGGCGCTCGCCGCCGTCGAGGCCTTCCTCGGCGCCGGTGCGGCCCGTCAGCTCGACGTCGAGACGGTGCGCCAGGGCTTCGCCAGCGCCGACTCACCCGGGCGGCTGGAACGGGTCCGGTCCGCGCCGACGATCCTGCTCGACGGCGCGCACAACCCGGCCGGGATGGCGGCGACGGTGACCGCGCTGCAGGAGGAGTTCGCGTTCAGCCGGCTGATCGCCCTGGTCGGGGTGCTCGCCGACAAGGACGCGGCGAGCCTGCTGGAACTGCTGGAGCCGGTGGTGGACGCCGTGGTCGTCACTGAGAACAGCTCGCCGCGGGCGATGCCCGCCGCCGAGCTGGGCCGGCTCGCCGCCGAGATCTTCGGAGAGGACCGGGTCGAGGTGGCCTCGGAACTGCCGGACGCGATCGAGGCGGCGGTGGGCCTGGCGGAAACGGACGTGGTGGGGGAGCTGAGCAGAGTGGGTGTGCTGGTCACGGGCTCGGTGGTCACCGTCGCCGACGCGCGACGACTGTTGAAGCGATGAGCGGGCGGCAGTCCGCCGAGGGACCCGAGGGGGCGGCGCCCCCGGTCGGGCAGGCGGCCCGTGGCGACGGAGCGACGCAGGTCGAGCGGACGGCCCCGGCCGAGCACGCGGCCCCTGACGACCAAGCGGCCCCCGACGAGGGGACGACGCCGGTCGACGGGGCGGCGCGGGTCGGCGGCCCGGGCGGGCGGCCGTCCGGACTACGTAACCCGGAACGGGCGGTACGTGGCCTGGGCGCCCTGACGTTGAGCGTCGAGACCGTCGTCCTGCTCCTCGCCATCCAGCCGATCCGGCTGCTCGGTGGCGACCTGGGGGGTGTCGCCATCGGGGTTGTCGTCGGGCTCGCGGTGCTCGGGGTAGTCCTCGCCGGATGCCTGCGGCGGTCCTGGGCCTGGCACGCCGGCACCGTACTGCAGGCGGTGCTGCTGCTCTCCGGCTTCCTGCACTGGTCGCTCGGCGTACTGGGGCTCATCTTCGCCGCCGTCTGGGTGTACGTACTGCACGTACGCCGGGTCATCCTCGGCTGACCGGTCAGGCGTCCGTCAGCCGGTGGCCCGGTCGCGCCACTGGGTGAGCGCGATACCGTGCCCGTCCGGATCCCGGAACGCGGCGGCCCAGAGTTCGAGTTTCGCGCCCCGGTTGACCGCCCGAGGGGCGTAGGTGAACTTCACGCCCTTGCCGACCAGCTCGTCGTGGACCGCGTGCACGTCGTTGACCTCGAGGTTGAGGTGGACCAGGCGGCGGTTGATCGGCGCCACCTCGCGGATGGCCCGGAGCACCAGCCGGGTCCCGCCGGAGGCGAGGATCGCGTTGCCGTCGCCGCCGTCGATCTCGAAGAAACCGAGGAGGTCCCGGTAGAACGAGATCGAGCGTTCGAGGTCGGTGACGAGCAGGGTGATCCCGACGCCGGCGATCGAGCCCGACTCGCCGAGCCGGGCGGGCGGCGGGGTGGCGATCAGGTCTTCCAGAATCGCCTCGTCGTCCCCGGAGGGTGCGGCCGGGCCGGAACCGGCGGTACCGTGCCCGGCCACCGGGTCAGGCTGCGCGGCGCCGGCGGCCGAGCCCGGGCCGGGGTCGTCCAGGTCGATGTCGATCTCGATGTCCTCCGCCGGACCGCCGGACCGCTGGCCCGGCGCCGGGGACGGACCCGTGGGCCGGACGGTGGCCGTGGACGGGACACCGGTGGACGCCGGGGCGGAGGCGGACGCGGTGGACGCCGGGCCGGACCTGGTTGCCGTCGACGCCGGGCCGGGGGCGGCCGCCGGGGTGCCGGACGGTGGGGTGAACGGTGGCGGTGCGGCGTCGGCCGTCCGCGGCGTCTGCTCCGGTGCCGGCGACTGGAAGGTGGGACCGTCCGGGTCGACCGAACCGGGCACCGTCGCCGCCGAGTAGGTCGTACCAGCGGTCTCCACGGTCGGGCCGGGACTCGGCCGGCGGGACTCGCCGTTCGGGCCCGGGCGGGGGCGGCGCGGCAGCGGCGTGGTGGTCGGCGGCGGCGGCTCGACCAGGGTCCCCTCCAGCACGATCGTCCCGCCCGGTGTCTGGCGTACCACCACCGGTTCGTCGCGGTGTGTGCCGAGGTCGTCGCGGAGTGGCGGAGGGTTGTCGTCGAGCGGGTCGGGGTCCTCGACCACCGGACGCCGGTCGTCATGCCGGGGCAGTTGGTCGTCGTGGAACGGCCTGCCGAGGTCCTCGTCGTGGAACGGCCGACCGAGGCCCTCGTCGTGGAACGGCCGACCGAGGCCCTCGTCAGGAAGGTCGACGAGTGGATCGTCCAGCGGCGCGTCCGGGTACGGGTCGTCCCGACCGCCCCGCGCCCACGGCGGAGTCTCCTGCTCGATCAGGATCTCGTCGCCGAGCGGGTCCAGGCCCTCGAACGGCGGCGGCAGGTCGGCACCCGCCGCGGCCTCGGCGTGGGTCAGCACCTCGTCCCAGAGGATCCGGACGTGCCGCTGATCGTCGATGGCGACCATGATCGGCAGGGTGGCGCCCGGGTCCGGCCACTTCGACACCGGCACCCGAGGGTCCCGGATCTTCACCGAGCGGGCCGGCACCCCCGGCGCGTCGATCACGATCTGCAGCTCACACCGGCCGAAGGCGGACGATGCCGGTGGCTCGGTCACACTGTGCACGTGCCCGATGCCGGTGACCCAGGCCCGGGGACCACTGCGGACAGCGGTGAACGCGACCAGACCGATGGCGAGGGCGAGCAGCGCCACCCCCAGCATGACGATCGCCCAGCTGCGCATCCCCAGGCCGAACAGCATGACAAAGGTGGCGAGGGTGCCCAGCACCGCGGCGACGAGCTTGCGTACCGGCGCGACCTGGCGCCGCCGACCATCTGCCACAGTGGACCTCCCTAGCTAAGGCCAGGCTAGGCCGGATCCGGCGGGAATGGAACGACCGGAGACGGGCTCGCTCGGCCGCGCCGCCGCCTGGCTCGTCACCCCCACCCGCCGCCCGAACCGTCATTCCGGCAGCCGGGACAGCTTTTCCGGGTTTCCGACCAGATAGAGCCCGGTGATCCGGCCCTCCGCCGCGACGACGGTGATCGTGTAGCGGATTCCGGTGGGCCAGCGGAGCAGCGCCCCCGGTCCGCCGTTCAGCTCGACCGGCGCCTCTTCGACCAACGGCCGGCGCCCGTGGATGCCGGCGAAGAACCGGGCGATCCGCTCCGCGCCGTACACCGGCCGGAGAGCCGCCCGGACCCGGCCGCCGCCGTCGGACCAGGCGATGGCCTCGGCTGCCACCAGGCTGGTCAGCCGGTCCAGGTCGCCGTCGCGGGCCGCGGCCAGGAACGCGTCGAGCAGCCGTCGTTGCTCGGCGGCGGTGGCGGTGAACCGGGGCCGGTCGGCGGCGACCCGGGCGGCCGCCCGGTGGTGCAGTTGCCGGCAGTCCGCCACCGACCGGTCGAGGATCTCCGCGATCTCGGCGTACGGCAGTTCGAAGGCGGTGTGCAGTACGTAGACGGCGCGCTCCGGCGGGGTGAGCCGTTCGAGGACGTGCAGCAGGGCGAGAGAGAGGGAGTCCCGCAGTTCGGCGCTGTCCAGCGGGCCGAACGGCGACGACGCGGTGGGCACCGGCTCCGGCAGCCACGGGCCGACGTACGTCTCCCGCGCCGCCTGGCGGGCCCGCAGCCGGTCCAGGGCCAGCCGGGTCACCACCCGGGACAGGTACCGGCGGGGCTCGACCACCGAAGCCCGGTCGACGCCGAGCCAGCGCAGGTACGTCTCCTGCAGCACGTCCTCCGCGTCGTGCAGGCTGCCGAGGAGGCGGTACGCGAGCCCGAGCAGCATCGGCCGGTGCGCCTCGAGCGCACCGGCCGCCTGCACCGCCTCCTCGGCCGTCATCCCTCCGTCGGCGGCGCTGTCCGGCTGGTGATCGCGATCCGGTTCCACACGTTGATTGTGGCGATCGCGACCACCAGGTCCGCCAGTTCCTTTTCCGACCACACCTTGGCGGCGGCCTCCCACACGTCGTTCGGCACCCCGTGCTCGCCGAGCCGGGTGACGGCGTCGGTCAGCGCCAACGCGGTCCGCTCCCGCTCGTCGAAGAAGGGTGCCTCGCGCCACGCGGCCACCGCGAACAGCCGCCGGCTGGACTCGCCCGCGGCGAGCGCCTCCCGACTGTGCATGTCCACGCAGAACGTGCAGCCGTTGATCATCGAGGCCCGCACTTTCACCAGTTCGAGCACGGTGTGGTCCAGGTTCGCCCGGGCGTACTTCTCCAGACCCATCACCGCCTGGTAGGCCTCCGGCGCCACGGACGCGATGTTGATCCGACTCACGACAACCTCCCGCTTCGGGTTCCGTTACGACAGGACGACGCCGCCGGCGGGATCCGGCGTGACAGCCGGGGCTGTGACGGTCAGCACTCGACGGCGGCGCAGGCGACCGGTTTCCGGGCGGCCCCCGTCACGCGGTGTCCGGGACGATTCGACCGCCGGTTCAGAGTGTGTCGAGGGAGGCTCGCCGGCGGCTCTCCGCCTCGAAGACCTTGAGCAGTACGGCGGCGAGTACCGCGTACCCGAGGCCGAGTGCCACCTCGATGGCGAGTGGGCCGGCGGCGGCGGTCAGGCCGTCGCCGTCGACCAGCCGGCGGGCCGCCTCGGCCGCGTGGGTGATCGGCAGTACCGCGCCGACCGCCCGCATTCCGGCGGGCAGCTCCGCCGCCGGCACGTTCACCCCGGTGAGCAGCAGCAACAGTGTCACCGACACGTTCGACACCAGCCACACGTCGCGGAACCGCAGACCGATCGCGCCCAACGTCAAGCCGAAGAAGCCACACGTCAGCGATGCGGCGGCGAGGACGAGCAGCAGCCCGGGCAGCGCCTCCGGCGGAATCCGCAGACCGAGCAGCAACGCGCCGCCGGCCAGCGTGCAGGCCGCGATCAGCAGCCCGTTGCCGGCGTACGGGAGGGCCCGCCCGAGGAAGACGGCGGTACGGCTGCGCGGGGAGAGCAGTACGTGGCCGAGGGTGCCGAACCGGCGTTCGTTGGAGACCGCCATCGTGCCGCCGAAGACGCACGCGGACGAGGCGGCCAGTACGGCGTTGCCGACGATGTAGAACGTGTCGTCCGCGACGCCGAGCTGACGGCCGAGGTAGGCGAAGAAGAGCAGCTGGAACAGGGGTCCGACGAGCAGGGTGCCGACGAACATCGACGGGGTCGTCCAGTTGAACAGCGCGCGGTAGGCGATCACGCCGCCGACGCCGACGAGACGGAACAGGCTGGTCATCGAAGCGGACCTCCTCAGGCGAGGGCGAGGGTGGCGGCGGCGCGGGCCCGACGTTCGACCCGGGACATGGCGAGCGCGCCGAGCGCGAGACAGCCGAGGCTGATCGCCAGGCAGATCCCCAGCGACGGCCAGACGGGTCCGCTGCCGGTCGCCGCCTCGCGGACCGCCCGGGCACCCCAGGTGGTGGGGAGCACGGCGCCGATCGGGGTGGTCCAGCCGGGTAGCGCGGTGACCGGCACGAGCATGCCGGAGACCAGCCAGATCGGATAGTCCAACGGGTTGGCCAGCGCGTTCGCGTTGCGCAGCAGGACAAACGTGGCCGCCAGCAGCAGCCCGAACATGCCCAGGGCGAGCACACAGCCGGGGACCGCGACCGCGAAGGCGAGCGGATCGGCGAAGTCGAGCGGGATGCCGTACAGCAGGCGGCCCCAGAGCAGGGTCGCGATCATGGCGTACGTGCCGGTGAGCGCGGTGGCGAGGGTGATCGGCAGGATGACCAGCGCCGGCGACCGGGGTGCCAGGATGAGCATCTCCAGGGTGCCCTGCCAGCGTTGGTTCTGGATCGCGCCGCCGGAGCCGAACAGCACCGACGACCAGATGCCCATCAGACCGGCGCCGACCGCCGCCTCCAGCAGCCGGTCCGGCTGGCCGCCGGCCCGGAACAGGTAGACCGCCAGGGTCGCCTGGACCACCGGCAGCAGGACCGCGATGGTGATCTCCAGGGAGGAGCGGCTCTGGTGCTTGACGTGCAGCAGGGCCCCGAGCGCGATCATCCGCAGCGTCCTCACACCGGCACCGCCGTACCGCTGAGGGCCGGTTCGGGGGCGTCGGCCGCTGTCGTACCGCTGACGATCGCCACGTAGGCGTCCTCCAGGGTGGGCTGGCGGCTCAGCACCCGGCCCAACCGGATCCCGGCCAACACCCGCAGCACCTCGGCCTGTACGTCGGTGCCCGCCGCCGACTGCACGGTGAGCAGCTGGACGGCGCCGAGCACCCGCAGGCTCGCCTCCCGTACGCCGGGCAGCTGGTGGATCTCGGCGAGTTGCCGGTCGGTCACCCCGTACGCCTCGACCTCCAGCACCTGCCGGCCCTCGGCGTGCCGCTTGAGGTCGGCGGGCGTACCCGAGGCGCGGATCCGACCACCGGCGATGACCGCGATCCGGTCGCAGAGTTCGTCCGCTTCCGCCATGTAGTGCGTGGTCAGCAGTACCGTCGTGCCGTTCGCCGCCAGGTCGGCGACGGTCTGGCGCAGTTCCCGGGCGGCGACCGGGTCCACCCCGATCGACGGCTCGTCGAGGAAGAGGACCTCGGGGTGGTGCAGCAGCCCGCGCGCGATGTGCAACCGCTGGCGCATGCCCCGGGAGTAGCCCTCGACCCGCTCGCTGTCCCGCCCGGTGAGCCCGACCAGGTCGAGCAGTTCGTCGATCCGGTGCCGCTGCTCCCGGGGCGCGACCCCGTGGAGTTCGGCGAAGTAGCGCAGGTTGTCCCGGGCGGAGAGCCGGTCGTAGAGACCCCGGTCGCCGCCGAAGACGTACCCGATCCGACGCCGGACCTCCCGGGTCTGGCGTACCACGTCGTAGCCGGCCACCCGGGCGGTGCCGGAGGTCGGGAGGAGCAGGGTGTTCAGCAGCTTGATGGTGGTGGTCTTGCCGGCGCCGTTCGGGCCGAGCAGGCCGAACAGCTCGCCCCGGCGTACGGCCAGGTCGACTCCGCGTACCGCCACCACCTCCCGACGCCGGGGCCGTAACCACCCGGTACGGCTGCGGTAGGTGCGGTGCAGCCCGACCGCCTCGATCGCGTACTCGCTCATGGCGGCGACGCTAGGGAGCCGACCCTGACCGGCGGAAACGATTCGGCGTGCACCGAATGTGCGGGGCCGGGCCGCCGGTGGCCCGGCCGGGGTGGGGGTCAGGACGCGCGGGGTGCGCCCGAATCGGATTCGGCCGGGTCGGCGACGCCGGTGCCGAGCGGTTCGACACCGAGCAGGGTGACCAGTGCGAGCCCGGCCGGTTCCAGGCCGTACAGCACCCGGCGGCCGACCCGGCGCCGGTTGACCACGCCCGCCGCGAGCAGCGCGCCGAGGTGTTCGGAGACGGTGCTGGGGGCGAGGCCGAGGGTCGCGGCGAGCCCGGCGGTGCTGGCCGGCCGGCCCAGTGCGCGCAGCACGGCGGCCCGGCCCCGGCCGACCAGGACGGCGAGCCGGTCGGTGCCGGTCTCCGGGGCCGTGGCCGGCCCGTCGTCGGCCAGTACCGCGGCGCCCCGGGCCTGGTAGGAGACCGCGACCACCTCCGGATGCTCGGCGGAGCAGACCAGGGCGCCGCGCGAGAAGATCAACGGGATGAGCAGCAGACGCTGGTCGGCGGCCTGGAAGCTCTGCTCGTGCGACTTCACCAGGGTGAGGGTGGGACGCTGCCAGCGCACCCGCTCGTGCAGGTCGGCCAGGAGCGCGTCCGGCCCGTCGGCGGCGAGGGCCCGGGCCCGGTGCAGCACCTCCTCGTCCAGGGCGGCCCGCATCTGCCCCCAGAACGGCGCCATCGCCGCCGCCCAGTACGCGGCGAGGCCGTCGGCGAGCCGGTCCAGGGCCCGGGACGGGTCGTCCCGGAACGGGCGCAGCCACGGCGGTGGTTCGCCGGCCGGATGTCGCCGGAGCTGCTCCTCGATCGTCTCCGGGGCGGTCGCCCGCAACCCGGCCAACTCCTCCTCGATGCTGGGGGAGGCGGTGGGCGGCACCGGGGAGAGGAAGTCGGGCAACCAGGTGGCGGCCGTCAGGTACAACCGGACCGGCGCGGCGGCCGGCACCTCGGCGAGCACCCGCCGGGCCCGCCGCCCCCAGGCGGTGTACGGCCACGGCGGCGGTGCGTCGCCGTGGCGGGCCAGCAGGTAGAGCCCGCACACCGTCTCCCACAGCGGGCTGATCGCGATCCGGGTACGCGCCACCGTCGGCTCGTCCAACTGGATGCGGATCACGGCAGCAGCCTAGTCGCCGCCCCCGACCGCCCGGAGCAGCTCGGTGGCCAGGTCGACGGCGGTCTTCCGGGCCAGCCCGGTGACCTTCGGGCCGGTGCTGTCCGGCCGGAACGTGAGCACGTCGACGCTGATCAGCAGCGGCCCGTGGGCGAAGACGAGCCGGGCCTCGCCCGGAACCAGGCTGATGTTCTGATCCGCCGGCACCCGTCGTACCGTTCCGGTGCTGAGCCTGGCCTGGACCTCGCCGAGCCGGACCGTCCCGACGGCCCGTCGGGCGGGCATCGGCGTGTAGGTGACGGTGAAGTCGGTGGCACAGCGGGCCCGGCCGGCCCGCTCCATGACCTCCTCGACGATCCCGTCGCTGGCGAAACCGGTCACCTCGATCTCGACCACGGTGGTCGGCCCGTCGACCCCCTGGAACGCGCCGGTCGGATTGACCTCGATCAGCCCGGTGAAGACCGGGGTGGGCGGCGCGAACGGCTCTCCGGGCCGCTCCTCGGCGGTCAGCAGCCCGCACGGATTGTGGCCGTGCCCGTCGAGCTCCTGCTCGTCCGTCATCACCTCCGGCGGCGGCACGGTGCCGTGTTCGCCGGCGATCGCGGTGAGCACCGGGAAGAGCGCCTCCGGGTCGTACGGCGGCCCGGGCACGCGGGGCGACGGCGTGACCGATCCGGGCGACGGTGGAACCGATCCGGGCGGCGACGGCGGGACGACCGGCGTGGGCTGCGGCCCGGTGCAGCCGGCGGTCAGCAGGACGGCCACGAGCGCCGTCCGGCGCCAGGCCCCGGAACGTGTCCGGTGCGCGGCGTACTCCATCTCGGGCCCCCGTTCCCTGCGGACGCGGTGGACACCGGCCCCTCGGCCCCGCGCGCCGACCCAGGATAGGGCGCCCCGGTCCGGCGCGCGGTCCCCTGACACCGCCGCCGTCGCCGACTCGCGGCGCACGGTCGGTGCCGGGACGGATATCGGCTGGGGACGGCCGGAGGGGTCGAGTATCGTTGGGGGTCACAGGCGTCGACCCGGCCATCACCGGCGAGCCTCCGGAAGAACAGGCGTCACCGGTCGGGAACGGTCGGCGACGCCCCAGTAGAACCGGACGGGAGCGGCCCGTCACAGCCGGCCAACGAGCGGGTGGTCGATTCCGGCCACCAAGCGGGGTGGTACCGCGGGTCCGCGGGCGCCGGTCACGGCGTACCAGGGCTCGTCCTCGCAGACCACTGACCAGTGAGCTGCACCGAGGAGAAACGACCCGCGATGGCGTACCCCAAGAACGCCCCCGCCGGCACGGGCGTGCCGGCCAGTCCCGACCTGCCGGCGGTCGAGCGCCGCGTGCTCGACGAGTGGACGGCGGACAAGACCTTCGAGGCCAGCGTCGAGGCCCGCGATCCGGGACCGGACGGCGGCAACGAGTTCGTCTTCTACGACGGCCCGCCGTTCGCCAACGGCCTGCCGCACTACGGCCACCTGCTGACCGGCTACGCCAAGGACGTGATCCCGCGCTACCAGACGATGCGCGGCCGCCGGGTGGAGCGCCGGTTCGGCTGGGACTGCCACGGTCTGCCGGCCGAGGTGGAGGCGGAGAAGCAGCTCGGCATCACCACCAAGGCGGAGATCATCGATCTCGGGGTGGCCCGGTTCAACGACGCCTGCCGCACGTCGGTGCTCGCCTACACTCACGAGTGGGAGCGGTACGTCAACCGCCAGGCCCGGTGGGTCGACTTCGGCAACGACTACAAGACGCTGGACCTCAACTACATGGAAAGCGTCATGTGGGCGTTCAAGCAGCTGCACGGGAAGGGCCTCGTCTACGAGGGCTTCAGCGTGCTGGCGTACTGCTGGCGCTGTGAGACGCCGCTGTCGAACACCGAGACCCGGATGGACGACGTCTACCGGGACCGACACGACCCGACGCTGACCGTCTGGTTCACCCTCACCCCGGACGGGACCGCACCGGAGCTGGTGCGCGGGCCGGTCAGGGTCGGGGTCTGGACCACCACGCCGTGGACCCTGCCGTCGAACCTGGCGCTCGCCGTCGGCCCGGACATCGAGTACGCCGTCCTGGAGCGGGACGGGGAGCGGTACGTCGTCGGGGCGGCCCGGCTCGGGGCGTACGCCAAGGAGCTGGAGGGCTTCACCCAGGTCGGCACGGTGTACGGCCGGGACCTGGTCGGACGCCGCTACACCCCGCTCTACGACTTCCTGGTCGAGCCGGCCGGCCCGAACGCGTACCAGGTGCTCGGCGCGGAGTTCGTCACCACCGAGGACGGCACCGGGGTGGTGCACCTGGCGCCCGCCTTCGGCGAGGACGACCAGAAGGCGTGCAACGCGGCCGGGATCCCGACCATCGTCACCGTCGACGACCACACCCGGTTCACCGCGCTGGTTCCGCCGTACCAGGGGGAGCAGGTCTTCGACGTCAACAGGTCGGTGATCCGCGAGCTGAAGGAGCGCGGGGTGGTGCTCCGGCAGGACACCTACACCCACGCGTACCCGCACTGCTGGCGCTGCGACACCCCGCTGGTGTACAAGGCGGTCTCCTCCTGGTTCGTCGCGGTCACCAAGGTCAAGGACCGGATGGTCGAGCTGAACCAGCAGATCAACTGGACGCCGGGGCACGTCAAGGACGGCTCGTTCGGCAAGTGGCTGGCGAACGCCCGGGACTGGTCGATCAGCCGGAACCGGTTCTGGGGCTCACCGATCCCGGTCTGGAAGTCCGACGACCCCAACTATCCCCGGGTCGACGTCTACGGCTCCCTCGAAGAGCTGGAGCGTGACTTCGGGGTGAAGGTCACCGACCTGCACCGCCCGGTGATCGACGAGCTGACCCGGCCGAACCCGGACGACCCGACCGGGAAGTCCACCATGCGTCGGGTGCCGGAGGTGCTGGACTGCTGGTTCGAGTCCGGGTCGATGCCGTTCGCCCAGGTGCACTACCCGTTCGAGAACCGGGAGTGGTTCGAGAACCACTACCCGGGCGACTTCATCGTCGAGTACCTGCCGCAGGTGCGGGGCTGGTTCTACACCATGCACGTGGTCGCCACCGCGCTGTTCGACCGGCCGGCGTTCCGCAACGCGGTGGTGCACGGCATCGTGCTCGGCGAGGACGGGCGCAAGATGTCCAAGAGCCTGCGCAACTACCCGGACGTCTACGAGATGTTCGACCGGTACGGCTCGGACGCGATGCGCTGGACGCTGATGGCGTCACCGGTGCTGCGCGGCGGGGACGTGGTGGTCAGCGAGACGGCGATCCGGGACTCGGTACGCCAGGTGCTGCTGCCGTACTGGAACGTCTGGTACTTCTTCACCCTGTACGCGAACGCGGAGGGGTACTCGGCGGTCCGGCGTACCGACTCGACGCACCTGCTCGACCGGTACGTCCTGGCCAAGACCGGGGAACTGGTCTCCACGGTGCAGGCGCAGCTCGACGCGTACGACATCTCCGCTGCCTGCGGCTCGGTCCGGTCGTTCCTGGACGCGCTGACCAACTGGTACGTCCGGCGGTCCCGGGACCGGTTCTGGTCCGGCGACCGGGACGCCTTCGACACCCTGCACACGGTGCTGGAGACGGTGAGCCGGGTGCTCGCCCCGCTGGCCCCGCTCACCGCCGAGGAGGTCTGGCGGGGGCTGACCGGGGACCGGTCGGTGCACCTGACCGACTGGCCGGACGCGACCGAGTTCCCGGCCGACCACGACCTGGTGGCCGCGATGGACGCGACCCGGAACGTCGCCTCGGCGGCCCTGTCGCTGCGCAAGGCGAAGGGGCTGCGGGTCCGGCTGCCGCTGTCGAAGCTGACCGTGGCCAGCCCGGCCGCGGCGACCCTGCGGCCCTTCGCCGACCTGGTCGCCGACGAGGTCAACGTCAAGACGGTCGAGTTCAGCGACGAGCTGACCGACTACTGCCAGCAGGTGCTGACCGTGGTGCCCCGGGCGCTCGGTCCCCGGGTCGGCAAGCAGGTCCAGGCCGTGATCAAGGCGGTCAAGGCCGGCGACTGGTCGCTGGTCGAGGGCGTACCGGAGGCGGCCGGAATCCGGCTGGAGGCCGGCGAGTACGAGCTGAAGCTGGTCGCGGCCGACGCCGAGCACTCCGCACCGCTGCCCGCTGGCGAGGGCGTGGTGGTGCTGGACACCACGGTCACCCCCGAACTGGCCGCCGAAGGGCTGGCCCGGGACGTGATCCGGGTGGTGCAGCAGGCCCGCCGGGACGCCGGTCTGGACGTGTCGGACCGGATCGACCTGCTGGTCGGGGCACCGCAGGAGGTGACCTCGGCGGTCGGGGCGTACCGGGACTTCGTGGCCCGGGAGGTGCTGGCGGAGACGATCGCCTTCACCGACCGGGAGCAGGTCGGCGACACCGGCTTCGCCGGTGAGGTCGGCGACGGCGAACCGGTGACGGTGGTGGTACGCCAGCGGTGACCTCGGCGCGGGCGGGCGACACGTCCGGCGTATCGCCCGCACCGCGTCCGGCGTATCGCCCGCACCGCGTCCGGCGTATCGCCCGCACCGCGTCCGGTATGTCGCCCGTACCGCGTCCCGTATGTCTGCGCGCACGGAGTCCCGACGTGTGCCGGTCACCCGAACCGGTCGGCCGGGCGTCGGCTACCGTGACAGCGCCCGACCACCCCCGACCGCCGGAGGTCCCGTGCCGCTGCTCTACACCATCGGCCAGCACACCGTCGGCGCCGCCCTGCGGCTCGCCTGGCGTCCCACCGTCGAAGGCCTGGAGAACATTCCGGCGACCGGCGGTGCGATCTTCGCGGGCAACCATCTCTCCGTCGCCGACGAACTCTTCCTCGGTGCGGTGGTTCCCCGGCACCTCGCCTTCTGGGCGAAGGCGGAGTACTTCACCGGCACCGGAGTCCGAGGCTGGCTGACCAGGTCGGTTGTGGAAGGGCTCGGCGCGATCCGGGTCGAGCGCAGCGGTGGCCGGGCCGCCCTCTCCGCCTTTGACGGCGCCGTGCCGGTGCTGCGGGCGGGGGACCTGGTCGCGCTCTACCCGGAGGGGACCCGGTCACCGGACGGGCGGCTCTACCGGGGGCGTACCGGCGTGGCCCGCCTGGCCCTGGCCGCCGAGGTACCGGTGATCCCGGTCGGGATGATCGGTACGGAGAAGGTCCAGCCGATCGGGGCCCGGATGCCCCGGCTCGGCGCGGGGAAGGTGACGGTGCGGTTCGGCAAGCCGCTCGACTTCACCGGCCGGCCGACGGACCGGAGTTCGCTGCGTGAGATCACCGACGAGGTCATGGTGGAGATCCAGAAACTGACCGGTCAGGAGTACGTGCCCCGGTACGCCCCGGCGCGTACCGGCGGGGACGACGGTATCCCGACGGTGGGGAGCTGAGCCGCGTCGCGCCCTGACGACGGTTGTCGAACCTCCGGACCGCCGGCCGGCCTCACTCCCGTAGCACGATCTCCGTACGCATCGCGGCCAGCAGTTCCGCGCTCTCGTCCAGGCTCCGCCGGGTGAACAGCCCGGTGACCAGGCTGCCGTGGTCCGCGGTGGTGCAGAGGACAACGGACTCGCCGTCCTCCTTGCCGGTGGTACAGCTGCGGTACTCGCCCCGGACGTCGGTCTTGACCGGTTCTGCCGTGGCGAGGTTGTACTGCTCGCGGAGCTCGTCCTGCTCCTTCGTCACATCAGACTCGGGGTTCAGCCGGAACCCCGTGGTGCCGAAGATCGTCACCCGCTTGCCGGATCCGTCACGGTAGACGGCCGCGAACGTCCCCTCGGCCAACCAGTTCCTGGCCCGCAGGTCCGCCTTGAGGTCCCCGACCGCCCGCTCGCCGTCCCCGTCGTCCTGCAGCCGCAGGTCACGTACCTGCTGCGGCAGGGGATCCGCCGGCTGGGCTGGGTACTGGTCCCAGACGGGCCAGAGGTAGTAGCCCGGCACACCGCAGCAGCAGAAGACGCTGAGCAGGGTCAGTACGAGCATGACCCGGGGCCAGCGCCGGCGACGTCGTACCGGGATCGGGACGTAACCCTGCGGTGGCTTCCAACCCGGCGGTGTCGCCTGGGGCGGGGCCGTGGACTTGCGTCGTTTCCGTCGGCTCGGCTGGGGCGGCGCGACCGGTGCCGGTGGGGGTGGCGGGGGCGCCGCCTTCGGGCGTGCTGGTTTCCGGCGGGGTGTCGGCTCGGGTGTCTGCCGTGGTCGGGGAACCGACGGTGCGCCGGGCGGGTGCGGTGTGGGCGCCGGTGGCGGTGGCCCGGCGGGCGAGGGGAAGACCCGGGTGGGCGACAACTGTCGCGGCGGGCTCACCGGGTGCGGCGGCGGGCTCACCGGGTGCGGCGGCGGGCTCACCGGGTGCGGGGGCGGGCTCACCGGCGCGGCCGGCTCCACCCTGGTGGGGTGGGCGGCCGCAGCGGTGTGCCCGGTCGACGGGTGGAGCGGCTGGCCGCCGGCCGGCGGGTAGGCGGGTGACGCCAACCAGGGGTCGTCGGCGGTACCCGCCCAGGGATCCACCGGGGTCGGCATCTCGGCATCGTCGGACTCGACGGTCGGCATCCGCAGCGTCGGGTCCGGCCGGCGCGGCCCCGTCGACGGGCGGTCCGGGCCCGGCGTCGCCGATGCCGGCGGTCCGGCCGGTGCGGCCGGCTCGTCGCCGCCGCCCAGCCAGCGGCGCCGGCGACGGTTCTGTGGCGGCGGTACCGCCGCCGAACCGGTCCAGCGGGGCGCGGCGACCCGGGTCGGCTCCGGTGCCGGCCCGGCCGCACCGGTGACCGGCGACGGGTCCGCCGCGTCGGCGCCCGCGGGTCCGTCCGGCGGCGCGCTCCCGGCGTTGGCTGCCGGTCCGGTCCGCGCCGGCTCGGCGTCGACGGTGGCCGGACGGGTCGGTACGTCGGTGCCGTCGTCCGGCTGTGCGGCGGGTTCGGTCCGGCGGGTCGGTGTGTCGGTGTCGTCGTCCCGGCCCGCCGCGTCGGTCGGTGCGGTGGGGTCCGGCGCCCGGTCGGGCTCTGGGTCCGTGCCCGGGGGCGGACGGTCGGGGTCGGCACCGGCCCCCACCGGCCGGTCGGGACCGGTGGTGGGGTCGACCGGGGTGCCCGAGTCCGCCGCGCCGCTGGTCGGCGAGGTCTCCACCCGGGGCGCCGTGCGGTCCCGATCGTCGGAACCGCCGGCCGGTGGCGGCTCGACCGGCTCCGGCTGCCCGGGTGCGGTGGCTCGGCCTGCCGGCTGACCCTCGTCCGGCTGAGGCTGACGCATCGTGCGGCTCTCCTCTCGCGCCCGTCCGAGGTTAGTACCGGCGTACCAGTTCGTCCGGTCGACGTCTGAGCTGTGCCGGTCCGCCCCGTGTCGTGACGGACCGCGTCGATCCGGGCACAACCAGGTGGGTCGAGTGCACCGGCGCCGACGACGGCTCGGGATAGAGTTCCTACCCGATCGGGTCGCGGAAGCTACGCGTACCCTGGATTGTTGGTCGGGTCCCTGCGAGTTGTTGTTCCGGGAGGTTCCATGAGCGCCGCGTCGGCCGCCGCGAGCAGGTCTGCGGCGATGACGGTCTGGCCGCAGCTCGAACCGCTGCTGCCCCAGGTGAGCAAGCCGATCCAGTACGTCGGCGGTGAACTGGGCGCGGTGGTGAAGGACTGGGAGTCGGCCGTCGTCCGGTGGGCGCTGATGTATCCCGACGCGTACGAGGTGGGCCTGCCCAACCAGGGCGTGCAGATCCTCTACGAGGTGCTCAACGAGCTGCCTGACGTCCTGGCCGAGCGGACGTACGCGGTCTGGCCGGACCTGGAACGGCTGATGCGCGCCAACGGCGTGCCGCAGTTCACCGTCGAGGCGCACCGGCCGGTCGGCGCGTTCGACCTGTTCGGCATCTCGTTCGCCACCGAGCTGGGCTACACCAACCTGCTCACCGCCATCGACCTGGCCGGGATCCCGCTGCTCGCCGCGGACCGGACCGACGCGCACCCGGTGATCGTGGCCGGCGGTCACGCCGCGTTCAACCCCGAGCCGATCGCCGACTTCATCGACGCGGCGGTGCTCGGCGACGGCGAGGAAGCCGTCCTGGAGATCACCGAGATCGTCCGGGGCTGGAAGCAGGAGGGCTGCCCGGGAGGCCGGGACGAGCTGCTGCTGCGGCTGGCCCGGACGGAGAGCGTCTACGTACCGCGCTTCTACGACGTCGACTACCTGCCCGACGGTCGGATCCAGCGGGTGGTGCCGAACCGGCCGGACGTACCGTTCCGGGTGCACAAGCGCACGACGATGGACCTGGACGCCTGGCCGTACCCGAAGAAGCCGATCGTGCCGCTGGCCGAGACGGTGCACGAGCGGTACGCGGTGGAGATCTTCCGGGGTTGCACCCGGGGCTGCCGGTTCTGCCAGGCCGGCATGATCACCCGTCCGGTCCGGGAGCGGTCGATCACCACCGTGGGGCAGATGGTGCAGCAGGGGCTGGAGTACTCCGGTTTCCACGAGGTGGGTCTGCTGTCGCTGTCGTCGGCCGACCACTCGGAGATCGGTGACATGTGCTCCGGGCTGGCCCAGCAGTACGAGGGCACCAACGTCTCGCTGTCGCTGCCGTCCACCCGGGTCGACGCGTTCAACATCGACCTGGCCCAGGAGCTGAGCCGCAACGGGCGGCGTACCGGGCTGACCTTCGCCCCGGAGGGCGGCTCGGAGCGGATCCGTCGGGTGATCAACAAGATGGTGTCGGAGGAGGACCTCATCCGCACCGTCGTCACCGCCTACACCAACGGCTGGCGGCAGGTGAAGCTCTACTTCATGTGCGGTCTGCCGACCGAGACCGACGAGGACGTACTGCAGATCGCCCGGCTCGCGCACGAGGTGATCAAGGCGGGGCGGGCGGCGACCGGCTCGAAGGACATCCGCTGCACGGTCTCGATCGGCGGGTTCGTGCCGAAGCCGCACACCCCGTTCCAGTGGGCGTCGATGGAACGTCCCGAGGTGATCGACAACCGGCTCAAACTGCTCAAGCAGGCGATCAACGCCGACCGGTCACTCGGCCGGGCGATCGGGTTCCGCTACCACGACGGCGAGCCGTCGCTGATCGAGGGCCTGCTCAGCCGAGGTGACCGCCGGGTCGGCGCGGTGATCCGGAAGGTCTGGGAGGACGGCGGCCGGTTCGACGGCTGGAGCGAGCACTTCTCCTTCCAGCGCTGGGTGGACGCCGCCGCCGAGGTACTGCCGACGTTCGGCGTCGACCTCGACTGGTACACCGTCCGGGAGCGCGAGGAGACCGAGGTGCTGCCCTGGGACCACCTCGACTCCGGCCTGGACAAGGACTGGCTCTGGCAGGACTGGCAGGACGCCATGTCCGAGTTCGAGCAGGACGACTGCCGGTGGACCCCCTGCTTCGACTGCGGGGTCTGCCCGTCCATGGACACCGAGATCCAGATCGGGCCGACCGGCAAGAAGTTGCTGCCGCTGACCCCGGTCAACGGGCTACGGGCACCGGCCGGCGCCCACCACTGACCGTTCGATCCGGCCGGCCGTCACCAGCGCCATCCGGCGGCGGCCGCCGGCGACCGTTCCCACCCGGCCGGCCGCGTGCCGTACGCCGGGGGCCGGGTTGGCGTCCGCCGCCGGGCTGGGCGAGGATGCCAGGAACATCGTGTACACCGAGGAGCAGCGCGATCAG
Source organism: Plantactinospora sonchi (assembly GCF_036422035.1). NCBI lineage: Bacteria > Bacillati > Actinomycetota > Actinomycetes > Micromonosporales > Micromonosporaceae > Plantactinospora > Plantactinospora sonchi. Next base: position 22,197 of record NZ_JAZGQK010000041.1, read on the forward strand.
TAGCAAACCACAGCCTGAGGGCGGTCAGGCGCCGGTCGTACAGCGGATCCGGATCAGGTACGCCAAACGGGGACCGTTGCGGTTCACCTCCCACCGGGACTTCGCCCGCGCCTTCGAACGTGCGGTACGCCGGGCCGGCGTACCGGTGGCGTTCTCCCAGGGCTTCACGCCGCATCCCAAGATCTCCTATGCCAGCGCGGCGCCGACCGGGGTGGCCAGCGAGGCGGAGTACCTGGAGATCGGCCTCCGGGAGCCGGTGGACCCGGCGGCGCTGCGGGCCGCCCTGGACGCCGCGTTGTCGCCGGGGCTCGACGTGCTGGACGCCGTCGTCGCCGGTCCGGGCAGCCTCGCGGACCGGATCGACGCGTCCCGGTGGCGGGTCGAGTTGCCGGGTGTCGAACCCGCTGTCCTGCGTGACGCGGTTTCGGCGTTCCTGGCCGCCGCCGAGGTGTCCGTGGAGCGGATGACCAAGCAGGGACGACGTGTCTTCGACGCCCGACACGCGGTGACCGGGATCGATGTGATCGAGCGGACCGGGGCACCTTCCGAGGTCGCGGGCGTACCGTGTGCGATACTCGAAATGGTCGTGCGGCAGGTCACCCCGTCCGTACGGCCCGATGACGTCCTTTCCGGCCTCCGCGTGGTGGCCGACCTGGAGCCGCCGGTGCCGCCTCGGGCGACCCGGCTGGCGCAGGGCACGGTGACCGCGCAGGGGGAGATCGTGGATCCGTTGGAGGCGGATCGCGACAGGACAGCCATCGGCGAACGCTAGCCGGAAGTCCGGTCGGCGGGCAGGCAGGCAGACTTCGGCGGTCCGGTCAACTTGACGCGTCGCCGGAAATACTTTGCGGCAACCCTGCGTGGCAGCGCTCACCCGCGCCCGGGGAAGCCAGAACTGGAGAACGTCCATGCTCGAGAACGAGCCCGAGGGCGGGGATCGGACCGGCGCCGAGCCGGCCGACGACACCGTCGAGAACAGCAACAACTCCGAGGCGGCGCCCGCGCGGCGTGGCCGTACCACCCGGCGGCGGAGTTCCGCGACGCCGAGTGAACCGGCGCCGACCGGCGTACCGGTCGAGGCGCCGACGTCGGTCCGCTCGACCAGTGGCGAAGCGGGCGACATGGAGGTGCTGGCCCCGGTGCGGGGCGACACGGAAAGCACCACAAAAGCCCCACGGCGCCGCCGTAAGGCCACCACCGCCGACAAGAAGGACAGCGCCGGAGCCGGCTCGGCGGAACCGACCGCCACCGACGGTCCCGATGTCGCGGCCGGGCGGCCCGCCGACACCGACCCGACGGAGGCCGGTCCGACCGGGGTGGCTGGCGGCGCCGACGAGACGGCCGCCGACGAACCGGTTCCTCCGGTCAAGGTGACCCGTACCCGGCGGAAGAAGGCGGTTCCACCAGCGGCGCCGGCAGGCGGGGAGACCGTGGTCGAGGCCGGCCCGGGCGGTGCGGTGGGCGAGCCGGGCGCCGTGGTGGTCGGTACCGACCCGAGCGGTGCCGCCGGGGTGACCCCGGAGACGCCGCCGGTGACCGTCGAGGCCGAGGAGGCCGAGGCTGAGGCCGAGGAGGAGCCGCCGCGTCGGCGCCGCCGGGCCGCGCTCTCCGCGCCGACCGTGCTCTTCATGGCGCCCGAACCGGAGACCCCGATCGTCCGCCCCGCCGCGCAGCCCGAGCTGGCGCCGGCCCCGGTCGAGACGGTCGAGGTGGAGGTGGAGGCGGACGAACCGGTCGAGACGGGCCGGCGACGCCGCCGTGGACGCCGCTCCGCCGAACCGCTGGCGACCGAGGCCGGTCCCGAGGCCGAGACCGAGGTGGAGGGCACCGCGGACGAGGAGCCCCTCGACGAGGCGGGGGACGAGGACGACGAGACGGCGGCCGCCCGGCGGCGGCGTCGCCGTGGGCGCCGAGGGCGTGGCCGGGGCAAGGGCACCGCCGACGACGGTGACGACGTCGAGGACGAGGAACCGGTCGGCCAGGTCGAGGAGGCCGACGCCGAGGCGGACGAGGACGAGGACGAGGAAGCCGAGGCCGCCGACGGGGTCACCCGTCGTCGCCGTCGTCGCCGCCGCAAGGGCGCCGGCGACACCGACGGCACCGCCGACGACGGCGTACCCACCGTCATCAAGATCCGTGAGCCCCGCAAGACCGTCGACGAGGTGCAGGGCGTCTCCGGTTCGACCCGGCTGGAGGCCAAGCGGCAGCGTCGACGGGACGGCCGCGAACAACGGCGTACCCGACCGCCGATCCTGAGCGAGTCGGAGTTCCTGGCCCGCCGGGAGGCGGTCGACCGGGTGATGGTGGTCCGCCAGCGCGGCGACCGGACCCAGATCGGCGTACTGGAGGACGGGGTGCTCGTCGAGCACTACGTCACCCGCGCCTCGTCCGGCACGATGGCGGGCAACGTCTACCTCGGCAAGGTGCAGAACGTGCTGCCCAGCATGGAGGCGGCCTTCGTCGACGTCGGGCGCGGGCGCAACGCGGTGCTCTACGCGGGTGAGGTCAACTGGGACACCACCGGCCTGGAGGGGCGGGCCCGCTCGATCGAGCAGGCGCTGCGCTCCGGCGACTCGGTGCTGGTGCAGGTGACCAAGGACCCGATCGGGCACAAGGGGGCGCGGCTGACCAGCCACATCGCCCTCTCCGGCCGGCACCTGGTGTACGTACCGCACGGCAACGCCTCCGGGATCAGCCGCAAGCTGCCGGACACCGAGCGCAAGCGGCTGCGGGACATCCTCAAGAAGCTGGTGCCGGACGGTGCCGGCGTGATCGTCCGGACCGCCGCCGAGGGCGCCAGCGAGGACGAGTTGGCCCGGGACGTCAAGCGGCTGCAGGCGCAGTGGGAGGACATCCAGGCCAAGGCCACCGAGGGTGGTGCCCCGGTGCTGCTCTACGAGGAGCCCGACCTGGTGATCCGGGTGGTCCGGGACCTGTTCAACGAGGACTTCCGCGAGCTGGTGGTGCAGGGCGACGAGTCGTACGACATGGTCGAGTCGTACCTCTCGCACGTCTCGCCGGACCTGGTGCCCCGGCTGCGCCGGCACACCGGGACGGCGGACGTCTTCGCCGAGCGGCGGATCGACGAGCAGATCCTCAAGGGGCTGGACCGCAAGGTCTTCCTGCCCTCCGGCGGACACCTGGTGATCGACCGTACCGAGGCGATGACGGTGATCGACGTCAACACCGGTAAGTACACCGGTGCCGGGGGCAACCTGGAGGAGACGGTCACCCGCAACAACCTCGAGGCGGCCGAGGAGATCGTCCGCCAGCTCCGGCTGCGCGACCTCGGCGGCATCGTCGTGATCGACTTCATCGACATGGTCCTGGAGTCGAACCGCGACCTGGTGCTGCGTCGGCTGACCGAGTGCCTGGGCCGGGACCGGACCAAGCACCAGGTCACCGAGATCACCTCGCTCGGTCTGGTGCAGATGACCCGGAAGCGGATCGGCGCCGGGCTGCTGGAGGCGTTCAGCGAGACCTGCGACTGCTGCAAGGGTCGCGGTGTGATCATCCACACCGAGCCGGTGCCGGAGAAGTCCCGGCCGGGTGCGGGCGACAAGGTCAAGGCGGTCGCGTCGGCGAGCACCGGCACCACGCCGGCGGCCCCGGCGGTCGAGCCGCCGGCCACCTCGACCCGGCGCCGTGGCCGCAAGGCCGCGCCGGAGCGGGTGGTCGTCGAGGTGTCCGAGTACGAGGACACCATGGGTTACGACCTGTCCCGGTACGAGATCGACACGCCCTCGACGGCGGACGTCGCCGACACCCAGCCGACGGAGTCGATGCGGCTGGCCGGCGCGGGTGACCCCGACGCCCTCGAGGACGGCGGTGACCTGGACGCCGAGGCCGAGAGCACGGAGTCCGGCGGTCGGCGGCGGGTCCGGCGGGGCGGTGCCCGGCGGCGTACCCGGCCCTGACGGTGGTGCCTCCGGTGCCTGCGGCCGCGGCTGTGGGCACCGGCTCCGAGGTGGCCCCAGGGGTTCGGTGGGACGCCGGTTCGCCGAGCGGTGCGCGGCGCTGACTGGGATGATTGCGGAGGATGTGGCTAGGCTGAGCGCATCCTTCGCGATCTTCAATTGGCCGTCGGCTCCGTCGGCCGGGTCGTCCGGGGGATCGGCCATCCCGCTGTCGAGGAGACGAACATGCGACGCCTGCTGGTGACCGCCGCCATCGCCGCCGTACTGCTCACGTCCGCCGCCTGTTCGGGCGAGCGGAACGGTGCGACGGGCGGCTCCCCGTCGCCCGGCGTCGGCTCGTCGACCGGTACGCCTTCCCCGGGCGCGCCGGGAAGCGGGGTGCCCGGGACCGGGGCGCCCGGCTCGGGCCCGACCGGGTCACCCGGCGTGGACGCCGCCCCGGCCGGCGGCAACGCCAGCGAGGTCTGTGACGCGGCCACCAAGGCCAGTGCCGACTCGGTCCGGACCTTCATCGAGGAGCTGGGCAAGTCGTTGCAGGCGACCGGCGCCAACGACACCGCCGGTGCCGAGGCCGCGCAGCGCAAGGCCGAGGAGGCGCTGCGGAACTGGGGCAGTGCCATGCGTGAACAGTCCGCCAAGGCCACCGACGCCCGGCTCAAGGCGGTGCTGGCCGAGATCGGCACCGAGGTGGGCTCGATGAAGGCCAGCGTCGAGTCCGTCGACGAGACCAAGCTCGACCAGTTGCAGCAGCGGCTGGACCAGCTCTGCGGGACCTGACGCCTGCGCCGGTCGGCTGCCGGTGAGCCGGGGACCGGGTCGCCGCACGGCGGGCCCGGAGCCGGATCGGCCGTCGGCGGGAGCGATCGCCGGCCCCGGCCGGCGTCTCGGGCGGGTGCCTGGTCAAGGGGCCGGTTTGGGGGTCGGAGCGGTCATGGCGTACGCTGGCCTGCGGCGCGATTTACGTGCTACGTTCTCGCGCGCCCGCCCCGCACCTGGTGCGGTGGAGTGGGCGACACGAAAACACCATCCGCAGCCTCAATGACAGGGAGTCCGCCTCCGATGTACGCGATCGTCAAGACCGGCGGCAAGCAGTACAAGGTCGCCGAGGGCGACGTGATCGAGGTTGAGAAGCTGACCGGGCAGCCCGGTGACGCGGTCAAGTTCACCGCCGTGCTGCTCGTCGACGGCGACGACCTGGTGACCGACGCGGCGCGGTTGGCCAACGTCGCGGTGTCCGGTGAGATCGCCGCGCACACCAAGGGTCCGAAGATCCGGATCCACAAGTTCAAGAACAAGACCGGTTACCACAAGCGTCAGGGTCACCGTCAGCCGTTGACCCAGGTCAAGGTGACCGGGATCACCAACGGTAAGTAAGCGTCCAGCGGAAAGACAGGTCGTCCTCAGATGGCTCACAAAAAGGGTGCGTCCAGCTCGCGTAACGGCCGCGACTCCGCGGCGCAGCGGCTCGGCGTCAAGCGGTTCGGTGGTCAGCTGGTCAACGCCGGCGAGATCCTGATCCGGCAGCGGGGCACGAAGTTCCACCCCGGTGACCTGGTCGGCCGTGGCAGCGACGACACGCTCTTCGCTCTGGCCCACGGCGCGGTCCAGTTCGGTACCAAGCGCGGCCGCAAGGTCGTCAGCATCGTGCCGACCGAGCGGTAACGTTCAGTTTTCCGGCGGAGCGGGCCGCGGACCTGGTGTCCCCGGCCCGCTCCGCCGTTTCACGTGTGGAGCGCTGTCCCGCGCCACCGCACGACGCCGTACGTGCCGGTGATCCGGGCGACGGTTGCGCCGCCGCTGTGCCGGCGCCGATGAAAGGATTGACAACGTGACGATGTTCGTTGACCGGGTCGTGCTGCACCTGCAGGCCGGTGACGGCGGGCACGGGTGCGTGTCGATCCACCGGGAGAAGTTCAAGCCGTTCGGCGGTCCCGACGGCGGTAACGGCGGACACGGCGGCAGCGTCTCCCTGGTCGTCGACCCGCAGGTGCACACCCTCCTCGACTTCCACTTCCGGCCGCACGTCAAGGCCGAGAACGGCCGTGGCGGTTCGGGTTCCAACCGGGACGGGGCCAACGGCGCCGACCTGGTGCTCAAGGTGCCGGACGGTACGGTCGTGTACGGCATGGACGGCACCGTCCTCGCCGACCTGATCGGCGCCGGTACGACGTTCGAGGTGGCCCGTGGCGGTCGGGGTGGCCGGGGCAACGCGGCGCTGGCCAGCAGTCGACGCAAGGCCCCCGGATTCGCCGAACTGGGCGAGCCGGGCGACCGGCTCGACGCGGTCCTCGAACTCAAGAGCGTGGCGGACATCGGGCTGGTCGGCTTCCCGTCCGCCGGCAAGTCGTCGCTGATCTCGGTCCTGTCGGCGGCCAAGCCGAAGATCGCGGACTACCCGTTCACCACCCTGGTGCCGAACCTCGGCGTGGTCCGGGTGGACGATCACACCTTCACCGTCGCCGACGTACCGGGGCTGATCCCGGGGGCGGCCACCGGCAAGGGACTGGGCCTGGAGTTCCTGCGGCACATCGAGCGCTGTGCCGTGCTGGCCCACGTCGTCGACGCGGCCACCCTGGAGCCGGGGCGCGACCCGCTGGCCGACATCGACGCGATCGAGGCCGAGTTGGCCGAGTACGGCGGGCTGGCCGACCGGCCGCGGATCGTCGTACTCAACAAGATCGACGTACCGGACGGCCGTGACCTGGCCGAGATCGTCCGGCCCGACATCGAGGCGCGCGGCCTGCGGGTCTTCGAGGTCTCCGCGGTCACCCGGGAGGGGCTGCGGGAGCTGACCTTCGCGATGGCCGACCTGGTCGAGCGGTTCCGGGCGGCGGCGCCGGTGCTGGAGCCGACCCGGATCGTCATCCGACCGCCGGCCGTCGACGACGCCGGTTTTGTCATCGAGCAGGCGCCCGACGGGGCGTACGTGGTGAAGGGTCCGAGGCCGGAGCGTTGGGTCCGGCAGACGAACTTCGACAACGACGAGGCGGTCGGCTACCTGGCCGACCGGCTCGCCCGGTTGGGCGTCGAGGAGCAGCTCGCCAAGGCCGGTGCCGAGCCGGGTGACCTGGTCCGGATCGGCGAGCGGGAGTTCGACTGGCAGCCGACGCTGTACGCCGGTGAGGAGTACACGCCGACCGCCAGGGGAACCGACAGGCGGCTGGAGGAGAAGCAGACCCGGGCGACGGCGGCGGAACGGCTCGCGGCCCGCAAGGCCCGTCGGCAGCGTCCGGCGGACGAGTTGGCCGCCGAGGGGCCGGCGACGGCCGTGGCCGCCGGTGAGGTCGGAACGTTGGCGAACGGTGTGGCCGATGACGCCGGGACGGTGGAGCCGGATCCGGCTGACAGCGCCGGGACCTCGGCGCAGCCGGACCCGAGTGGCAGCGCCGGGAGCTCGGCGAACACCGCGGACGACGAGGGGACGAGGGCGCCGGGTCGCCCCGGTACCGTCGACGGGGACGCGGATTAGTTCACCAACCTCCGGATTCGGGCCACCCGGGCGAAACCTTGTCGAAACGCCTCCTGGTTAACGTCGACAGGGTGCTGATCGAGTCGCGTCCGTCGTCGGACCCGGAGCTGGCCGCCCTGGTCGTGGCGCAGCAGCGCGAACTCCGGGAGACCGGACGGGTCGACCGGCGGGCTTTCTCGCCGTACGACGACGTACGTCACCTGGTCGGCGTGCAGGCCGGCCGGGCCGTCGCCTGCGGGGCGATCCGCTCGGTGGACCGGGAGACGGCCGAGATCACCCGGATGTACGTCCGCCCCGCGCACCGGGGCCGGGGTCTGGGCCGGCAACTGCTCGGCGCCCTGGAGGAGCTGGCGCTCTGGAGTGGGCACAGCGTGCTGCGGCTGGAGACCGGTCGCCAGCTCGTCCGCGCGATCGGGCTGTACGTCTCCGCCGGCTACGCCGAGATCGCGGTCTACGGCGAGTACGTCGACAACCCGCAGAGCGTCTGTTTCGAGAAGCGACTCCCGGTCCCGGCCTGACACCCGCCGCCCCGCCAGGCCGACCGTCGTCGCGCCGGCGTCGGTTCGGCTGACCGAGGCCGTGCTTTCCGCCGGCGGCTCGGCTGGCGTGGCGTCGGGCGTCGGCTCGGCTGACCGGGGCCGACCTGGCCGCCGGGGCGTCGGGTCGGTCGGTGAGCCGGGGAGGCGTCCGCTCGGCCGGGACCGGTGGTCGCTTCAGGTCAGCAGGCCGATTGCCCGCTTGGCCCGGTACACCGTGTCGGCCGCGCTGTCCCGGGCACGTTCCGCTCCCTCGACCAGCACCTGCCGGACGTACCCGGGATCGCGGGCGAGTTCGGCGTGCCGGAGCCGGATCGGCCGCAGCAACCCGTCGACGGCCTCCACCACCGCCGTCTTGAGCTGGGCGTACGACCGGTAGCCGGCGGTCAGCGCGGTGGGTGGGTCACCTACGGCGGCGGCGAGGATGTCCAGCAGGTTCGCCAACCCGGGGCGGGACTGCGGGTCGTACTCGACGGTACGGCCGGGATCGGTCACCGCGCGCGTCACCTTGCGGCGGATCACCTCCGGCGGGTCGAGCAGGAAGATGATTCCCGCGTCGGTCTCGGCGGTCTTGCCCATCTTCCTGGTCGGGTCGGCCAGGTCCATCACCCTGGCCGAGACGGTCGGGAGGACCGCGCGGGGCACCACGAACGTGTCGCCGTAGCGGGTGTTGAACCGGTTGGCGACCGCCCGGGTGAGTTCCAGGTGCTGGCTCTGGTCGGCGCCGACCGGCACCTCGTGCACGTCGTGCAGCAGGATGTCGGCGGCCATCAGCACCGGATAGCTGAGCAGGCTCAGCCGGACATTCGGCTGGGTGACGGACTTCTCCCTGAACTGGATCATGCGCTGTGCCTCCCCGTAGCCGGTGGTGCACTCCAGCAGGTAGTGCAGCTCGGTGTGCTGCGGCACCTGGGACTGCACGTAGAGGGTCACCCGGTCCGGGTCGAGCCCGGCGGCGAGCAGCGTGGTCGCCTGTTCCAGGGTGTTCGCCCGTACCTCGTTCGGCTGGTGCGTCACGGTGAGCGCGTGCAGGTCGGCGAGGAAGACGATGGTCTCCGCGCGGTACTGGCCGGTCACGATCGGCCGGATCGCACCGAGCAGGTTGCCCAGGTGCAGGTGCCCGGTGGGTTTGAGGCCGGTGATCCGGCGTACCCCGGGGGTCGGCCGCGGGTGCGCGGTGGGCGTGGTGAGGGACGCGGTCGGGGTCATGGTCGGTAACTCCTTGCCGGTACGGGGGCCGCCACCGCCCGGGGGAGCGCAAACGAAACGGCCGCCCGGGAGGGGCGGCCGTTGGCTGTTTCGGGTACGCGGATGCGAGGGCCGCCCGTCAGGGCGCCCACCAACTGGTCGTTGTCATCCGCACGCCGTCAACGGTAGCAGGGCGGCCGGGCCGGCACCCCCCACTTGCCGGTGCGGAGGTGAAAGGAAGGGCCCCTTCCTCTACAAAGAGCGATAAGAAGGGGCCCTTCCTTTCAGCCGGGTACGCCGACGTTGAGTTCGGCGACGGTCGCCCACCGGCTGCCGTCGACGGCGCCGAGGGTACGCAACCGGATGTACCGGCCGCTGGTCGGCGGGATGGTCACGGTCTGCTCCGCCGCGCTGTTCGGGAAGGTGCCGGTCGCTACCGGAGTGCCCCAACTGCTCCGGCTGTTCGAGACGTACACCTCGTAGCCGGTGATCCGGCCGGCGGTGGAACCCTGCCGGGGCAGGTAGTAGAGCCGGTTCACGGTCCGGGTCGAGCCCAGGTCCAGGTCGATCCAGTGCGGGTGGTTCGGACTGCTCAGCAGCCGCTGGGTGTGCCAGATCGACGAGGAACTGCCGTCCCGGACATTGTTGGGACGGCCGTTGACCAGCAGGGTCTCCTGACTGTCCGCCCCGGCCACCGACCACTGCGACTGCGGCAGCCGGACACTGCCGGACTGCGGCGCGTACGTCGCGGTGTAGCTGGTCGGCGTGGCCGGCGCCGTGATCACGTGTGACTGGCCGCCGCCGTCGGACCAACTGCCGAAGACGTACGGGACGCCGCCCACGGTCTGCGGGGTGACCGCGCTGACCGTGTTGCTCGACCCCTGGATGACGGTACGGGTGAACGGCGTCGCCTGTTCGGTGGCGCCGACGACCAGCCGCAGCCCGGTCGGGCTGGTGTCGAAGGTCAGGTCGACGGTCTTCGGGTCGAGCCGGACGCTGGTGCTGTGGGCCAGCCCGCCGCTGTCGGTGGCGGTCAGGACCAGTTCCAGGTAGGACGGGTACTCGTGGTCGGGCCCGAACAGACTGCCGCTGGCCCCGGTGAAGTCCTGCAGCGTGTGGGTGTGGCAGTTGTCCAGCGTGTAGCAGTGGTGCAGCAGCATCCGCCACTGCAGGGCGCTGGCCGGCAGGGTGCCCTGGTCGGGGTCGGTGGCGTGGCCGGTGAAGCTGATCGTGTCGTTGACCGCCCAGGTGAAGCCCGCGTCCGGGGTGTCGATCACCGCGGTGGGCATGCTGTTGCCGGTCTGGATCGGCACCGTCTGGGTGGCCGAGGCGTTCAACGTGTCGTACACGGTCAGCCGGGCGGTGTACGGTCCGCCGGCCGGGTAGGTGTACGTCGCCGTCGGGGTGGTCGCGTCGACGGTGCCGTCGTTGGTGAAGTCCCACTCGAAGCGGAGCCGGCCCACGTCGGCCGGGTCGGCGTCGGAGGATCCGGTGCCGTCGAAGGTGACGGTCAGCGGGGCCGTGCCGGAGGTCGGCGTGGCGCTGATCGAGGCGACCGGCGGCTGGTTGCCGGGGAAGTAGCGGACCCGGCGTACCGAACCGGCGTGGTCGACGTAGTAGAGGTCGCCACCGGGGCCCATCTCGAGGTCGACCGGGTTGGCCGCGGCGCTGCCGAAGGTACGGCGGTTCGCCGCCCCCGGCAGCCCGCCTGGCGCGTCGGGCAGCATCGCCCAGATGCAGTCCCGGGAGTAGTCGGAGAAGAAGAGCGCACCGGCGTACTCGGTCGGGTAGCTGCCACCGGCCGCCGGGTAGAAGGCGGCTCCGGAGACCGACGAGCTGCCGGTCGGGCACGCCTCCCCGGTGACGACCCGGGCCGCGTGGTCGTACGTGTAGAACGGCGCGGTCTGGCCGTCACCGGTGTAGAGGTTCTCGCAGAGGTCGAGGTTGGCGCCGTCGTATCCGCTCTGCCGCCCGGTGCCCTCGTAGCAGGGCCAGCCGAAGTTGGTCACCCCGGACGTCGGGTTGGCCACCCGGTTGACCTCCTCCCACCGAGTCCAGCCGACGTCACCGAGCCAGACCTCGCTGGTGCCGGGCCGGACGGTGAACCGGTACGGGTTGCGCAGGCCCTGGGCGACGATCCGTCGGGTGTTCGGGTCGGCGCTGGCCGCGAGCGGGTTGCCCGGGGCGGCGGCGCCGGTCAGCGGGTCCAGCCGGAGCACCGTGCCGTCCAGGCTGGTCGGGTCGGCCGGGGTCCGCAGGTCCTGGGCGCGCAGCGCGCCGCCCTCGGCGGTCGGCGGGGTCATCGCCCCGCCGGGCGGGTCGGCGCAGGGGTTGTGCGGGTTGCCGAGCTGGCCGTAGTCGACCAGGTCGTAGCTGGCTCCGTCGCCCGCGCTGACGTAGAGCATGCCGTCGGCGCCGAAGGCCAGGTCACCGGTGGCGTGGCTGGCGTACTGCTGGCACCAGTCCTGCACGAAGACCTGCTCGGTGCCGGTCATGGTGTCGCCGCTGGCGGTCAACCGGGAGAGTCGACCGGTCACCACGCACCGGCCGCCGTTGGTGCCGCCGACCGAGGCACAGTTGTCGTTCCAGTACGGCGCGGTCTGCCCGGGTGGCGCGTCGTACGCGTACAGCACGTACACGTACGGCTGGGTCGGGAAGTCCGGGTGCAGGGTGAGGCCGAGCAGCCCTCGGTCGTGCTGGTTGTGCACGTTCGCCGACAGGTCGGCGAAGACGCTCGCCGTGGTGTCCGCGAGGTCGTCGTACACCTTGATCCGGCCGCCCTTCTCGGCGACGAAGATCCGGCCGTCCGGAGCGAACTCCAGATTGGTCGGCTGGTTGAGGCCGGTGAAGACGACCTGCTCCTGGAAACCGGTGGGCAGCACCACCGCGGCGGCCGGTGCCGTGCCGCCGGTGACCGGTGCGGCCAGCGCGGCGATCAGGGCGACCGTGAGGCCGGTGCGGAGCAGACGGGCGGTTGATGACGGTTGCGCGGGTGACGGCATGCATGCTCCCCAACTTGGCGCAGCTCCAAGTGGACAAAGGACCTGTCACGCTAGGGGGACACGCCGGAGTGGGCAGCCTCGCCGCGCCCGGAGTGAGCATCCCGGGACTACGGGCCAAACTCGCGACGTTCGTCAATGGGATGTTGTCGCCCGGACCCCGACGCACCGCCTCCACGGATCATCGGAGCGGGTCGGGGCCGGTCGGGCGAAACTACTCCGCCCGACCGGCCCGACCTCGGGTCACCCCCTTGACGGCCGGAGGTGTCGCTTCCCGGCGGCCACCACGACCGGCGGCCGGGAGATCATCCCTTCACTGTCAGGATCGGCCGCAGTTCCACCACCGGCTCAGCCACCCCGGCGGTGCGCAGGCTCTCCACCACCGGGCCGACCTCCTTGTACACCCAGGGCGCCTCCTGCTTCAGGTCACGCCGCCAGGCGTCCACGATGTCCCGCCGGCCGGCCACCGTCGGATCGCCGGGGTCGAGCGGGGTGACCACCCGGAACTCCCGCAGGAACGCGTCCAGTTGGTCGTCGCTGCCCCGGGCTGCCGCACCCCGGGGCACGCTGCGCCCCGCGCCGTGGCAGGCGCTGCCCAGCGACCGGGGATTGCCGAGCCCGCGGAGCAGGTGGCTCGGTGCGCCCATCGAGCCCGGGACCAGCACCGGCTCACCCCAGGCCCGGCCACCGTCCCGACCGGTGCCGTCCGCCCCGCCCGCCGGGGTGGCGCCTTTGCGGTGCAGGACGGCGCCGTCCGGTTCCGGCCAGAGCAGGTTGTGCGGTGCGTCGTAGACCAGTCGTGACCGGAGTTCTCCGGCGCTGATGTCAGCGAGCCCGGCCCGCATCATCAGCGCCAGGAAGAACCGGTTGCCGATGGCGAAGTTCGCCGCGTTGGCGAACGCGGTCAGGTAACGCTGCCGTCCGGTCGCCGTCCGTTCGTCGAGCAGCATCGGCAGGATCCGGTTGCGGGGCATCGGCACCGTGCGCGGCCAGGCCGCCTTCGCCTGGTCGCGGCCGGTCGCGTTGGCCTGGTGGCCGAGCGAGAGCGAACCGCTGTGCACCATCAGCACCACCTGACCGGGGGTCAGACCCCAGGCGTACGCGGTCGCGCCGTCGTGCACCCGGGAGACGTACTGCAGTTCGGCGAAGTGGTTGCCGCCGCCGACACTGCCGATGATGCTGTCGTAACTCGTCCCGCCGCCGCTGGTGATCCAGTCCTGGAAGTCGTCGGCGGAGGAGACCGGGAAGCCGACCGAGTGCAGTCGGCCGTCCAGGTCGCCGAGGTCGTCCGGGCCGACCTGCCGCCAGGCGCCGGCGTCGGCCCGAGCGGCCGGCCCACCGGGTACGCCGTCGGCGAGCAGCCCCGGCAGTCCCTCCCGGAGCAGTCCCTCGCGTTGTCGGGGGGTCAGCCCTATTCGGCGGCCCCCCTCGAAGAACAGGTGTCGTAGCCGTCGTTCCAGGCGGTCGAGGTGCGGCCGGACCTGCTCCACGGTCAGCGAGGTGGCCTCGACCCGCATTCCGCAGTTGATGTCGTTGCCGACCGCCTGCGGGATCAGCGCGCCGACGGTACGCAGCACCGTGCCGATCGGGATGCCGGCACCCTTGTGGAAGTCGGGGGTGCAGACGACCCGGTCGAGGCGCGGCTCGGTGTCGAGCCCGGGTACGGCGTGCCCGAGCCGCCGCAGCGTGTCGGCGGTCTCCAGCACGGTGAGCAGTTCGTCGATCGCCACGGATTCGACAGGTACGTCTGCTCGGGCGCAGATCTCGACCGGAACGTCGTACGGGTTGGGCAGGTGGAGCCAGGAGTCGTCGATCCGGACCGGTCGGGGGTCGGGTCGTCTGGTCGGAGCTGAGCTTCGTCCGGTGGGAGTTGAGGAGGGCACGCGAAACCTTTCGGGGCTGCCAGGAGGTGGATGTGGGCCATCGGCACGCGCGGGACGCGTGCGGGCGGGCGGACGGTGCCGCCGGTATCCGGTTGTGCTCGTCGGTTCAGCAGCCGCGAGGTCAAGATCAGAGTAGGTGCGGCGGTTTCGGGCCGGCAAGCTGATTACCGCCGCGGCCGTCCTGGACGACCGACTGACCAGGAAGTTTGCTCCGGATCCCGATGAAGATCATCACTTGGCGAGGGGTGTCTGTCGTCCTAGGGTCGGCGGATGGGCGCGAACCGGATTCACCTTGCTGTCGCGGCGGTCCGGGCAGCACGCTCGTCGGCGGCACGGGGCGGTGGCCGGCGCCGGGCGCTGGCCGTACCGGTGCTCGCCGTGGTGTTCGCCGCTGCGCTGTCCGGCCTGGGCGGCTGTGGAACCGGACCGGCCGGGGACCGGTCCCCGGCGGCCGGCGGGGCGGGCCGGTCCCCGGCGGACGGCGGACCCGGCAACCCGACCCCCGTCCCGACCGGTCCGTACGCGGCCCGGCTGCCGCGCTTCCCGGCGGCGCCGGTGCCGGAACCGGTGACCGTGCCCGACGGCCCGCTGGCCGGTTGGTACAGCCGGATCCCCACCGAACAGCCGGTGGCGTTCCTGACCATCGACGACGGCTGGATCAGGAAGCCGGAGGCGCGCCAACTGCTCGTCGACGCGCACGTGCCGGTGACGCTCTTCCTCACCACCAACGCGGTCAAGGACGACCCCGACTTCTTCCGCGGCCTGCCGGACAACGTGGCCATCGAGGCGCACACCGTCACCCACCAGGTGCTGCGGGGCAAGTCGTACCGGACCCAGCGGCGCGAGATCTGCGGATCCGCCGACCGGTTGGCCGCTTGGTACGGCCGCCGCCCGCTCCTGTTCCGCCCGCCGGGCGGCAGCAGGGACGACACCACGCTGCGGGCGACCCGGGACTGCGGCCTGAAGGCGGCCTTCTTCTGGACGGAGACCGTGGACAAGGGCAAGGTCCGCTACCAGACCGCGGAACACCGGGTGCACGCCGGGGACATCATCCTGATGCACTTCCGGGACCGGTTCGTCGACGACTTCACCGCCGCGCTGACCGCGATGCACGAGGCCGGACTGACGCCGGCCCTACTCGGGGACTACCTGCGTTGACCAGGGCCGACGGCCGACCCGGTTCACTCGAGGTCGAACTCGCCGTCCTGGGCGCCGGCCACGAAGGCGTCCCACTCCGCCTGGGTGAAGACCAGCACGGGACCGTCCGGCTCGGCGGAGTTCCGCATGCCGATCAGGTCGTCGACGAAGGCGATCTCGACCGCGCCCTCCGAATCGTCTCCCTCGGCACGTTGCCACACGGCGCGCGACAGGTCGAAATCGCCCTTCGGATGCTGCGCCATCGTCGGTTCCTCCATCAACGGGTCGCCGGATCCGCCGCCTGCGGGATCCCATGGTGCAGGATATGCGGATGTCGAGCCTGACCCGGGTAGCGGCCGCCGAGCGCGCCGCCCTGCTCGCCGCCGAGTCCTACGCCATCGACCTGGACCTGACCGGCGACGAGCGGACCTTCCGGTCCACCACCACCGTCCACTTCCGGTGTACGACGCCGGGTGCCACCACCTTCGTCGAGGTCCGACCCGCGCAACTGCTCCGGGTACGCCTCAACGGCGTCGACCTGGACCCGGAGGCGCTGGCGGACAACCAGTACCCGCTGACCGGGCTGGGTGCCGAGAACGTGCTCACCGTCGAGGCGGAGATGGCGTACTCGAACAGCGGGGAGGGGCTGCACCGGTTCGTGGACCCCGCCGACGGCGCCTGCTACCTCTACGCCATGTCCGGTATGGACAACGCGCAGCGGATTTTCGCCTGCTTCGACCAGCCCGACCTGAAGGCGCCGGTGACCCTGACCGTCACCGCGCCGCCGGAGTGGACCGTGGCCGGTAACGGTGAACTCGCCGGCACCCCGGCCCCGGGCCGGTGGGAGTTCGCGCCGACCCCGCCGCTGGCCACGTACTTCGTGACCGTCGTCGCGGGGCCGTACCACGTGGTCCGGGCGGAGCATGACGGGATCCCGCTGGGCCTCTACTGCCGCCGGTCGCTCGCCGGGCACCTCGACCGGGAGGCCGAGGAGATCTTCACGGTCACCCGTCAGTGCCTGGACCGGCTGCACGAACTGTTCGAGGTGCGCTACCCGTTCGGCAAGTACGACCAGGCATTCGTCCCGGAGTTCAACATGGGGGCGATGGAGAACCCGGGCCTGGTGACCTTCCGCGACGACCTGGTCTTCCGGTCCGCGGTCACCGACGACGAGCGCGAGTCGCGGGCCAACGTCGTGGCGCACGAGATGGCGCACATGTGGTTCGGTGACCTGGTCACCCTGCGCTGGTGGGACGACCTGTGGCTGAACGAGTCGTTCGCCGAGTACTTCGGCACCCGGGTGATCGCCGAGGCGACCCGGTTCGACCGGGCCTGGACCACGTTCGGGCTGCGCCGCAAGGCCTGGGGATACACGGCCGACCAGCGCCCGTCCACCCATCCGGTGGCGCCGCCGGAGGTGACCGACGCCGCGCAGGGGCTCTCCAACCTCGACGGGATCTCGTACGCCAAGGGTGCCGCGGTGCTCCGCCAGCTCGTCGCCTGGCTCGGTGACGAGGCGTTCCTGGCCGGGCTGCGGGCCTTCTTCGCCGCCCACCGGTTCGGCAACGCCACCCTCGCCGACCTGCTCGCCGCGCTCTCCGCCAGCAGCGGTCGGGACCTGGGCGGCTGGGCCGAGGTGTGGCTGCGCCAACCGCAGGTGAACACGCTGCGGACCGAGGTACGGCTGACCGGGGACGGGCGCTACGCCGAGGTCGCCATCGTGCAGAGCGCGCCGACGGCGTACCCGGTGCTGCGTCCGCACCGGATCGGGGTCGGGCTCTACGACGCCGCCTCGACGGGGACGGTACCGACCGGGCCTGGGGGGACAGCCGACCCGGACGTCCGGCTGCGCCGCCGGTTCGAGGTGGATCTCGACCCGGCGCACGACCAGGGCCGTACGGTGCTCGCCGGGCTGGCCGGCGAACCGGCGGCCCGGGTGCTGCTGCCGAACGACGGCGACCTGACCTTCGCCAAGATCCGTCTTGATCCGGCCTCCGCCGCCGCCGTGCCGGAGGTGCTGCCCGGACTGGCCGACCCGCTGGCCCGGGCGGTGCTCTGGGGCGGGATGATCGACGCGGCCACCGACGCGGACCGACCTGTCACCGACCTGGTGGAGATGATCACCTCGGCCCTGCCGGCCGAGACCGAGGTCATCGTCGTTCAGGACGTGTTGACCATGGTGCGGCCACTGATCGACCGCTACCTGGACCCGGACGCGCGGGAGGCGGCGCTGGCCGGGGTGGCGGCGGCCTGCGACAGGTTGCTGACCGAGGCGAAGGCCGGCGACTCCATGCAGCTCACCGCCGCCCGGGGACTGATCGCATCGACCCGGGACGTCGGCCGGCTCACCGGCTGGCTCGCCGGTGGGGACGTACCTGCCGGGCTCGCCGTCGACACCGACCTGCGCTGGACGGTGTTGCGCCGGCTCGCCGTACTCGGTGCGGTGGGGGAGTCGGAGATCGCCGCCGAGCAGGTCGCCGACCCCAGCGCCACCGGGGCGGAGCGGGCGGCGGAGTGCCGGGCGGCGCGACCGGACCGGGGCGCCAAGCAACGGGCCTGGCAGGTCGTCATGGCGGACACCGACCTCTCCAACCGGCTGGTGCTGGCCAACGCGACGGGTTTCTGGCAACCCGAGCAGACCGAGCTGACCGCGTCCTACGTGGAGCGGTACTTCGCCGAGATCGGCGAGGCGGCCGGTCGGCGTACCCAGTGGGTGGCCGACCGGGTCGCGGCCGCCGGCTATCCGCGCTACGCCGTCTCGACGCGGACCCGGGAGCTGGCGGCGGCGCTGCTGGCCCGGCCTGACCTGCCGCGCGGGCTGCGTCGGGTGATCACCGACGCCGACGACGACCTGCGCCGGGCCCTGCTCGCCCGCACCCGCTGAGCCGTCCCGCCGAACCGCCGTCCCGCCGAACCGCCCCGCCTGCCGCCGGTCGCCCCGGCACTGCGATCTGTCCCATGCCGGG
Organism: Plantactinospora sonchi; assembly: GCF_036422035.1. Classification (NCBI taxonomy): domain Bacteria; kingdom Bacillati; phylum Actinomycetota; class Actinomycetes; order Micromonosporales; family Micromonosporaceae; genus Plantactinospora; species Plantactinospora sonchi. Next base: position 40,292 of record NZ_JAZGQK010000041.1, read on the forward strand.
GCCGTCCGGCGGGGCGGCCGGCCTACGATCACCACGTGGAGGAGAAGATCCGACGGATAGGGATCATGGGGGGCACGTTCGACCCGATCCATCACGGGCACCTGGTCGCCGCGAACGAGGTGGCCGACCGGTTCGAGTTGGACGAGGTGCTGTTCGTACCCACCGGGCAGCCCTGGCAGAAGGCGGACGAGCCGGTCAGCCCGGCCGAGGACCGCTACCTGATGACCGTGATCGCCACCGCCTCGAACCCGCGGTTCCAGGTCAGCCGGGTCGACATCGACCGGGGCGGGCCGACCTACACCGTCGACACTCTGCGTGACCTGCACGACCAGTACGGCCCGAAGGTGCAGCTGTTCTTCATCACCGGAGCCGACGCGCTGGAGAAGATCCTCTCCTGGAAGGATCTCGACCAGATGTTCGAGCTGGCGCACTTCATCGGGGTGACCCGTCCCGGCTTCGAACTGTCCGACGCGCACCTGCCGGCCGACACGGTGAGTCTGGTGGAGGTCCCGGCGATGGCCATCTCCTCGACCGACTGCCGCCGCCGGGTGGCCGCCGGTGGCCCGGTCTGGTACCTGCTGCCGGACGGTGTGGTGCAGTACATCGCGAAACGACGGCTGTACCAGGGGTGATTTCGCCCGGTACGTGCCTTGTCGTTCTGATAACCGCCGGGCCGTACGACGCCCTCGTGTGAGAGGCTAGAAGGGCCCTACGGTTGATCGAAGGAGAATGGTGACAGCTTCCGAACGCGCCCATGAGCTGGCAACGGCCGCCGCGCAGGCCGCCGCCGACAAGAAGGCGCAGGACATCGTCATCATCGACGTGTCGGACCAGCTGGTGATCACCGACGCGTTCCTGCTCGCCTCCGCGCCCAACGAGCGCCAGGTGACCGCGATCGTGGACGCGATCGAGGAACGGCTGGCCGGCCTGCCGGAGAAGGCCAAGCCGGTGCGACGGGAGGGCGAACGGGCGGGCCGCTGGGTGCTGCTCGACTACGTCGACCTGGTGGTGCACGTCCAGCACACCGAGGAGCGCGAGTTCTACGCTCTCGACCGGCTCTGGAAGGACTGCCCGACCGTCCCGTTCGTGGACCGGGACCTGGTGGAGGCCGAGGCGGGCGCCGCCGAATGACCCGGCTGATCGTCTGGCGGCACGGCAACACCGACTGGAACGCCGTCAACCGGGTGCAGGGACAGCTCGACGTACCGCTCAACGACCTCGGCCGGGAACAGGCCGCCGCCGCCGCACCGCTGCTGGCCGCGCTCCGGCCCGACGCCATCGTCGCCAGCGACCTGAGCCGGGCCGCCGACACCGCCGCCGCCCTGGTCGCGGTGACCGGCCTGCCGGTCCGGACCGACCCCCGGCTGCGGGAACGGTTCTACGGGCAGTGGCAGGGGCTCACCATGACCGAGGTCGCCCAACGGTTCCCCGTCGAGCACACCCGCTGGCGCGCCGGCGAGCCGGATCCCGGCTGCGAGGTGGAGAGCCTCGACGAGCTCGGCAAGCGGGTCGGCACCGCGTTGCAGGACGCGGCCGACGCGACACCGGGCGGCACCGTCGTGGTTGCCACGCACGGCGGCGGTGCCCGGCAGGGCTGCGGTTACCTGCTCGGCTGGGACTCCCTGGTGCTCCGCGCCGTCGGCTCGCTGAACAACTGCCACTGGACCGAACTCCGGCACGACGAGGTCCGCGGTTGGCAGCTGCGCGGCCACAACGTCGGGCTGATCGCCCAGGGACCGACACCGGCCGCCATCTGACCCCCGCCCGGCCGCGCTCCGCGTCGGGCCCCGCCGACGGGCGTCGGGTCACGTCCCGCCGGCGGTCGGCCCCGTCGACGGGCGTCGGGTCGACGCCCCGTCAGCGGTCGGCCTCGTTGGTGGTCGGCCTCGCCGGACGGACGCCGAGTCGCGCCCCGTCCGGTCAGACCCGGCGGCCACGCACTCTCTCTTTCCCCGGATGATCGGCTACCGTGCCGGAATGCCCGTCGCGGTTGTCACCGACTCCACCGCCTACCTCCCGCCGGAACTCGCCGACCGGTACCGGCTCACCGTCGTGCCGCTCACCGTCGTCGCGGACGGGGTGGCCGGGCTGGAGGGCGTCGACGTCACCCCGGCCGACGCCGCCCGGGCGTTGAGTGCGCGGCGGAGCACGATGACCACCTCCCGTCCGGCCCCGGAACAGTTCGTCCGGACGTACCGCCGACTGCTCGGGGACGGGGCCACCGGCGTGGTCTCGGTACACCTGTCGGCGGAACTCTCCGGCACGGTCGAGGCGGCCCGGCTCGCCGCCGCCGAGGTCGGTGACCGGGTCGCCGTGGTCGACGCCCGATCGACCGGGATGGGCCTGGGTTTTCCGGCCGTCGCCGCCGGCGAGACCGCCGACCGGGGCGCGCCGCTGGCGGAGGTACGGCAGGCCGCGCTCGACACCATCGACCGGACCAGCACCCTCTTCTATCTCGACACCCTGGAACTCCTCCGGCGCGGTGGCCGGATCAACGCCGCCGGGGCGCTGCTCGGCACGGCGTTGTCGGTCAAGCCGATCCTGCACGTCGTCAACGGCACGATCGCGCTGCGGGACCGGGTCCGTACCGCCGGGCGGGGGCTGGCCCGGCTGGTCGACCTGGCCGTCGAGGAGGCCGGGCCGGGTGATGTCGACGTCGCCGTCCACCATCTCGCCGCCCCGGGGCGGGCCGCCGAACTCGCCGAGGCGCTCGCCTCCCGGCTCGGCCCCCGGCTGCGCACCCGGTACGTGACCGAGGCGGGCGCGGTGGTCGGCGCGCACGTCGGGCCGGGCCTGGCCTGTGTCGTGGTGCACCGGGTGTAAGGAAGGGCCCCCTGTTATCGCTTTTTGTATAGGAAGGGCCCCTTCCTAACACCTGGCCCCGCAACGGGTTGACTGTGGTCGATTCGCGTGATCGCATTGGATAAGAAACCTTCCTAAGAGTCGTCGCCCGGTCGGCGGCGCCTCCGTGTTCCGAGCAGGAGGAAGTGCTGTGTCCAGGTCACGTCTCCGGGGCAGGATCCCCCGCCTGATCGCCCTCGGCGCACTGCTGGCCGCGACGGCGGTGGTGGTCCCGTACGCCGCTCCCGGCACCTCGTCGCCGGCCCAGGCCGCGCCGGCCACCTTCACCCACCCCGGGGTGCTGGTCAGCCGCCCGCAACTCGACTTCATCCGGTCCCGGGTCAACGCCGGCGCACAACCCTGGCGCGGCGCCTACGACCAGATGATGGCGAGCAACTTCGCCTCGCTGTCGCGTACCCCGAAGCCGCGGGCGGTCGTCGAGTGCGGGTCGTACTCGAACCCCAACAACGGCTGCACCGACGAACGGCAGGACGCGCTCGCCGCGTACACCCTCGCGCTGGCCTGGTACATCACCCAGGACAGCCGGTACGCCGAGAAGGCCATCCAGATCATGGACGCCTGGTCGGCGGTGATCCAGGACCACACCAACAGCAACGCTCCGCTGCAGACCGCCTGGGCCGGATCGAGCTGGCCCCGGGCTGCGGAGATCATCCGTTACACGTACGGCGGCTGGTCCTCGACCGGCGTCAACCGGTTCGCCACCATGCTCCGCAACGTCTACCTGCCGGAGATCGTCAACGGCAACATGACGAGCAACGGCAACTGGGAACTGAGCATGATGGAGGCCGCCCTCGGCATCTCGGTCTTCCTGGAGGACCGGGGTGTCTACGACCGGGCGCTCGCCAAGTTCCGCGACCGGCTGCCCGCCTTCCTCTACCTGACCACCGACGGCGCCTACCCCCGGGGACCGGTCGGCAGCCACATCGACACCCGGGCCGAGGTGGTGTCGTACTGGCACGACCAGGCGACGTTCGTCGACGGCCTGTCCCAGGAGACCTGCCGGGACTTCACCCACACCGGGTACGGCATCTCGGCGATCTCCCACGTCGCGGAGACGCTCCGGCACCAGGGCCAGGACATCTATCCCGAGATCCAGGACCGGCTCCGGCACGCGCTCGGCCTGCACGCCCGCTACGAGTTGGGTGACCCGGTGCCGTCCTCGATCTGCGGCGGCTCGCTGACCCTCGGCCTCGGCCCGGTCACCGAGGTCGCGTTCAACGCGCTGAACTTCCGGCGCGGCGTGCCGATGACCCGTACCCAGCAGCTCACCGAGCAGCAGCGTCCGGCCGGCACGAACTACCTCTTCGTCGCGTGGGAGACGCTGACCCACGCCAGCAACCCGTACTGAGCCGGGCACGGCCGGCCCGGGCCGACACGACCTGCCGAGGTCGCGTCGACCCGGGCCTGTTCATCGCTGATCGTCGGCCGCGCGACGGCGGATACCGGTCCAGATCCGGCGCCCGGCCCGGACCCCGCTCACCCGGGCCAGCCGGGACAGGGCGCGGCGGTGCGGCGGCCGGGGCACCGGGGTGCCGGTGATCCGGGCGTACGTGACCGAGGAGGACCTGCGGGCCGTCCCGGGTTCCAGTTGGTGCGAGGCGACCGCGAGGTAGGCGAAGTGCTGCAGGAGCTTGTGGTTGGCCGGCCCGGTGCCCTGGACGTGCCGGGCGAGCGTGCGTACCACCCGCGGCCGCTGGATCAGTTGGCTGATCGGGCCCTGCGCGGTGTCCAGCAGGTCGCAGATGGCGGGTATCCCGTCACCGTCCCAGATCCGGGTCGCGGTGGACGGCCCGGTCGAGGCGCTGACGTACGGCACCTCGGCCCACTCCGGAACCAGCCGGCCGGTCAGCCGCCGGTGCATGGTCCGGTCGCGCTTCTGCTCGAGGGTGAGGGTGAACGAGGCGGCGACGAACGCGGGGGAGAGGCACGGCGCGATCAGCCCCACCGTGTACGCCGCACTGCTCCACCGGCGCATCCGCTCGGTCAGGTAGAGGTAGTCGGCCAGCGCCAGGCCCTGGATGCCGAGGTCGTCGGCGTGGGCCAGCAGGTCGGCGACCCGGGCCTGCTCCCGGGCGACGGCGTCCGGGGCGACGAACGTGACCGGCAGCGCACCCATCACCCGCGCCGCGGCCGCCTCCGCCGGGGTCGACCGACCGTCGGCCCCCTCCTTCGGATACCAGAAGTCGATGGCGAGTTCCCCGGCCGCACCGCTGAGGGTGGCCGGAGGGAGGGACTCCGGCAGCCGCACCGGCACGGCCGGCCGGACGGCGTACGACGAGGGGTACTGGTAGTCGTACTGCCGTTGCAGCCGGCGGATGCGCTCGCGCAGGCCCACGTCGAGGACGGCGGCGGGGGCGCCGGCGAGCCCCAGTTCGTGCTCCGGCCGCAGGCCGCGCTTGTCCTGGAGCAGTTGGACGAGGCGCCGGGCGACCTCACCCTCGGCCCTGGTGTCCTCGTGGGTGTAGAACCGGGGCAGCCGACCGCTGGCGATGACCGCGGCGGCGATGAGTCGGGAGTCCTTGCCGCCGGAGAGACCCATGGTCATCTCGCCGTCGTACAGCCGGTAGAAGCTGTCGGTGCTGGTGGTGAGCGCGTGGGCGGCCCGGTCCAGCGACTCCTCCAGCGGGCGTCCCCGGGCCTCGATACCGGCCAGCACGATGTCGTCGGCCGCGTACCGGCGTTGCGAGGTCACCGTCCAGCCACCGCCGCCGCGACGTTCGCCGGTGATCCGCTCGCCGGGGCGCAGCAGCCGGGTGCCGTGGATCGGCGACAGCTCGCCCCCGAAGTGTCCACAGAGGGCGTACGACGTCCATCCGTCGAGGTCCGGCGTGACCCTGCCGGTCAGAAAGCTGGCCAGCGGGCTGGGACGGTTGGCCAGGGCGGTGACACCGTCGGCCTCGCCGACGAAGAGCCGGCACATGCCGAGCCAGTCCTGCTGGACGGCGAACCGACCCGTGCTGTCCAGGGCGAGCAGGCCGAACGGCGGCACGACCTCCCGGTGCACGTCAGCGCCGGTGAGCAGGTCCCGGGCCAGGTCGACCGGACCTCCGGCCAGCTCCGGCCCCACCGGCAGCCCGAGCGACACGGCGGTGACCGGTCCCTCGACGGCGACCGCCGGCCACCGGTACGCGCCCCGGTCGGCGGGGTGCAGCACGGTCACGCCCCAGTCGTCACCGCCGGCCTCGTACCGCTGGTAGGTCTTCGGTACCAGCCCGTTGACCGCCTTCTCGAACCGTCTCCGGGCGGTACGGCGGGCACCGTCGGAGAGCGTGCGGTTGGCGAACCACGCCAGTACCAGATCCATGTGTGGCCCCCGTTTGCTGCCCTCGATGACGGAAGCAAAGTCCTATCGGTCGGAGATAACGGGGACCGGAACGGGAGATGAACCGGTACGGCCGGAGATCCGAACGCGCGACCGCTCTCCGGCGGTGACGGGCGGGGATCGGTTGCCGAGGACGGCCGGCGGGCTGGCGCCGCATAGCAGATCTGTCCATGATCAGGGCGTTGTCCACAGTGTGGCTGGTTGTCCACAGCGGCGGACGATCGGACGGCCGGAGGGCCGAGGCCGGAGCTAACTTCGCCCGGTGTCCGACGACGACGAGACGATCGTGCGGGAGCGCCTGGACCGGCTCTTCGGCCCCGATCCTGGGGTGCGCCCGGCATGGCCGGCCACCGACCCGCGGGGTGATGTCCCAAGGCGGGCGACCACCGCGCCGGAGCCTGGGTTCTCCGGGTGGGAGAACGCCTCGACGGCCGAAGCGACCGCCGGGGCGGAAGCGGCTCGGTCCTCCGCCGTGCAGCCCCCGCCGGGCGGCGTGACCGCCGATGGAAAGGCCCGCGCGGCCGCCGGTGGTGAGGACGCCGGCCCGGACGGCACGGCGCCGCGCCGGCTGACCGGGCCGGGCGCGTTCGACCCGGGCCGGCGCGGCGTCCGGGCCCTTGCCGTACTGGCCGCCGTGGTGGTGCTCGGCGCGGCGGTCTGGGCCTGGTTGTCGCGTCCGCACAGCGAGCCGGTCCCGGAGGTGCCGGCCGAGGCGGCACCCTTCGCCTCCGGCTCACCCCACGCCGGCGGTGTCGGCGCGAGCCCCGCCGAGCTGGTGGTCGCGGTCGCCGGCAAGGTACGCCGACCCGGACTGGTCCGCCTGCCCGTCGGAGCACGGGTCGCGGACGCCGTCGCCGCCGCGGGCGGGGCGCAGCCCGGGGTCGACGTGGCGCTGCTCAACCTGGCCCGCAAGGTGGCCGACGGCGAACTGATCCTGGTCGGTGTCACACCACCACCGGGTGCGGCCGGACAGGCCGGAGACGGACCGTCCGTGGGCAGCGGAGCCGGTCCGGGTGGCGGGAAGGTCAACCTCAACACCGCCACCGTCGCGCAGCTCGACGCCCTGCCCGGGGTGGGGCCGGTGCTGGCCCAACGGATCGTCGACCACCGTGAGCGCAGCGGTGGCTTCCGGTCGGTGGGTGACCTGCGTCAGGTGACCGGGATCGGCGACGCCCGGTACGAGGACCTGAAGGATCTGGTGACGGTGTGACAAGCGATCCCGTCGGCCCGGACGCCGGGAGTCGACAACCTCCGGATCTCCGCCTGGCCGGTCTCGCCGTCGGTGCCTGGCTCGCCGCGTTGGCCGGTCTCCGGCTGTCGACCGGCGTGACGGTGCTGATCGCGCTGCTCGCCGTGGCGGCCACGCTCGCGCTCGGACACCGGTTGATCCACCGGCCGGTCCGGGTCCTGGAACGGCACGGCTGGGTTGTCGTCACGGTGCTGTTGGGGGTGCTGTGCGGCAGTGTGGCCACCGCCGCCCGACTCGGCGTACGGGACACCGAACCGCTCCGCGAACTGGCCGAGGCACGGGCCCGGGTCACCGCCGAACTGGTGGTCCGGGACGATCCGCGAAGCGTGGCCGGGCCGGCCGGTCGGCCGGCGACGTACCTGCTCTCGGCCCGACTCCGGTGGCTGGAGGATTCGGCGGGAGCCAGGCTGCGCCTGCCGGCACGGATCCTGGTGCTGGCCAGCGACCCCAACTGGCGGCACCTGCTGCCCGGGCAGCGGTTGACCGCCACCGGCCGCCTCGGCACGCCGCGCGGCGGTGACCTCACCGCTGCCGTTCTCTCGGTGGGGACCCCACCGGTGTTGCGGGGGCGGTCGTCCTGGGCGCAACGGTTGGCGGGGACGCTTCGCGCCGGGCTGCAGCGGGCCTGCGCACCGCTGCCAGCGGAGCCGGGCGGGCTGCTTCCCGGCCTGGTCGTCGGGGACACCAGCCGCCTGGAACCGGCCGTCGAGGACAACTTCCAGACGACCGGAATGACGCATTTGACGGCTGTGTCGGGATCCAATGTGGCGATCGTCATCGGCGCCGTGCTGTTGCTGACCCGCTGGGCGCGGGCCGGGCCGTGGCTCGCCGCCCTGTGCTGCGGAGCGGCGCTGGTCGGCTTCGTCATCCTGGCCCGGCCGTCGCCGAGCGTGGTCCGGGCCGGGACGATGGGGGCGATCGGCCTGATCGGACTGGCCGCCGGTCGGCCCCGGGCGGCGCTCCCGGCGTTGGCGGGAGCGGTGACGGTACTTGTCGTCGCCGACCCGGAGTTGGCCGGTGACGCCGGGTTCGCGCTCTCCGTACTGGCCACCGGCGGTCTGCTGCTGCTCGCCCCGCGCTGGCGGGACGCCCTGCGCCGCCGGCACGTGCCGGGCGGACTCGCCGAGGCGTTGGCGATCCCGGCCGCCGCCCAGCTCGCCTGCGCCCCGGTCATCGCCGGCCTCTCCGGCACGGTCAGCCTGGTGGCGGTGCCGGCGAATCTCCTGGCGGTACCGGCGGTCGCCCCGGCCACCGTGCTTGGCGTGACCGCCGCGGTGCTGTCCCCGCTCTGGCCGGCGGGCGCCGAGGTCCTGGCCTGGCTCGGTCACTGGCCGGCCTGGTGGCTGGTCCTGGTGGCCCGGTACGGTGCCCGGCTGCCCGCCGGAACGCTGCCCTGGCTGGACGGGGCGGTCGGCGGGCTGCTGCTCGCGGCGCTGGCGGTCGCCCTGCTGGTCGCCGTACGCCGGCCGCTGGTCCGCCGGCTCGTCGCGGTGGTCACCGCCGCCGTGGTCGTCGGGACCTTGCCGGTACGGCTGATCGCGACCGGCTGGCCGCCCGTCGGCTGGGTGGTGGTCGCGTGTGCGGTCGGTCAGGGGGACAGCCTGGTGCTACCGGTCGGTCCGGGGCGGGCGGTGGTGGTGGACGCGGGACCCGACCCCACCCCGGTCGACCGCTGCCTGCGCCGGCTCCGGGTCCGGACGGTGCCGTTGCTGGTGATCAGCCACTTCCATGCCGACCACGTGGGTGGTCTGGACGGCGTCCTCCGGGGCCGGGCGGTCGGCGCCGTCGCTGTTCCGCCGTGGCCGGAACCGGCCGAGGCGCGGGCCGCCGTGCAGCGTGCGGCCGACGCGCGGAACGTGGCGGTCGGCGAGATCGGGGCCGGCTGGAGCTACCTGGGCGGCGCCGTGACACTGACCGCGCTCGGTCCGCCCTATCCGATCCGGGGCACCCGCTCGGACCCGAACAACAACTCGCTGGTGCTGCGTGCCGAGGTCGCCGGTGTCGACGTACTGCTCACCGGGGACGCGGAGACCGAGGAGCAGCGGGCGCTACTCGACCGGGTACCGGCCGGATCGCTGCACGCCGACGTGCTGAAGGTGCCCCACCACGGATCGGCGTACCAGGAGTGGTCCTTCCTGGACGCGGTGGACCCGGTGGTGGCGCTGGTGCCGGTGGGCACCGACAACGGGTACGGCCACCCCCACCCCGGTCTGCTGGACCGGCTGGCCCGGTCCGGGGTACGCGTGCTCCGCACCGACCAGGACGGCGACCTGGCGGTGGTGCGTACCGACGAGGGCCGGCTCGCGGTGGCGGTACGCGGACTGGCCCCGGGCGAGGACGGCAGGCGGTGACCCGGGGTACGCCGGGACGAGCGGACGGCGGAGGGTACACGAAATGACTGAGTTAAGATAAATGTCTGGATTTGCGCTAAGTGCGGGGTCAGCCGTAGGTAGCCGGGTGACCAGGCTCGACCGGCCGGCACCGCGTGCGACGATGACCCCGTGACCCCCGCGAACCTCGCTCCCGTTCTCCTGGTCCTCGGCGACGAGGAACTGCTCGTCACCCGGGCGGTCGCCGGTGCCGTCGAGGCGGCCCGGGCCGCCGATCCCGGTGTCGACGTACACGACCACGAGGCGGGGGCGCTGAACCCGGGAGAGATCGCCGAACTGCTCGGCCCGTCCCTGTTCGGCGGCCGGCGGGTGTTGATCGTCCGAGCTGGACAGGACGCCCGCAAGGACCTGGTGGCCGAGTTGCTGGCGTACGCGAAGCATCCCGACCCGGAGGTGCACCTGGTGGTGGCGCACGCCGGCGGGGCGAAGGGCAAGGCGTTCGCCGACGGCCTGCGGGCGGCGGGCGCGGAGGTCGTACCGGCGACGAAGCTCAAGGGGCACCGCGAGCGGGTCGCCTTCGTCCGCGACGAGGTGAGGCGCGGCGGCGGTCGGTGCACCGACGACGCGGCCGAGGCGCTGATCGCGGCGGTCGGCAACGACCTGCGGGAACTCGCGTCCGCCTGTGCACAGTTGCTTGCCGACACCGACGGGCGGATCGGCGTCGACACGGTCGCCCGGTACTACCGGGGGCGGGCCGAGGTGAGCGGCTTCACGGTGGCCGACGCCGCGATGGCCGGGGACGTTCCCGGTGCGTTGGAGGCGTTGCGCTGGGCGCTGCACGTCGGGGTCGACCCGGTCCCGATCGCCGACGCGATTGCCGACGGGGTGCGCACGGTGGCCCGGGTCAGCTCGGCGGGGCGGGGAAACCCGTACCAGTTGGCGAGCAGTCTCGGGATGCCCGCCTGGAAGATCGAGAAGGCCCAGCGGGTGGGGCGCGGCTGGACCCCGGAGGGAATCGCCGACGCGATGTACGCCGCCGCCGAGTGCAACGCCGCGGTCAAGGGCGGCGCCGAGGACCGGGGCTACGCCCTGGAACGTGCCGTGGTCGCCGTCGCGACGGCGCGCGGGGTGAGCGGCCAACGATGACCTGGGCGATGGCGCTGTCGGCCGAGGAGGAGGAGCGGTTACGGCCGCTGTACGCCCGCCTGCTCCGGCTGCGTCACGTCGATCCGGGTGGGGTGCTGTGCTTCGTCTACTTCGAGGGCATGGTGTCGCTCGGTCTGCTGCTCGCGTTGGCCGAGTTGGTGAGTTGGTGGGGTGTGTTCCTGCTGCCGGTGTCCGTGGCGGCGATGGTGAAGGCCAACGATCTCGTGGCCGCGGCGGTGGCCCGGACCGCCGCCCGGGTCCCCGCACAGGAGCGCGAGCGCTTCCGCCGTGAGCTGCAGCCGGCGATCGGCCGTGCCAGCGTGCCCGGCCCGTCGCTGATGGATTCCGGGCCGGACCCGGGCACGGACGCCCTGGGCGGAGCCGCCGCGTCCGGCGCGCTCGCGATCTCCGGGCTGGGAGTTCCCGGGGCGCGAGCCGCCAGGGAGCGTGCGGTGGACGTGGAGCGGATCGCCGGCCCGTCCCGCGACTGCGGCTTCGCCCCCGGCGTACGGGACGTCGGCAGTCGCCTGGTCGCCCGGCTCGTCCCGACCGGACGCCCGTTGAGCATGACCTCCATGGTCCGGGCCCGGCTGGAACTCGGCGCCCGGCCCCGATCTGAGCCCGACTGGGAGCCCCGACCCGACCGCGACGTCATGGAGCGCCTCCGGGCCGGTGTGCCGGGCCTTTCGCCGTTGACGGTCGCCCCGCCGACCGGAGACCGGACCGGGCCTGTGGCAGACCGGATCGCCCCCGGTCAGGCCGGCGGCGAAGCGCCGATGAGGCGGGACGCGCTCGCCACCTGGGCACGGTCCGCGGAGTTGCCGAGCCGGCAGACCGGGGTGTCCGGATCCGGATCAGCCGGTGGTCGCCCCCGAAACGATCGGGTGGTCGACCGATCGACCCGGCGGTGGTTGGTCCGGCTGGATCCGGTCGACAGCGCCCGACAGTGGACCCGTCAGTCGGCCCGACGCCGTTACGAGTGAATGTCGGCCACGCGTGCGTCGGCCGACCCGTGGCAGGCGCGAGCAGTCGATCCGGGGCCGGTAGCTCCCCCGGCATCGCCTGGACGCGCCGCATCCGGGCCGGTGGCGACCCGGCTGGTGCCGTACACACGGCCACACGCCGGATGGCCGTGGTGTCCCCGGACGTCGCCGCGCACGGGCCACATCCAGGCCCCGGGCGTCGCCGTGGACAACCCGTTCCACCGCCGGGCACAGCACGGTGGCCCCGAGCCGACCGGCTCGGGGCCACCGTCAGATATCTGCGGAGCGCGTCAGGCGGAGAGCGACTGCAGGCGCTTGGCGATCGCCGACTTGCGGTTCGCCGCCTGGTTCTGGTGGATCACGCCCTTGCTGACCGCCTTGTCGAGCTTGCGCGAGGCGTCCCGCATCAGCTCGCTGGCCTTGGCGCTGTCTCCACTCTCGGTCGCCTCGTGGAACTTGCGGATGGCGGTCTTCAGCGACGACTTGACCGACTTGTTACGCAACCGGCGCTTCTCGTTCTGCCGGTTGCGCTTGATCTGGGACTTGATGTTCGCCACGCGACAGCCTCGTCCTGGTAGCTAGCTCAGCCTGGTAGCTAGGGTTTCCGTTTGCCTGATGCGCGCGGGCGACGACGCACGTCGAATGCGGCCGTGTCGGCACGCGCGAAAACCCACGTTACCAGGTGCTCACGTCCAAGGCCAAAATGACGCATCCCCAGCGGCGCTGCCGGACCCGGGGATCACTGCCAGCCCTGACGGGCGGCGAGCCAGGACAAGGCTATCTCGCCGCTCCACTGCTGATGACCACGGATGTGCGGGGAACCGGTACTCGGCCCGGCCGCCGCCCGGACGAGCCAGTAACCGGCGAGCGCGGCCAGCGCCGCGTCCAGGCCGTCGTCCGGCGCGTTCCGGGCCGCGGGGTGGGCGGCGAACAGGTCGTCGGCGGGTAGGCCGCTGGCGTACGCGGTGACCAGCAGGCCGGCCAGATCGAACCAGGCCGGCCCGAGACACAGCCAGGTCCAGTCGCAGAGCCAGGCGGCACCGGTGGCGTCGATCAGCACGTTGTCGACCCGCAGGTCGCCGTGGATCATCGACGTGCTCTCGGCGTACCCGGGCAGGCGGGCCTCCAGGGCGGCGAGGTCGGGCAGCCGGTGCCGGGCCACGGCCGGGGGGTTCGGCAGCGTCTCGCGTCCGGCGGCCAGTTCGCCCCACCAGGCGAGGTCGGCGCGGACCAGGTCGGCGAGGCGGGGCGTACCGAGGGCGACGAGTTCGACCGGTGGTTCCCGCAGCGCGTCGGCAACCGTCGCGTACGCCCCGAGGGTCGCCTCCAGATCGGCCCGCGACCAGGGGAGTCCCGGCATCCGTCCCTCGATGGCGTCCAGGCAGACCGCGTAGTACCCGCCGGCGGTGAGCGTCCAGCGGGGCCGGGCGACGGCCAGCCCGGCCGGGAGCGCGGCGGTGACCGCGACCTCCCGGGCGTACCAGTCGCTCAGGTGCCGCTGGTCGACCAGGGAGGCGGCCTTGACGAAGACCCGGTCCCCGGCCACGGTCTGCAGGACACCCGCGAAGCCTCGGGTGAAACCGCCACCGGCCGTACCGGCCCAGTTGACCCGGGAACCCAGCCGGGCGCTGATCGCGGCCCGGAGTTCGGCCGGAAGATCGGCCCAGCCGGGTCGTACGGCGGTGGTGTCGTACGGTCGCGGGGGCACCGAGATGACTGCCATGCTCCCAAGTCTGCCCTGGTCCGACCGGCGTACCCGGATCCCTCGCCGCACCGGCCGCGTCGCGTCGGGCGGGTACGGCGACGCTCCGGGCGAAGATCAGGTTCGGGTGGCGTCGGGAAGATCCGACGGGCTCGACCGGGCGCTCCGGGGCGGCATGGGAACATAGAGGGCCCGACAGTTGTCAGCCCAGCAGAACGGATCGCCGTGCCACCGACGCCCGACTCCGGCGCGAACCTCCCTGGTGCCACCGAGCCTGGTCGCATCAGGAACTTCTGCATCATCGCCCACATCGACCACGGCAAGTCGACGTTGGCCGACCGGATGTTGCAGCTCACCGGTGTGGTCGATCCCCGGCAGATGCGCGCCCAGTACCTCGACCGGATGGACATCGAGCGGGAACGCGGCATCACGATCAAGAGCCAGGCGGTCCGCATGCCGTGGACCATCCGCGAGGGCGACCGGCAGGGCGAGCAGGCCGTGCTCAACATGATCGACACCCCGGGGCACGTCGACTTCACCTATGAGGTGTCCCGGTCGCTCGCCGCCTGCGAGGGTGCGATCCTGCTGGTCGACGCCGCGCAGGGGATCGAGGCCCAGACCCTGGCCAACCTCTATCTGGCGCTGGAGAACGATCTCCACATCATCCCGGTGCTCAACAAGATCGACCTGCCGGCCGCCCAGCCCGACAAGTACGCCGAGGAGCTGGCGCACCTGATCGGTGGCGACCCGGCGGACTGCATCCGGGTCTCCGGCAAGACCGGCGAGGGCGTGTCGCACCTGCTCGACGAGATCGTCCGACAGTTCACCCCGCCGGTCGGGGAGGCCGACGCACCGGCCCGGGCGATGATCTTCGACTCGGTCTACGACGTGTACCGGGGCGTGGTGACGTACGTCCGGGTGATCGACGGCCGGATCGAGGCCCGCGACAAGATCAAGATGATGTCCACCGGCGCGGTGCACGAGCTGCTCGAAATCGGTGTGATCTCGCCGGAGATGGTGAAGGCCGGCGCGCTCGGGGTCGGCGAGGTGGGCTATCTGATCACCGGGGTGAAGGACGTCCGGCAGTCCCGGGTGGGTGACACCGTCACCATCAACGCCCGGCCGGCGTCCGAGGCACTCGGCGGTTACAAGGACCCGAAGCCGATGGTCTACTCCGGGCTCTATCCGATCGACGGCTCGGACTACCCCGCGCTGCGGGACGCGCTCGACAAACTCAAGCTGAACGACGCCGCGCTGAGCTACGAGCCGGAGACGTCGGCCGCCCTCGGGTTCGGTTTCCGCTGCGGCTTCCTGGGTCTGCTCCACCTGGAGATCATCGGGGAGCGGTTGGAGCGCGAGTTCGGGCTCGACCTGATCTCGACCGCCCCGAACGTGGTCTACCAGGTACGCCTGGAGGACGGCACCGAGGTGACGGTGACCAACCCGAGCGAGTACCCGACCGGCAAGGTGGCCGAGGTGTTCGAGCCGGTGGTCCGGGCCACCGTGCTGACCCCGAACGACTACGTCGGCGCGGTGATGGAGCTGTGCCAGGGGCGGCGCGGGTCGCTGAAGGGCATGGACTACCTCTCCGCCGACCGGGTCGAGCTGCGCTACACGCTGCCCCTCGCCGAGATCATTTTCGACTTCTTCGACCAGCTCAAGAGCCGTACCAAGGGTTACGCCTCGCTCGACTACGAGCCCTCCGGCGAGCAGCAGTCCGACCTGGTCAAGGTGGACATCCTGCTCAACGGGGAGCCGGTCGACGCGTTCAGCGCCATCGTGCACAAGGACAAGGCGTACAACTACGGCGTCACTATCGCGGCGAAGCTGCAGAAGCTGATCCCCCGGCAGCAGTTCGAGGTGCCGATCCAGGCGGCGATCGGCAACCGGGTGATCGCCCGGGAGACCATCCGGGCGATCCGCAAGGACGTGCTCGCGAAGTGCTACGGCGGCGACATCACCCGGAAGCGCAAGCTGCTGGAGAAGCAGAAGGAAGGCAAGAAGCGGATGAAGATGGTGGGCCGCGTCGAGGTCCCGCAGGAGGCCTTCATCGCCGCGCTCTCCACCGGTGACTCCGGCGACGGCGGCGGCAAGGCGGGCGGCAAGAAGTGACCCCCCGGGGGTACGGGCCCAGCGCCGCGTTCTGCCCCCGGTGTGCCGCCGCGCTGCCCGGTCCCGCCCCGACCGCCTGCACCGGATGCGGCTACCAGCTCTTCGTCAACGCCCGGCCCACCGCCGGACTTGTCATTCTCGACCGGCCGCTGGCCGTACCGGATCGAGACTCGGGGGCCGTGGTACGGCGTCCGGCGGGGGTCGATGTGCCGCAGGAGGCCGTGACTCCCGGATCGGGTGTGGAGACCGACGGCCCCCGTTTCCTGGCTCTGCGTCGGGCGGCGGCACCGATGATCGGTCGCTGGGAGACCCCGGGCGGATTCTGCGACGGCTGGGAGCACCCGGCCGACGCGGCGGTCCGGGAGGCCCGTGAAGAGCTGGGCGTCGATCTGACGCTCGGTGATTACCTCGGCATGTACGTCGGCAGTTACGAGTACCAGGGCGAAGAGCTTCCCGTACTCGATGTCTTCTTCCTGGCCACGTTGGGTGATCAGGTGATCGACCTCAACCGGGACGAGGCCACCGAGGCGACCTGGTTTCCGCTGCTGACGCCGCCTCCGCTGGCTTTCGGCACGATGGATGCGGCCATTCGGACCGCAGCGCGACGTCTGTTCCGCTAGGGCGGTTTGAGTTTTTGCGCCTTCGGGAATCTAGCTGTCATCACAACACCGTGTGACCGCAACTGAAGGAGGACGGCCGTGGAACTCACCGTCTGGGGCATCATCACCGCGCTCATCGTCGGTCTCATCATCGGCGCACTCGGTCGGCTGGTCGTACCGGGCCGTCAGGACATGCCGATCTGGCTGACCATGCTCATCGGTGTGGGTGCCGCACTACTCGGTACCGTGATCGCGCGAGCCGCCGGCATCGCGACCGAGACGGGCGGCATCGACTGGATGGAGTTGCTGATCCAGGTCGCACTGGCCGCTGTCGCGGTGGCCCTGGTGGCCGGTGTCGGTCGACGTCGCCGAGTCAGTCGCTACTGATTCACCCCCCCCGCAGATCTGGGGCGCCGGCCGTGGGGGGGGGGCCCCCCCCCGGGGGGGGGCGGGGGCCCCGAACCCCCCCCCCCCCCCTCCGGGGCGGGCGCCTTGACGGGCGCTAGTTTTACCCCCCCCCCGCGTCTGGGGGGCCCGGGCGGGGGGGCCGCCGCCCCATGCTGTGCGGGGACGGCGGCACCTTCCGCCCGGCCAGGAGATCGTGTGCGGATGCCGTCCTGACAGGAGGATCAACCCCCGGGGAGTGGACCCCGGAACGGGAACCGGCCCCGCCGACCGGATGGTCGGACAGGGCCGGTGCAGAGCTACCCGCCGAGATGACGCGTCAGCGGAGCCAGGGGATGCTGCGGTCCAGCAGACCGCGCTCCTTGAGCTCCTTGCGCAGCGGGATCTCGTCGTCGATGTAACCGTCCCAGTTGATGCCCCAGTAGTTGGCGGTGTGCGTACCCTCGCCGAGCAGCTGGCGCTGCACCGGCGTGCGGTTCTGGTACCACGGCCCGTTCTTGTCCGGGTGCAGCTCGTCGAGCGGGCGGATCCACCGGTAGGTGTAGCCGACGAAGAGCATCTTCCGCGTGATGTTGGACAGGTTGGTCGACCGCGAGTGCCACTGCCGGCGGTCGAAGATGAAGGCGTCACCGGGGTTGGCGGTGATCTCCACCGTGCCCTCCGGGTCCGGGTTGTGCACCGTCAGGTCCGCCGGGCGGGGCAGCGAGTTCCACAGGTGGCTGCCCGGGATGACCTTGGTGGCGCCCCGGCCCTTCTCCGAGAGGTCGGAGAGCACGTACGCGACCTTCAGCGAGAACATCGGCCGCGGCAGGTTCGGGTCCATCGTCTCCGGGTCGGAGTTCTGCCGGTACCCGTCCTGGTGCCAGCCCCAGTAGGGCTTCTCCGGCTCCAGCGCCGGCGGCGTGACGTCCAGGTGGTTGTGGTGCGTGTAGATGTTCCAGCCCGCCAGGCCCCACATGTACGGGAACGCGATCGGGTGGGTGAGCAGCTCGCCGAAGAGCTCGTCCCGCTCCAGGAAGCCCAGCAGGTGCAGGGTGCCGTCCTTGGTCGTCCGGCCGGCTGCCTTCTCCTCCGCGTAGACCCGGTCGACCGCCTCTTCCAGGGCCGCGCGGTGGTCCTCGGTCAGGACGTTGCGGAGCAGCAGGAAACCCTGCTCGTGGAACTCCTTGCGGTCCGTGTCACTGATCGGCTCGTATCCGGTCCGGCCGCCGTAGTCGAACACCGCGTCCATCCCCTCCCCTGAGTGAAACTTGTTCTGGGCACACAGGCTGCCGATCGTAACGCGGCACGCAACGCCCGCAGCAGCACGCGGGTCGGGCGCATCGGCGGGTATCGGTGGAGTACGGGAAGCTGGCACGGACAGAAGTGGCGACCTGACGGAGGGTTGTTGCTGTCGGAAACGTTCGCGAAGAAAATTGCCGAATGACCGTTTGTGCAATCACTGCGGGTTATTGGATGCAGGGTTTCGTGACGGTGCGGCGTCCACAGCGGGACCGGGGTCGTGCCCGGATCGCCGGTGGTACCCCGGCGGGCGGTGGGTGCGGCCCGGCAATGGACCATCCGGAGCGGCAGGTGGGTGCGGCCCGGCAGCGGACCATCCGGACCGCCGGTGGTCCGCGCGGGCGACGGTGACCGGCTCTCAGTCCGTGAAGACCTCGGCGATGACCTGGTCGGAGGTGGCATCGTCCTTGACCGGCGACCACCTGCCGCCGTCAGCGGTCCACTGCAGGTTGGCGAAGCGGACCCGCTTCACCCCGTGATCCCCGGCGTGCGACACCAGCCAGTGCGCGTACCGCCAGCCCGCCTGCACGTCCGAGGTGGGTACCGCCAGACCGGTCAGCTCGGCGGGGGAGACCGTGTCCAGCCGACCCCAGTCGAGGGTCAGCCCCGCGGTCAGCGCGGCCGCCGCCGCCGATCCCCGGATGACCGGGTCCCGGCCGACCGTGCAGGCCACCGCGCCCGTGGCGTTGCCGAGCAGGGCCCGGGTCAACACCTCCGACTCGTCGGCCCACTGCTGGTACGCCCGGGGGAAGGCGGAACGCTGCACCTTCTGGGCCGCGTCGGTGATCTCCATCTGTTCCCAGCCGCGTACCCTGCGCAGCGCGTCGTAGAACTTGGTGGCTGCGTAGCGGGGGTCCCGGATCCGATCCGGTGTGCCCCAACCCTGACTCGGCCGCTGCTGGAACAGCCCCACCGAGTCGCGGTCGCCGCCGGCCAGGTTGCGCAGGCGTGACTCCTGGAAGGCGGTGGCCAGCGCCACCACCACGGCCCGTTCCGGCATCTTCCGCCGGATCCCGACCGCCGCGATGGTGGCCGCGTTCGCCATCTGCTCGGCGTTGAGACTGACCCGACCGTCCGCGTCGACGACGCAGCCGCTCGCCGGACGGGGCACCGGCAGCTTGTGCCCGAACTCGCGGGCCCCCAGGTAGATGCCGAAGCCGGCGACCGCCGCAAGCGCCACTCCCGCCGCCACCACCGCCTGAGTCCGCACCGCCACCCCCTGATCGATAGTGGGCACAGCCTACGATGGCAGCCCAAGTTCCCGGCAGAGCTGTGACGAAATGCCCCTTACCGGCCCCGGTCGCGCTTTCCTGCCGGTCAGTCCCGGCCCCGCCGCCCGGTCAGTTCAGACCCCGGGTACCCACCGGGCGGGCCGTTTCTCCCGGAACGCCGCGACGCCTTCCCGCCCCTCCGCCGAGTGGAAGTACCGCACCGACAGCTCACGCAGCTCGGCCAGGTCGGTCCGGAGGTCGGCCGCCGGCGGGCGGTGCAGCAGCTCCTTCGCCCCGGCCAGCGCGGCCGGCGCACCGCGTACCAGGGCCAGGCAGTAGGAGGCCACCGCCTCGTCCAGCGCCTCGGCGGGAGTGACCGTGGTGACCAGGCCGATCTCGGCTGCCCGGCGCCCGTCGAAGACGTCCCCGGTCAGGTAGAGCTCCGCCGCCGCCCGGGGCTGCAACCGGGGCAGTACCGTCGCCGAGATCACCGCCGGGACCACGCCGAGGCGTACCTCGGTGAAGGCGAAGGTGGCGTCCGGTACGCAGATCGCGATGTCCGCCGCCGCGATCAGGCCGAGGCCGCCGGCCCGCGCCGGCCCGCCAATCCGGGCCACCACCGGCTTCGGGCACTCCCGGATCGCCGCCAGCACGTCACCGAGCTTCGCCACCGGCACGGTGCCGTTCTCGTACGCCGCCGCGGTCTCCTTGAGGTCCGCGCCGGAGCTGAAGACCGGGCCGGTGTGGGAAAGCACGACCACCCGTACGGCGTCGTCGGCCACCGCCGTGGCCAGCGCGTCGAGCAGCTGGGTCATCAGCGGCGTGGAGAGCGCGTTCCGGTTGTGCGGGCTGTCCAGGGTGAGAGTCGTCACCCCGTGCGCGGTCGAGACCCGGACGAGCGGGTCGGGGGCTGAGGTCATGCCGGCACACTAGTCGTATGCCCGGAACCCTCCCCGCAGGTGAACCCGTCCCCGTCGACGGGACGCTGCCCGACTCCGCCCGGGTGGAGGTGGGGACGCGCGGCTTCGGGGTCTACGTGCACGTGCCGTTCTGCGCCAGCCGCTGCGGCTACTGCGACTTCAACACGTACACGGCGAGCGAGCTGGGCGGCGGCGCCGGCCGGGACGGCTACGCCGACCAGGTCCTCGCCGAGTTGACGCTGGCCGGCCGGGTGCTCGGGGACAACCCGCCACCCCGGGTCGACACGGTCTTCGTGGGCGGTGGCACCCCGACCCTGCTCCCCGCCGACGACCTCGCCCGGATCCTGGACGGCATCGACCGGCTCTGGGGGCTGGCCGGCGACGTGGAGGTCACCACCGAGGCGAATCCGGAGTCGGTGACCCGTGAGTCGTTGAAGGCGCTGCGGGCGGCCGGCTACACCCGGATCTCGTTGGGCATGCAGTCGGCGGCCGCCGGGGTGCTGGCGGTGCTGGACCGCCGGCACAGTGCCGGCCGGGCCACCGCCGCCGCCGAGGAGGCCCGGGAAGTCGGCTTCGACCACGTCAATCTCGACCTGATCTACGGGACGCCGGGGGAGAGCGCGGACGACTTCGCGGCATCGCTGGACGCCGTGGTCGACGCGGGCGTCGATCATGTGAGCGCGTACGCCCTGATCGTGGAGGACGGCACCCGGCTGGCCGCCCGGATGCGCCGTGGCGAGCTGCCGTACCCGGACGACGACACGGCCGCGGACCGTTACCTGGCGGCGGAGGCCCGCCTCTCCGGTGCCGGTTTCTCCTGGTACGAGGTCTCCAACTGGGCCACCTCAGCCCAGGCGCGGTGTCGGCACAACCTGCTCTACTGGACCGGCGGCGACTGGTGGGGCCTCGGCCCGGGAGCACACAGCCACGTCGGCGGGGTCCGCTGGTGGAACGTCAAGCACCCCACGACGTACGCCGCCCGGCTCGGCGCGGGTGAGTCGCCCGGACAGGGGCGGGAGTTGTTGTCGACGGCGGACCGGCGGGTGGAGGACGTGATGCTGCGGCTCCGGCTCGCCACCGGCCTGCCGCTGGCGGTCCTCGACGATGCGGGGCGGGCGGGGGCGGCCGAGGCGCTCGCCGCCGGGTTGCTGAGCCGTTCCGGGTACGCGGCGGGGCGGGCGGTGCTGACCCTGCGCGGACGGCTGCTCGCCGACGCGGTCGTCCGTGACCTGTTGCCTTGACCGTCCGGAGCGCCGGGGACGGTCATGGTCGGTGGTTCCGGTCCGGCGACGGCACGCGGCCGGCGGTGACCCGGCCCGGGTGGACGCCGCTGGTGCGGCGTCCCGACCGGTGACGGTGCAGGTCCGGTGGCCCGTGCGCGGGGGCCGGCGGGCGCGCGGTGGCGTCGGCGACCCCGGCACGGGCCGTGTCCGGTCCGGTCGGGACTACTTGACCATCCGGATGCTCATCGGGTAGCGGTACAGCACGCCCTCGTTGGCCTTCATGCCGCCGAGGATCGCGAAGACGACCTGGATGATCAGCGTGATGAACGGCAGGAAGAACAGGATGCCGAGGGTGCAGGTCGCGATGATCACCGCGATGATCGAGGCGATGCCCCAGGTGATCTGGAAGTTGAGCGCCTCCACCGCGTGAGCCCGGACCGTCGGGGACTCGTTCCCCTTGGCCAGCATCGCGACGAGCCCGGCGATGAACCCGACCAGAGCGCCACCGAAGTGCGCGATCAGCGCCCAGGTCTTCTCGTCGCTGTTGGCGTAGCCGGCCGGAGCGGCAGCCCCGTACGGCGCGCCCGGCGGGTAGCCCCCGGGCGGCGGGTAGCCGCCCGGCGGTGGGTAACCCCCAGGCGGTGGGTAGCCACCGGGGGGCGGGTAGCCGCCCGGCGGTGGGTAACCCCCGGGCGGCGGATAGCCACCGGCGCCGGAGGTCGGCGGGGGATAGGCCCCGCCGCCGGAGGTCGGCGGCGGGTAGGCGCCGCCGCCGGAGGTGGGCGGAGGAGTGCCCGGCGCGTCGTACGGATTGTGCGAGCCGTACTCTCCGGGAGGGCGAGGTGGTTCAGTCATGGGGTCACGGTAGGTGCACCGATCAAACGGCGCCAGACACCCCCTGGCGATTGAAACTGGACAATAGTCGACCGGACCGGCTGGCCCCGCCGAGGTAGGGTGTGCGAACAAGCAGGTGGTCCGGGATCGGCAGGCGCGGGTGTCCCGGATTGGAGAGCCCATCCAGTCGATCATCGCGTCTCCTGCGCCGTGGTCGTAGACTGGCACTCGATACGGTCGAGTGCCAAGGTGTATCCGTGGCCCGACCGTCGTGGTCGCCCCGGTCGTGTCGGCAACCGGGGCCGGGACGTCGCAGGGAGGTGAGGATGGGTCTCGACGACCGCAAGCTCGACGTGCTGCGCGCGATCGTGGAGGACTACGTCGCCACCCAGGAGCCGGTCGGCAGCAAGGCCCTGGTCGAGCGCCACCAGCTGGGAGTGTCACCGGCCACCGTGCGCAACGACATGGCCGTGCTGGAGGAGGAGGGCTACATCCGGCAGCCGCACACCAGCGCCGGACGGGTGCCCACCGACCGGGGTTACCGGCTCTTCGTCGACCGGCTCTCCCGGGTGAAGCCGCTCACACCGGCCGAGCGTCGGGCGATCGAGCGGTTCCTGGTCGGCGCGGTCGACCTCGACGACGTGGTGCACCGCACCGTACGTCTGCTCGCCCAGTTGACCCGGCAGGTCGCCGTCGTGCAGTACCCGAGCCTGGCCCGGTCCTCGGTACGGCACCTCGAACTCGTACCGATCTCCACCACCCGCCTGATGCTCGTCATGATCGCCGACACCGGTCGGGTGGAGCAGCGCCTCGTCGAACTGCCCGCGCCGGCCAGCGCGGACGACGTGATCGACATGCGGCGCCTGGTCAACGAGCGGCTCGGCGGCAAGCGGCTCGTCGACACCCCGCCCCTGGTCCAGGCGTTGGTCGAGGAGGCGCCACCGGCGCTGGGTTCCGCGATGGCCACCCTCGCCACCGTCCTGCTCGAGACGCTCGTCGAACGACACGAGGAGCGGATCGCCCTGGCCGGCACCGCCAACCTCGCCCGGGGTGGGCTGCTGGACTTCCAGGGCTCGCTGCGTCCGATCCTGGAGGCGCTGGAGGAGGAGGTCATCCTGCTCAAGCTGATCGGCGAGGTCGAACCGAACACCCTCCAGGTACGCATCGGCGACGAGAACGAGATCGACAACCTGCGGGCCACCTCGGTGGTCAGCACCGGCTACGGGCCAGGGGCCACCATCGTCGGTGGTCTCGGCGTGTTGGGGCCGACCAGGATGGACTACCCGGGCACCATCGCCACGGTGCGGGCCGTGGCACGCTACGTCGGCGACGTGCTGGCGCAGAACTGACCCACCCACACCTTGCGCAGAACTGACCACCAAGGCTCATCTGACGACCGGCGGACGGTAACGCGAGACAGACATGAGGACACGGAACGCAGTGGCCAGGGACTACTACGGGATTCTCGGCATCAGCCGGGACGCCTCCGACGACGAGATCAAGCGTGCCTACCGCAAGCTGGCACGGCAGTACCACCCGGATGTGAATCCGGACCCGGAGGCACACGAGAAGTTCAAGGAGATCAACGCCGCGTACGAGGTCCTCTCCGACGACCAGAAGCGGCAGATCGTCGACCTCGGCGGTGACCCGCTCGCGCCCGGCGGTGGCGGTGCCCCGGGCGGACCGGGCGGTCCCGGCGGGCCGTTCGTCGGCTTCCAGGACATCATGGACGCGTTCTTCGGGGCCGCCGGCGGCTCCCGGGGGCCGCGACCCCGTACCCGGCCGGGTGCCGACGCCATCCTCCGGCTGGAACTCGACCTGCACGAGACCGCGTTCGGGGTGGAGGCGCCGATCACCGTCGACACCGCCGTGCTCTGCACCACCTGCTCCGGCGCCGGCACCGCACCCGGCACCCACCTCGCCACCTGCGAGGCGTGTGGCGGGCGCGGCGAGGTCCAGTCGGTGCAGCGGACCTTCCTTGGCCAGGTCGTCTCGTCCCGGCCCTGCACCGTCTGCCAGGGCTACGGCACGATCATCCCGCACGCCTGCCCCACCTGCGCCGGCGACGGCCGGGTCCGGACCCGTCGGTCGCTGACCGTCAAGATCCCGGCCGGTGTCGAGGACGGCATGCGGATCCGGCTCGCCCAGCAGGGTGAGGTCGGCCCCGGTGGCGGCACCGCCGGCGACCTGTACGTCGAGATCCACGAGCGTCCGCACGACGTCTACTCCCGCAAGGGCGACGACCTGCACTGCCGGGTCACCGTGCCGATGACCGCGGCGGCGCTCGGCACCCGGCTGACCATCAAGACGCTGGACAGCGAGGAACCGGTCGACGTGAAGCCGGGCACCCAGCCCGGGTCGACGCTGCGGCTGCGGGCCCGGGGTGTTCCGCACCTGCGTGGCACCGGCCGGGGTGACCTCTACGTCCACCTCGACGTCCGGACGCCGACCAAGCTCGACGCCGAGCAGGAGCGGATGTTGCGCGAGTTCGCCAAGACCCGGGGCGAGGAGGTCGCCGAACTCAGCAAGCAGGGCGGCTTCTTCTCCCGGATGCGCGACGCCTTCAACGGCCACGGCTGACCCGACCGGGCTGTCCCGTCCCGGCGTTGGTCCGGTTGCCGGCTCGGTTGGGCTGTCCCGCCACGGCGTTGGTCCGGCTGCCAGCCCCTCGCCGGGCTGGCCCCCGGGCGCTGATCCGGTTGCCGGTGCTCACCGGGCCGGTCGCCCCGGGCAATTGCCGGCGCGCGGCCGGACCCCGGTCGCCGGTCGGTTAACCTGCTCGGCGTGAGCGCTCCGTTGTTCCTGGTCGAGTCGCTGCCGTCGGGAGACGTCGTCACACTCGACGGACCCGAAGGTCACCACGCCGCGACCGTGCAACGGCTGCGGACCGGCGAGGAGCTGCTGCTCGCCGACGGGCGGGGCGGCACGGCCACCGCCGTCGTCACCGCCGTCGGCCGGGGCACCCTGACCGCCTCCGTCACCACCCGGCGGTACGTCGACCCGCCCGACCCGCGGCTTGTCGTCGTACAGGGCATTCCAAAGGGGGAGCGGGCCGAACTGGCCGTACAGGCGATGACCGAGGTCGGGGTGGACGAGATCGTGCCCTGGGCGGCGGCGCGCTCGGTCGCGCAGTGGCGGGCCGAGCGGGGTGTCCGGGCCCGGGACCGCTGGGTGTCGACCGTCCGTGAGGCGGCCAAGCAGGCACGTCGGTCCTGGCTGCCGGTTGTCGGCGGATCGTCGTCGGTGCCGGCCGCGTCACTGGCTACGGTGACCGACCGGTTCGTCGGCGCCACCGCTCTTGTCCTGCACGAGGAGGCGGAACACCGGCTCACCACCGTGGCGCTGCCGGCCAGCGGCGAGATCGTGCTGGTGGTCGGCCCGGAGGGTGGCATCGCCCCGGAGGAGTTGACCACGCTGACCACGGCCGGCGGGACACCGGTCCGGCTCGGTGCCGAGGTGCTGCGAACCTCGACCGCCGGAGTCGCCGCGCTGGCCGTACTCAGCACCCGGCTCGGCCGGTGGTGACGGGCGGCCGGCCCGGGTTCTCCGGCCATCGAACGGTCAGACGTCGAACAGGACGGTGAGCCGGCGGTCGGCGACGCTGCGGGCCGCTTCGAGCCGGTACCGGCCGGGCCGGGTACGCCACCCGTGCCCGGTCCAGACCTGGAAGCCACGTGCCGGCAGTGGCACCCGTACGGTCACCGCCTCACCGGGGGCGGCCTCCACCCGGGCGAAACCGGCGAGCCACCGTACCGGTCGGTCCGGCTCGGTGTGCTCGGGGCCGACGTACAACTGCACCACCTCGGCGCCCGGTCGGCCACCCGCGTTGCTTACGGTGGCCACCGCGACCGGCCCGGCCGGACCGTCCTCGACCGACAGTGCCTGGTAGTCCCAGTCGGTGTAGCCGAGCCCGTGCCCGAACGGGAAGAGCGGCTCCGCCCGCCATCCCCGGTAGCCGACGAGTACGTCGTCGGGATAGTCGAGTACGCCGTCGACCGGGGTGACGTTGAGGCCCGGGCAGTCCTCGGGGCGACGCGGCCAGGTGGTGGGCAGTCGTCCGCCGGGTTCCGCCCGGCCGAGCAGGACGTCGGCGAGGGCGTGTCCCGCCTCCTGGCCGGGAAACCAGGTGAGCAGGACGGCCGCCACCTCGTCGACCCAGGGCATCAGGACCGGGGAGCCGGCGTTCACCACGACGACCGTCCGGGGGTTGACCGCCGCCACCCGGCGGACCAGTTCGTCCTGCCGGCCGGGCAGGGCCAGGGTGCTCCGGTCGAAGCCCTCCGACTCCACCTCCTCGGTGGTGCCGACCACCACCACCGCCAGGTCGGCGTCGGACGCCACCCGGACCGCCTCGGCCAGCAACGCCTCCGCCTCGTCGCCTGCCGGGTCCGCGTCCCCGCCTGCCGGCCGGTCTCCCGGGTCCGTATTCCCGCCTGCCGGCCCGGGGATCGGCTCGGCCGGCTCGGCATGGCCGAGGCTGGCTGACACGAAACCGCTCCGTTCCTCCGACAGTGTCCGGCTCAGCAGCACGTCGACCGGCTCGCCGGCGGTCAGCGGTACGTCGAACCGTCGCTCCACGGTGGACAGGAAGACCGTCCCCGGGTCGTCCCTCTCGTCGAAGAGCGGGCCGGCGAAGAGTTCCGAACCCCCGACCGAGAGGACAAACTCCCCGAAGCCGTGCAGGGCGAACCGGTGCCGGCCGCCCCGCGTCGGCGTGTACCGGGCGGCGAGTTCCACCCGGGCCACCTCGGCAGGGCGTAGCCCGTCGGGGAGGTCACCCATCCAGCGCACCGTCGCACGGTCGAGTTCCGCCCGGTACAGCTCACGACCGTCGGCGGCCCGCAGGGTCGCGATGACCGGGCTCCAGCCGTTGCCGCCCGCTGGCCGCAGCCGGGGTCGGGGGTCGGCGCCGACCGCGTGGTCGAGGACGACGTCGGGCAGGGCGGTGGCCAGCCCGGCCAGCGGGGAGACCACGTGCGGGGGCGAGACCTGGGCGCTGCCGCCTCCCTGGATGCGGGCGTCCTCGGCGAGCGCGCCGAGGACCGCGACCCGGCGCAGCCGCCCTGCGTGCAGCGGCAGCAGGTCACCGGTGTTGCGGGCCAGCACCATCGAGCGGGTCGCCACCTCCCGGGCCAGGGCGGCGCCGTCCGGCGGCGCGGGTACCCCGGTCGGCGTCGCCGGGCCGGGAGGTGGCACCGACGGGGCGCCGCCGTCGAGCAGGCCGACTCTTGCGGCGAGCCGGAGCACCCGACGTACCTTGTCGTCGACGAGGGTCTCGGCGACGGTGCCGGCGCGGACCGCGGCGACCAGCGCAGCGCCCCACGGGTCGCCGGCGGCCGGCATCACCACGTCGAGCCCGGCGTCGGCGCTGGCCACCGTGCTCCGCGCGGCGGTCCAGTCGGAGACGACGACGCCGTCGAACCCCCACTCCCGTTTCAGCAGGTCGTGCAGGAGCGGTCGGTGCTCGGTCATGGTGGCGCCGTTGACCCCGTTGTACGCCGCCATCACCGCCCAGACGCCGGCCCCGACGATCCGTTCGAACGGGGCGAGGTAGAGCTCCCGCAAGGCCCGTTCGGAGACCCGGACGTCGACCGTCATCCGCTCGGTCTCCGAGTCGTTCGCGACGAAGTGCTTCACCGTGGCACCGACGCCGCACTCCTGCAGTCCGGTCACGTAGCCGACGCCGATCTCGGCGGTGAGCAGCGGATCCTCCGAGTAGCACTCGAAGTGCCGGCCGCCGAGCGGGCTGCGGTGCAGGTTGACGGTCGGGGCGAGCAGCAGGTGGATGCCCCGGCGCCGACACTCGGCGGCGAGCAGTCGCCCGGCGCGCCGGGCCAGCGTCGGATCCCAGCTGGCGGCGAGCGCCGTCGGACTGGGCAGGGCAACCGACGGGTCGTCGGGACTCCAGCGGACCCCGCGTACGCCGATCGGGCCGTCCGACATCACCA
This sequence comes from Plantactinospora sonchi, assembly GCF_036422035.1. Classification (NCBI taxonomy): domain Bacteria; kingdom Bacillati; phylum Actinomycetota; class Actinomycetes; order Micromonosporales; family Micromonosporaceae; genus Plantactinospora; species Plantactinospora sonchi. Next base: position 68,419 of record NZ_JAZGQK010000041.1, read on the forward strand.
GCGAGCCGAGGCCGATCTCCGGTACGGCGGGCAGTGTCCAGAAATCCTGGCCGGAGAGGAGGCGTACCTTCGTTTCCAGGTCCAGTGCGGACAGGGCCCGCTCGATCGCGGCCTCGTCCCGTCGCCCGGTCGTCATCCCCGCCCCTGTCGTCGGCGCTGTAAGGGTCCTACTCTCAGAACCCGGCGTGGGTTCGAGATTAGCTCCGGTCGATGCTGGGAGTGGTGGGGACGGTCGATCCGCCGGTCAACGGGAGGCGTCAGATGACGCCCGCGACCAGCGGTGAGCAGGAGTCGGCCGGTGCGGCCACGGGCGAACGGCTGAGCCGGTCCACCGCACCCACGCGCCCGGCGGGGCTCACCGGATCACCTGGCGGGGGAGGAGCAGCCCGTCGCCGGCCAACCAACCGCGACGGCCTGTCTCCGGGATCAGCGGTCGGACGCCGGGCAGAGTGTGTTCGACGTGGTGCGACGCCACCACCGTGCTGGGCCAGGAGTCGTACGCCAGGCCGCAGTTGTCCAAGTCCTCGACCCAGCCACGCCAGTCCAGGTGACCGCCGTGCTCGGCCTCCGACAGCCGGTCGTCCACCCGTCCGAGCAGGGCCAGCCTCCCTGGGTCGGCGATGGAGGCGCGTACCCGTAGTTCCCGGCGGAGCGCGTCGATCGCCTTGTCCACCCGGAGGCTGTACCTCTCGGTCGACCGGTACAGGTCGTCGATCTCCGATCGCGGCGTGGTGTCCGCGCCCTCCTGACACATCGTGGCGTAGACCCGGCGCAGCGCCGCGCGGTCGAACAGCACGCCGAGTTCACGTACGACGTCCAGCGGCTCGTCGGGGGCGTGTATCACGACCAGCACCCGGTTCGGCGCGCCGAGTACGGACCGGAGATGCCGGGGGGTGCGGCCGGTCGGGTCGGAGGTTCCCTTGACGGCGGTCAGCCGGAGGCTCGCCGGGGTGCCCGGCGCCGGGTGGAGGTCGCGCAGGACCAGCATCAGCGCCGGTGCCCGGTAGTGCACCAGGTCGCTGACCTCGATGCTGTCCAGTTGGGCCACGTTCCACTGGTAGCGCCACAGGTCCCGGATGCTGTTCCGGTCGTAGCGCAGCCGCTCCGCGTGGATGGCGGCGAAGTCGTGTCGGCGGAGGAACTCCAGACAGTCATCGGCCTTGCGGGCCAGGATGGCCTCGGGGCGGAGGGTGAGCAGGGTGGTCTGTTGCAGCACGGTCAGGACCTGGGTGCCGAGCACCTCCTGGGCGATCCGCCAACTCTCCCGGAACGAGACCTCGTCCCGGTAGAGGGAGAGTTTCGCCGGCAGGGTGGTCAGGGCTCGCCACCGCTCGTCCGTGTCCAGTTGGGCCAGGTGCGGATCGGCGGAGGCCGGCACGCCGAGACGCTCGCTGAGGTTCAAGGGGCTGGCCGGGTGCCGGCGGATCCGGTCTCCACGCAGGCCTGGCGTACCCGGGCGGCCATCGCCCCTTCCGCTTTCTCCAGATATCCACGAGAGCCGTAGACCGACTTGTCACCGAGGTCCCCGTCTATCCGCAGCACCCTGTCGTATCGGCGGAACAGGTAGTCGGCGATCGCCCGCGTGAACGCGTACTGCGTGTCGGTGTCCAGATTCATCTTCACCACACCGTGCGAAACGGCGGTCGCGACGTCCGTCTGACTGGCACCGGAACCACCGTGGAAGACGAAATCGAATGGTCGGTCCCGGCCGATTCGGGAACCGACCGCCCGTTGGATTTCTCCCAACAGTTCTGGACGGAGCCTCACCTCGGCCGGTCGATACACGCCGTGGACATTGCCGAATGCGGCCGCGACGAGGTAACGCCCCCTGTCGCCGTCACCGAGTGCGGTGACTACCCGTGACGCGTCCTCGACCGTGGAGTAGAGCCGGGGGTCGCTGCTCGGTTCCTCGCCGATCACCCCGATCTCGATCTCCAGAACCGCCTCGGCCTTCGCGCACTCGTCGAGCAGTTGCCGGCTCAGTTCGAGGTTCCGGGCCAACGGGAGGGCGGAGCCGTCCCACATGTACGACTGGAACAACGGCTGGTCACCGGCGCTGACCCGCTGCTGGGAGGCGTGGATCAGCGGCAGGAGGAACGACTCGTACCGGGTTGACGGGCAGTGGTCGGTGTGCAGGGCAACCGTGGTCGGGTAGCCCTCCGCCGCCGCGCGGGCGAAGTCGGCGAAGGCGGTTGCGCCGCGTACCCCGTCCATGACGGTCGAGCCGGACCAGAATTCAGCTCCCCGAACGGTCACCTGGATGATCCCGTCGCTCGCCGCCTCGGCGAAGCCGCTCAGCGCGCCATGTAGTTCAGTCGACGAGCGCACATTTACCGCAGGATAGGCGAAGTGATGTTGCTTCGCCCGGTCCAGCATCTCTCGGTAGAGTGCGGGAGTGGCAACCGGCATGACGTCCTTTCCGAGACGAGGTGGCGGTCGTCCAGTGCGGTGCGGCGGCCATCCAATGGGAGGCGGCGGTCGTTCAGCGTGAGGTGGCGCTCACGCGGCGGCCGAGCGAGCGCACGAGTCGAGCCTTCAAGTAGGGCACGCGGCACTGGTCTGTGTCAATGTGTTCCAGTGACGAGTGGCGGGTGCCGTCGATTGTGTACGGCATCCTGGACCGGTGACGGGCCCGCCACCATGATTCGGAGGGCCTGGCTTCCCGCCGGTCCGTCGCACGGGCGCGGACAGGGGGCAACCGCGTGTCACCGAGATACCTGGTTCTGTGGGACGTCGACCATACGTTGATTGAGACCCGGGGCGTCGGCACCGCCCTGTTCGGCGAGGCGTTCACCCGGGTGACCGGCGTGCCGATGCGAGAACTGATCAAGATCCCCGGACTCACCGAACCAGACGTGCTGCACCGTATGCTGCGGCTGCACGACCTGACGCCCACCGAACAGATCTTCGCCCGGTTCGCGTACGAATTGACCGCCCTGCACGAGGAGCGGATCGACCTGCTGCGTACCCGGGGTCGGATGTTGCCCGGCGTGGAGCGGACGCTGGCCGAGCTCGCCGGACACCCCGAGGTGGCGCAGAGCGTGCTCACCGGCAACCTGCGCGGGGTGGCGGCGGTGAAACTCGACGCGTTCGGCCTGACCCGCTGGGTGGACCTGGACGCGGGCGCCTATGGATCCGACCACCGGGAGCGGGCGGCCCTGGTCGGCATCGCCCGCGCCCGCGCTGCCGACCGGTACGGGCGGGACTTTCCGGGACCCGCGACCGTGATCGTCGGCGACACCCCGGCGGACGTACGGACGGCCCGGACGGCGGGTGCGGCCGTGGTGGCGGTGGCCACGGGCAAGAGCGGGGCGGCGGAACTGGCCGCCACCGCTCCCGACCAGCTCCTTTCCGACCTGGCGGCGGTGTCGCCGTTCTTCCCAGTGGTGGCTGGTGCGGCCCGGGCGGCGATGAGCGGGGAGCGCACCGGCGAGCTGCCGGACGGCCGGGTCAGAGCCTGAGCGTTGTATCCGTGGAGGCGAGATGAACAGCTACGGCGTTGCCGGTCTGTCCGGGATCACCACCGGCCGTACCCGGTCGGTGAGCCCGGAGAACCCCACCGGCGGCAAGGGAATGGGCGGTAGGGCGGTCGACGGCACCGGCGCCCACGCGGCCCGGGAACTGGGGCAGGGCTGGAAGGTGTCACCGAGCGTGGTCGTGCCACCCGGACAGCACACCGTCCTGGCTGATGTCGAGGGTCCCGCTGTGGTCCGGCATATCTGGTTCGCGGTCCACCCCGACCACCTGCGCACGCTGGTCCTGCGGGGATACTGGGAGGAGAGCACCCGGCCCGCCATCTCGGTTCCGCTCGGCGACTTCTTCTGTCAGGGTTGGGCCGAATACGCCCCGGTCAACTCCATCCCGGTGGTGGTGAACCCGTACGGCGGCCTGAACTGCTACTGGGAGATGCCCTTCCGGCGTCGTGCCCGCCTCGTGCTGGAAAACCCCGGCCCGGTGCCGGTGACGGTGTTCTACCAGATCGACTACGAGCTGGTGGAGGTCGAAGCGGCGGCCGGGTACCTGCACGCCTGCTGGCGACGCAGCAATCCGCTGGCCGCGCTGGAGGAGCACGTGCTGCTGACCGGGGTACCCGGACCGGGACACTACGTCGGCACCTACCTGGCCTGGGGGTCGAACAGCGGTGGGTGGTGGGGCGAGGGCGAAGTGAAGTGTTACCTCGACGGCGACGACCAGTTCCCGACCATCTGCGGCACCGGTACGGAGGACTACGTCGGCGGCGCCTGGGGCTTCGACGTACCCGGCCAGGGATACACCACCTACACCACCCCGTACCTCGGTTTCCACCAGGTGGTCCGGCAGGATGGTCAGGCGCGCAGCCAGCAGCGGTTCGGCATGTACCGGTGGCATCTGCCGGACCCGATCCGGTTCGAGCGGGACATCCGGATGACGGTGCAGGCGCTCGGCTGGCGGTCCGGCGAGCGTTACCTGCCGCTGCGCGACGACGTCGCCTCGACCGCCTGGTGGTACGCGGCCCAACCGGAGGGCATCGGCCTGCCGGGACCGGAACTCGACGAGATGGAGGTGATCTGAGTTGCCCGGTCAGCTGGTGACCCGTAACGCCCGGGTGATCTCCGCCGGCTCGACCTCGCCGGGCGTACCCCAGACCGTCCTGGCCCGGGAAACCTTGAGCGCCAGGTTCTCCACCAGCTCCCGCACCCGGTCCGGGGAGACGTCCGGGTCGGAAACCACCTTGAAGTAGCGCACCGAGTCGACCAGCGCCGACTTGACCCGCTCGTGGGACAGGTACAGATCGAGGTCGGCTTCCCACCGTACGGTCGCCTCCGCCGGCAGCCGGGCCTGCCAGGCGGCCCGCATCGCGGCCTCGTCGTCCGGCAGGTAGGCCATCTTGTGCAGATGGCTGCAGAGGTCGTAGACCGGATCACCCCATAGCGCGAACTCCCAGTCGATGATCACGATCCGGCCGGCCGGCGTGAGGATCATGTTCTTGCGGTGCACGTCCGCGTGGACCAGACGGAACGGGCGGGCGCTCAGTTCCGACCAGGTGATCGGAGCGAACGGGTCGGCGGGGAACCGCAGTTCGTTCCAGAGCCAGCCGAACTGCTCCAGGTTCTCCCGGTGCACCTCCCGGGTGACGTTGCTGAGCTGGCTGGCGAAGCCGGCGGTGTCGCCGTCACGTGGCCAGTCGCCCGGTGGCCGCGGAAGCTCGGCCGCCGGCACCAGACCCATGGTCACGAAGAACTCCGCCACCTGCTCGACCAGGCCGTCGGGGACGGCGGTGTTCTTGGGCGCGACCGAATCGACCACCACGCCCTCGACGTACTCGTGCACCTGGAACGCGGGGTCGGCGTGCACCGCACGCAGTTTCGGCACGGCCGGCACGTGCCGCCCGACGGCGGCCAGCACCAGGTGCTCGGGCCAGATCGCCAGGTCCATCGTGTCGGTGTCCGGGATCGGGATGCGTACCAGGTCGTCCCCGACCCGGACGTTGTGGTTGTAGAAGCCGGCCGCGTGGTCGTCCCGACCCAGCGCTTCCCGGTGCAGGGCGGAGAGCCCGTCGCCGGTGAGCAGCTCGAGCACGTTGCCGATCCGGTGGTCCAGGTCGGTCACGCTCTCCGGCAGGCGCAGAGCGGCTCGCGCCCGGGCGACCGCGGCGTCGAGGTCCGGCGCGGGCTCCCCGAGGCGTTCCGCCAGCCGCACCCCGGCGATCACCAGGGTCGGGTAGACCTCGGCCGCCTCCAACTCGGCGATCGCCCAGCGGACCGAGGCGAGCGCCTCGGTACGGCGGCCGAGCCGGGCCGACAGGGCGGCCCGGTAGAGCTCCGCCCGGGCTCGGCCGGAGCGGTACGCCGAACGTTCGAACGCCGCGACCGCCTCGCCGAGGGCGTGCTCGGCCGCGCCGAGCTCACCCAGGGCGGTGTGGGCCAGACCCAGCGCACAGTACGCCTTGCCGATCTCGTGGTCCGCGCCGATCTCGCGTTGCCGGGTGAGGGCGGCGTGCGCCACCGGCACCGCCGCCCGAGGATCGGTGACCGCCAGCAACTCGGCACGATTGGTCATGATGTCCGCCAGGCCGATCGCGCTGCGCGCGGTGGTGTAACTCGCCTGGGCCCGCGCGAGGTAGTCGGCCGAGGCCGGATAGTCGAAGGCGAACCGGTAGCCCAGGTGGAGCAACCGTTCTACGTTGCCCCGCTCCTCGTGACAGTGGGCCGGCAGCATCCGCTCGATCTCGGTCGCCGCGTCGATCGCGTCGACGAAGCGTCCCTGCGCCATGTGCAGGTCACCCGCCCACAGACCGGCGTCCAACCTGGCCGGCCCGTCGTAGCTCTGCCACACCATCTCGTACCGGTGCAGCGCGTCGGCCGTGTCGCCGAGGATGCGGCGGGCGTGCGCCGCCGCCACCGCGAGGCGGGCCCAGACCTGGTCGGCCGGTGGCTCGATCGGTAGCGCTGCGGTCAGCTCCGCCGCAGCGGCGGCATCGCCGTGCATGACCAGCGTCTCCGCGCGCAGGCAGGTGACCAGGTGCTCCAGGTGGCTGGCATCCGCCTCGACCAGGTAGTCCTCCAGGTCCGCCAGCATGCCCTCCACCCCGGATGTCGCCGACGCCGTGCGTACCCGGTCGCTGTAGTCGAGGAAGATGGTCGGCGACAGGTCGTCGCCGCAGAGTCCGTGGTGGGCCGCCTCCCGCAGCGCCACCACCATCTCCGCCGGTGCCACTCCGGCCCGGTCGGCCCGGTCCCGCCAGATCCGGTGCAGCAGGCGGTGCAGGGCGACCCGGCTGGGTACGCTGAGCCGGCGTCGCATGGTCGACGCCATGAGCTGGTGCAGTTGCAGCCCGAAGTCACCGGCGGGCTGCACGAAGGAGTAGCCGATCAGCGACTCCCAGGCCAGAGTGTGTGACGGCAGGGCGTACGCGTCCGCGACCGCCCGGAACACCTCGCTGTCGAAGAGCCGGGCCGGGCTCAGCAGTTCCAGCATCCGTACGTCCACCGGGTCGACGTGCTGGAGGAACCGTTCCAGGATCGCGTCCGGCGAAACGACCGAACCATCCGTGGCGGTGGTGCCGGCGTCCGTGGCGAGGTGGAGGAAGAACGGCACGCCCTCACTGCCGTGGGCGATCGACCCGGCCAGTTCGGGATCCTCCACCCCGATCGCCGCCAGCAACTCCAGCCGCGCGGGAACCGGCAGGCCGCCGATCGGGATGGTGTGGGTCAGCTCCGCCCACGCCGGGTCGTAGCGGTGCCAGTCGATCGGCTCCCGACTGGCGATCACGGTGAGACCGTCGTCGACCTGGGCCACCAGGTCACGCAGCCAGGAGTCCACGGCGGCGGTCCGGCCGGCCCGGGCGGCACCGCCGATCAACGCCTCGTACGCGTCGACGAACAGGACTTGCGGCGCCCGCCCGCCGTCCCGCAGGTCGGCCGCGAACAGGTACGTCACCGCGTCCATGAGCTGTGGAAGTGGCAACTGGTCCAGCTCGCGCAGGGTCTCGTCGTTACGTACATGGTGCCATCGGCGTACGTTACGGTCGGCCAGGTCGATCAACTTGACCGCGGTGCCGAACACCGGGACCGCGGTGATCTGGTCGAGTAGCCCGGTCAGCACCTCGCTGTTCTCGACCAGAGCACGACCCTCCCGACCGAGGCTGAGCCGGGGATGGAGTCGTTGCCACAGCACCGCGTACGCGATGTCGAACCGGTGGAACTTCACCCCCTGCTGACCGAACTGGGTCCGGAGCACGGCCAGCGCGTCCTGGTGTTCCCGCTGCGCCGGCACCTGGAGATCCAGTACGGCGGTCGGGCGGCTGGCCGGGACCCGGTTGCGCAACTCGACGAGAAGGCGGGACTTTCCGATCCCGCCGATCCCGGTCAGGTTCACCACCCGGGTGTTGTTCTCGTACCCCGCCAGTAGGTCCTGGAACGCGACGAGCACCGGCTCACGGTCGACGAACGGCCGGCGGGAGGCGCCCGGCCGGAAGCGGGGGGTGAGTGCCATGACAACCTCCGTGCCAGCGCGACATACAGTCGGAGTGCTGTCGCTCGTACGCTCGGCCACCCTCCAGATTAGGCGATGGGGCATAGCCGGGGATCGGGGTGCGGGGCCTCGGTCATGGTGCTGCTGATGACGTCGCTGTACGCCGCACCACCGCCTGCGGCCACCGGGTGACCCGGCGGCGGTGGGGACCTGCGTTGACCGACGAGTTGATCAGTGGAACCATCCACGACGTGAACAAGATCGCGTGGCGGCGGGCGCCCTACGCCGGTGTGCTGCCCGACTCCGGCGTTGCGTGACTCCGGGTTCATGAGCATGGACTCGACTGATCCGCGACCGGCGCAGAGTGTGCCGCCGCTCGTGTCGGAGGCCGTGTCGCCGTCCCGCTGGTCGTTCGGGGTCGCGGTGTCCGGCGGCAACGGCGACATCCGGACCTGGGGTGCCGGTCGGCACAACGTCGACCTCGCCCGGGTCTCGGCACCGCGTAACGCGAAGAAGGCGGTCGTCCTGCCCCGGTCACCGTTCACGATCCGCAGCCGGCCCGACGGCGAAGTCCTCTGTACGGTCCGGCCGACCGGAGCGGAGAGCTACGAGGTGTGTGCGGCCGACGGTTCGGCACTGGCCACGATCACCCGCCGGCCCGGTCGGTTCTGGCCGTGGCCGCGCCGGATCCGATGGACCGTGACGCCCGGCGCCGGTCCGACGACGTTCACCGGCCGGGTCGGCAGTTGGTACACCTGGCTGGCGTACGTCGTGTTCGCGCCGCTGTGGGTGCCGTTCCTGGTCATCATCGGGCTGTATTCGGCGGTCACCGGGACCGGGGGCGACGACATGGTGCCGGACGGCCCGACCCGCACCCGCTGGCGTGCGCCGGGACACGGCACGGCACTGGAGTACCGCGGCCTCAACAAGGTCTTCCACCTCGCCCCCCGGCGGCTGGACCACCGGGTCGCCTACGCGCAGGCGGTGCTGCACGACTGGGACCGCTGACCGGACTGGACCGGGACGGGGCAGGGGAGAGTCGCCGTCAGGTCCGCAGGTACGAGGCGCCGTTCAGGTCGACGATGGTGCCGGAGGCCCACTCCGCCTCGGGGGAGGCGAGCCAGTACACGGCCGAGGCGACCTCCTCCGGGCGGGCGACCCGGTTGAACGGGCTCTGCGCCCGGATCGCGTCACCGCGCGGGGCCTTGAGGTGCTCGTTGGTCATGTCGGTCTCGACGAAGCCGGGCGCGACCGTGGCGACCGCGATGCCGTACGGGGCGAGGGCCACCGCCAGCGACTGGCCGAGCGAGTTCAGCGCGGCCTTGCTGGCGCCGTACGCCGGTTGGGTCGGCTCGCCCCGGAAGGCGCCCCGGGACGAGACGTTGACGATCCGGCCACGCCGCTGTCGCAGGTGGGGGGCGGCGCACCAGATGGCGTTGGCGGCGCCGAGCAGGTTGACGTCGAGGATCCGCCGCCACTGCTGCTGCCACTGCTCGTAGGAGGTTTCGAAGACCGGATGCGGGTCGTCCGCCCCGCCGAACACCCCGGCGTTGTTGACCAGTACGTCGAGTCCGCCGAGCCGGTCCGCCGCCTCGTCCACCATCGTCCGCACCTCGGCCGGGTCGGCGAGGTCGGCCCGGACCACCACGTGCCCGTCGCCGGGCAGCGCCGCGACGAGTTCCTCGGCCAGCGGGGTCGAGTCCCGGTGGTGTACGGCCACCCGGTCCCCGCCGGTGGCGAACGCGATCGCCACCGCCCGTCCGATGCCCCTGGAGGCTCCCGTCACCAGTACCGCGCGTCCCGCCATCTGATCATCATGCCGCAGTCGGTGCCGCGCTCCGTTGCCGGGGAAGAGCATCGGCGAGGCGGTCGAGTGCCGCGCTGAACTCGTCGGGCGGAAGGTGGCCGAAGCCGAGCCGGAACACCCGGTCCGACTCGCCGAACCAGGAGCCGGGTGCGACCCGGGTGTCCCGCGCGGCGAGGCGGGCGTGGAACTCCGGGACCGCGTCGTCGGTGAACCGGTCGGCCGGCAGGCGCAGGCAGCACATGGCGCCGCCGTCCGGGAGGACGATCTCCAACCGGTGGTGCCGGGTCCAGTCCACCAGTTCGTCGAGCGCGTCCCGCAGCCGCCGCGCGCGGGGGCGGAGGAGTTCGGCCTGCCGTCGGAGGACCCGGGTGGCGAAGTACTCGTCAAGGGTGGAGCAGGCGATCGTGGTGACGAACTTGGCCTCCCGGAGCCGCTCGTACAGGTCGGGGTCCGTCGTGGTCAGCCAGCCGATCCGCAGCCCCGGCGCACCGTGTGCCTTGGAGATCGAGGAGCAGGTCACGATCCGTGGCGACAGTGTCGCGGCCGAGGATGGGACCGGAGCGTCACCGTAGGTGGCGGCACGGTAGGTCTCATCGACCAGCAGCACGGCGTCGGGCGCCCGTTCCGCGACGACGGCGAGCAGGGTACGCAGCTCCTCGTCGGTGAAGCGGACACCCGACGGGTTCTGCGGCGACGCCACGGACACCAGGCGGGTGTCCGGCGTCAGGGTACGGGCCAGCCGGTCCAGCGGCAGTCGGTAGCCGTCGTCGAACGACAGTGGCAGCACCTCCACCCGCGCCCCGAGCCCCTCCGGCACGGTCCGGGCCGGTGGGAAGCAGGGTGTCGCGAGCAGCACCCGGTCGCCGGGCCCGCAGGTGGCCTGGGCCAGCAGGAACATCGCCTCGATCCCGCCGACCGTGACCAGCACCTGGTCCGGCCGCACCCCGGCGTCGGCGGCGATCAGTTCGCGCAGTTTGGTGTCACCGCGTGAGGTGCCGTAGCCGAGCGGCAGGTCCGCGAGCGCGGCGGCCTCGGCGAGGGCACCGGTGGTCAACGGCGGACATGTGCTCTCGGCGAGGTCGTACCGCACCGGCACGTCGACCAGGGCGGTGATGGGGCTCGATGCGAAGACGGTCATGGTCTCCAGGGTCGGAGCGTCGGCGGCGCCGGGACAGAGCCAATTCGCTCGGACTGGTTCGACCGGCGCGGCCGTACCCGCGGTTGTCGGACCAGGTCGCGGCCGGGACGCGCGGGAGGCGCGCCGCGCGGCCGGGGCGGCACCCCTACGATGCGGGGCATGGAGAGCAACAGCGACTGCCTGTTCTGCCGGATCGTCGCCGGGGAGATCCCGGCGACCGTGGTCCGGGAGACCGAGACCACGCTGGCCTTCCGGGACATCGGGCCGCAGGCGCCGGTGCACGTGCTGGTGATCCCGAAGGAGCACTACGCGGACGTGGCGACGCTCGCCCAGGCCGACCCGGCGCTGGCCGGTGAGGTGCTCGGCACGGCGGCGGTGGTGGCGGAGAGCGAGGGCCTGCTCGCCGACGGCTTCCGGATGATCTTCAACACCGGCCCGTACGGCGGCCAGGAGGTCTTCCACGCGCACGCGCACGTGCTCGGCGGGGAGCCGCTGGGGCCGATGCGGTCGCGCTGAACCCCGACGTCACCGGAACCCGCCGACACCCAGTTCTTCGAGGTCGGGAGGGTGACCGGTACGATCAGTGATCTTGGCGTGAGGGGGCGGTGCGTGACCGGGATGACTCGGCGGTACGAGCGGATGGTCCGGCAGGCACAGGCGGAGTCCCGGATACCCGCGGTCTCCGCCGCGCTGCACCGGGCGGACCGGCCGCTCTGGACCTGCACGGTCGGCGCGACCGGCAACGACAGCCCGCTGAGCGCGCGGACCGCCTTCCGGATCGGCTCCGTCACCAAGACCTTCACCGCCGTCCTCGTCCTGCAGTGTCGCGACCACGGCCTGCTCGACCTCGACGACCCGATCTCGGCACACCTGGACGTCCCCGCCCACGGGGAACTCACCGTACGTCGGCTGCTGTCGCACACCTCCGGGGTGCAACGTGAGCCGTACGGCGACATCTGGGACACCCTGCACACCCCGGACGTGACGGAACTCCTCGCCGACCTGGCCCGGGCCGAGCGGGTCCTGCCGCCGGCCCGCCGCTTCCACTACTCCAACCTCGGCGTCGCCCTGCTCGGCCAGGCCGCCGCCCGGTTGCGGGGCGGCACCTGGGCCGAGGTCCTCGCCGACCGGATCCTGCGGCCACTCGGACTCGCCGACACCAGCCTCGCCCCGCCACCGGCCGCGGCGACCGGGTTCCTGGTCGACGCGTACTCCGACCACGCCCGGCCGGAGCCGAACACCGACCTCGGCGCGCTCGGGCCTGCGGCCCAGCTCTGGAGCACCGCCTCGGACATGGCGCGGTGGGCGGCGTTCCTGGCCGACCCGGCGACGGTCGACCCGGACGGCACGGTGCTGGGCCCGGGCACCCTCGACGAGATGCGCTGGCCGGCGACCACCACCGACGAGGCGGTCTGGTCCGCCGGTTTCGGGCTCGGCCTGATCCTGGTGCCGCAGAGCGCGCCGACCGGTTCGCGTTCGGCCGGCGGCGAGCGGATCAGCCACGTCGGGCACGACGGCGCGATGCCGGGCTTCCTGGCCAGCGTCTACGGCCGGCGCGGCGGTGCCGGCAGCCCGGCGGCGCTGGGCTGCGCGGTCTTCGGCTCCTCCGGCACCGGCACCGCGGTCAACGAACTCAGCCACCAGCTGCTCGCCGCCTCGGCCGAGGACGACCCGGCCGACATCGCGCCGTGGACCCCGGGCGAGCCGGCGCCGGAGGCGTACCGGGGGCTGCTCGGCCGCTGGTGGGGCGAGGGTTTCGAGTACGTCTTCAGCTGGCGGGACGGCACCCTGCGGGCCCGGGGCGCCGACGACCCGGCGGGCCGGCCGCCGGCGGTCTTCGAACCCCTCCCGGACCGCCCCGACGTGCTGCGGACGGTCTCCGGTCGGGAGGTCGGTGAACTCCTCCGCCTCACCCGCGACGACCAGGGGAATGTGATCCTGATGCACTGGGCGACCTACCGGTTCACCCGCCACCAGGAGACGTTCGACCGTTTCGACTTCCGCCAGGTGTAAGGAAGGGCCCCTTATTATCGTTTTCGGTGTAGGAAGGGCCCCCTGTTAACACCCGACACAGCTGACCGCCCCGGCGGAAATGGGCGGCGTGCCGGCGGTGTTGAACAGATACGATGACGGTAACGTCCGCACGCCGCGCCGCCTGGGCGCGGCATCGAGATCGAGAGCAGGTGGCACAGGGCCGCGGGCCCGACCCATGACCGGTACCCCACCCCCCGGGCAGCCCCGGGTGCAGACCAGGATCACGGTCCCTGACCCCAAGATCATGGTTAATCTGCTCGGCGCGGGCGACGAGATCCTGCGACTGATCGAGCGGTCGATCACCAGTGACGTGCATGTCCGGGGCAACGAGATCACCGTCACCGGTGCCCCCGGCGACAATGCCTTCGCGGAGCGCCTCTTCACCGAGCTGCTCGAGCTGATCGAGAAAGGCGAGACCCTGACCACCGACGCCGTGCGGCGTACCCTCGGCATGATCGAGCAGGGCGGCGCAGAGCGCCCGGCCGAGGTGCTGACGCTCAACATCCTGTCCCGGCGCGGACGGACCATCCGGCCCAAGACCCTCGGCCAGAAGCGGTACGTCGACGCGATCGACCAGAACACCATCATCTTCGGCATCGGCCCCGCCGGTACCGGCAAGACGTACCTCGCGATGGCGAAGGCCGTCCAGGCGCTGCAGGCCAAGCAGGTCAACCGGATCATCCTGACCCGCCCGGCGGTCGAGGCCGGCGAGCGGCTCGGCTTCCTGCCCGGCACCCTGTCCGAGAAGATCGACCCGTACCTGCGGCCGCTCTACGACGCGCTGCACGACATGCTCGACCCCGAGTCGATCCCGAAGCTGATGGCCGCCGGGACGATCGAGGTCGCGCCGCTGGCGTACATGCGGGGCAGGACGCTCAACGACGCGTTCATCATCCTCGACGAGGCGCAGAACACCACGCCCGAGCAGATGAAGATGTTCCTCACCCGACTGGGCTTCGGCTCCAAGATCGTGGTCACCGGTGACGTCACCCAGGTCGACCTGCCCGGCGGGACGACCAGCGGGCTGCGCGCCGTACGGGAGATCCTGGACGGCGTCGAGGACGTGCACTTCGCCCAGCTCTCCAGCTCCGACGTCGTACGGCACCGGCTGGTGAGTGAGATCGTGGACGCGTACGCCCGCTGGGACGCCGAGCGGGAGTCTCAGCAGGGCCAGGGCGTGCACGCCGTGCCGGGCCGTACCGCCCACGGCGGCCGGGCCGGCCGCCGCCGCTGACGCAGCAGAGGAAAGAACCAGTTGTCCATCGAGATCGCCAATGAGTCGGGTACGACCGTCGACACCGACGCGGTGCTCGCCGTCGCCCGGTACGCCCTCGACGAGATGGGGGTGAACTCCCTGGCCGAACTGTCGGTGCTGCTCGTCGACGTCGACTACATGACCGAACTCAACCACCGCTGGATGGGTGGGGACGGGCCCACCGACGTACTCGCCTTCCCCATGGACGAGGGCAGCGTCGACCACGGGCCGGGCGAGGTGAACGGCGGTGAGCCGGCGCTGCTCGGCGACATCGTGCTCTGCCCGGAGGTCGCCGCCAAGCAGGCCGCCACCGCCGGGCACTCGCCCGCCGACGAACTGCACCTGTTGACCGTGCACGGTGTGCTGCACCTGCTCGGCTACGACCACGCCGAGCCGGAGGAGGAGCGGGAGATGTTCGGACTGCAGGCCCGCCTCCTCGACGGCTGGCGCGCGACCCGGGCGCACTGATGCCCGGTCACTTAGCCACCCTGGCCGACGCGGTGGGCGTACCGTCCATCCCGCTGGCCGAGGCCGGTTCTGCCGCGGCCGGTCTGCCCGACCTCCAACTGATCTTCTTCGCCGCCGCCCTGGTGGTGCTCGCCGGGATCTTCGCGATGGCGGACGCGGCACTCGGCGCCGTCTCCCCGGCCCAGGCCGGTGAACTCGCCCGGGACGGCGTACGCGGGGCCCGTACCCTGCAGATCGTCGCCGCCGACGCGGCCCGGCACATCAACCTGCTGCTGTTGCTGCGTCTGCTCTGCGAGCTGACCGCGACCGTGCTGGTCGCGCTGGTCGCGGTCGACACCTTCGGTGCTGGCGTGACGGCCGCGCTGGTCACCGCCGGCGCGATGACCGTGGTCAGCTTCGTGGTGGTCGGTGTCGCGCCGCGCACCATCGGCAGGCAGCACGCGTACGCGGTCGGCCGGGCCACCGCGCCGGTGGTCCGCTGGCTGGGGCGGGTGCTGAACCCGCTCGCCTCGCTGCTGATCCTGATCGGCAACGCGGTGACCCCCGGCCGGGGGTTCCGGGAGGGTCCGTTCGCCACCCAGGTGGAACTGCGCGAACTGGTCGACCTGGCCGAGCAGCGTGGGGTGGTGGAGCACGGCGAACGACAGATGATCCACTCGGTCTTCGCGCTCGGCGACACCATCGTCCGCGAGGTGATGGTGCCGCGTACCGAGATGGTCTGGATCGAGACGAACAAGACGCTGTCCCAGGCGCTGGTGCTCTTCCTCCGGTCCGGGTTCTCCCGGATCCCGGTGATCGGCGACAGCGTTGACGACGTGCTCGGCGTGCTCTACCTCAAGGACGTGATCCGGCAGACCCAGGGCGGCGACCCGGACGGCGAGGAGCGGTCGGTGGCCGAGGTCATGCGCGCGGCGACCTTCGTACCCGAGTCGAAGCCGGTCGACGACCTGCTCTCCGAGATGCAGGCGGCCCGGACCCACATGGTGATCGTCGTCGACGAGTACGGCGGCACCGGGGGCCTGGTCACCATCGAGGACATCCTGGAGGAGATCGTCGGCGAGATCACCGACGAGTACGACGTCGAGCGGCCGCCGGTCGAGCGGCTCGACGACAACGAGGTCCGGGTCACCGCCCGACTGCCGGTCGAGACTCTCGGCGAGCTGTTCGACGTCGAACTGCCGGCCGACGAGGTGGAGACCGTCGGCGGACTCCTCGCCCAGGCGCTCGGCCGGGTGCCGATCCCCGGCGCCGAGGCGGAGGTGGGTGGACTCCGGCTGCTCGCCGAGGGCACCACCGGCCGGCGCAACCACATCGACTCCGTACTGGTCCGCCGGGTGACCGGGACCGACGACCGCGACCACGACCGCGCGCGGGACGGCGACCGGGAGCGGAATGGCGACCCGGACCACCCGACCCGTACCGACCCCGATTTCCGGGCCGCACAGCCGACCCGGGAGGAGCACTCCCGGTCTGAGGAGAGGCAACCCGCTGATGCCTGAGTCGTCCGCCGCCCCGACCGCCCCGGTGGCCGTCGAGCTGAGCGCCGAGGACAACAAACTGGTGATCCTGGCCAGGGGAGCCCGGGCCAGGATCGGTGCGGTCGAGGGTGCGGCCGTCCGCGACCAGGACGGGCGCACCTATGCCGCGGCCAGCGTGTCGCTGCCGTCGCTGACCATCACCGCGCTGCAGTTGGCGGTCGCCTCGGCGGTCGCCGCCGGTGCCACCCGGCTGGAGGCCGGCGCGGTGGTCACCGAGGCGTCGACGCTGGACGGGGCCGGCCACGCCGCCGTCCGTGACCTGGCGACCGACGCCCCCATCCACGTGGCGGCCCCGGACGGCACCGTGCTCGGCACGGTGGTCGAGTGACGGCGAACCGCCAGGCAGGCGACGACTACCGGGCAGGCTTCGCCTGTTTTGTCGGCCGTCCGAACGCCGGGAAGTCGACGCTGACCAACGCCATCGTCGGCCAGAAGATCGCCATCACCTCCAACAAGCCGCAGACCACCCGGCACGTGATCCGGGCCGTCCTGCACCGACCCGACTCGCAGTTGGTCCTGGTGGACACACCCGGCCTGCACCGTCCCCGTACGCTGCTCGGCGAGCGGCTCAACGACCTGGTCCGGCAGACCTGGAGCGAGGTCGACGTGATCGGTCTCTGCATCCCGGCCGACGAGCCGATCGGCCGTGGTGACCGGTTCATCACCGGCGAGCTCGCCGAACTCAAGGCCAAGGTGCTGGCGGTGGTGACCAAGACCGACCTGGTCGACCGGAAGCGGTTGGCCGAGCAGCTGCTCGCGGTCAGTGAGCTGGGGGAGTTCGCCGACGTGGTGCCGGTCAGCGCGGTCTCCGGCTACCAGGTCGAGACCCTGGTCGAGGTGATGACCGGCTATCTGCCGCCGTCGCCGCAGCTCTACCCGGACGACATGCTCACCGACGAGCCCGAACAGGTCCTGGTCGCCGAGCTGATCCGGGAAGCGGCGCTGGAGGGCGTCCGCGACGAGTTGCCACACTCGATCGCCGTGGTGG
This sequence comes from Plantactinospora sonchi, assembly GCF_036422035.1. NCBI lineage: Bacteria > Bacillati > Actinomycetota > Actinomycetes > Micromonosporales > Micromonosporaceae > Plantactinospora > Plantactinospora sonchi. The sequence goes on from NZ_JAZGQK010000041.1 coordinate 85,600, forward strand.
TCGAGGAGATGATCTCCGAGGGCCGGCTGATCAAGATCTACGCCGACGTGTACGTCGAGCGGAGCAGTCAGAAGGCCATCGTGATCGGTGCCCGGGGTTCCCGGCTCAAGGATGTCGGCACCCGGGCCCGGCAGCAGATCGAGGAGCTGCTCGGCAGTCGGATCTATCTCGACCTGCATGTGCGGGTGGCGAAGGACTGGCAGCGGGATCCGAAGCAGCTTCGTAAGCTCGGCTTCTGAGTCGTCCGACCGTCAGAATCTCCTTGTGGCCCACCGGGGTGGGGCCGTCGTCGGGGCGAAGGGTGGTTGACGTGCCGGAACGGGTGTTGGTCACGGGGTCGGGCGGCCGGATCGGCGGATATCTGCGGCCGCGGCTCGCCGCCGCGGACCGGATCCTGCGCCTGCTCGACGTCGTCGACCAGGAGCCGGCCGGTCCGGATGAGCGGGTGGAGCTGGTCCGGGCCGACCTGGCCGACCCGGCGGCGCTGGCGGCGGCCTGTGCCGGAGTGGACGCGGTGGTGCACCTCGCCGCGATCCCCACCGAGGACGCCTGGGACACGCTGCTGGCGGTGAACGTGATCGGCACCCGGAACGTGCTGGAGGCGGCCCGGGCGGCGGGGGTACGCCGGGTCGTGCTGGCCTCCTCGATCCACGCCGCGGGTTTCTACCGCCAGCCCGGCAGCAGCCCGGAACCGGCCGGGGTGCCGGCGCCGACCGGCCCAGACGGGGTGCCGTCCGGGGTGCCGCCCCGGCCGGACTCCTACTACGGCTGGACCAAGGCCGCGGTCGAGTCGCTCGGCAGCCTCTATGCGGACCGGTTCGGGATGACGGTCTTCGCACTGCGGATCGGTGCCTGCTTCCCGGAGCCGCCCGGACTACGTGGACTGGACGGCTGGCTCTCCCCGGACGACTGCGCCCGGCTGGTCGACGCCTGTCTGGGTACGGACGCGACCGGGTTCCGGGTGCTCTGGGGGGTCAGTCGGAACACCCGCCGGTGGTGGTCGCTGGCCGAGGGTCGCGAGATCGGGTACGAGCCGGTCGACGACGCCGAGCCGTACGCCGACCGGGCGCGGCCGCTGGCCGAGGAACTGGGCACGATCGGGCTGCTCGGGGCGCAGTTCAGCAGATATTCGCTCGGCGAGCGGCACTGAACCGCGTACCGTCCCGCCAGGGGCAGGGAGGAGCGTGCGGATGAGCAGGATCCTGTCGGTCAACCTCGCCGTACCGGAGCCGAACACCGCCAAGGCGGTCGGCGTCACCGGCATCAACAAGCGCCCGGTCGACGGGCCGGTGCCGGTCCGGGCGCCGGGCCCGAAGACCACCGGTCTCGGCAGCGGCCTGGTCGGGGACCAGATCTTCGACATGGCCCACCACGGCGGCGACGACCAGGCGGCGTACGCGTACGCCCGGGAGGACTACGACTGGTGGGAGGCGGAACTCGGCCGCGACCTGCCCGGCGGGATCTTCGGCGAGAACCTGACCACGACCGGGGTCGACGTGAACGGCGCGCTCATCGGCGAGCGGTGGCGGATCGGTGCCGAGCTGCTGCTGCAGGTGACGTTCGCCCGGATCCCGTGTGCCACGTTCCAGCTCAAGATGGCCGAACCGCAGTGGATCAAGCGGTTCACCCGGGAGGCCCGGCCCGGAGCGTACCTGCGGGTCGTGGAGCCGGGCGAGGTCCGGGCCGGTGACCAGGTGACCGTGGTGCACCGCCCCGACCACGGGGTGAGTGTCGCCGAGGGCTTCCGCGCCTGGACGCTCGAACCGGAACTGCTGCCCCGACTGCTGGAGGTGCCGGAGGCGCCGGAGGGTGTGCGGGAGAAGGTCCGGCAGCGGCTGGCCGGCTGACCACGCCCCGCCGGTCCGTCGGGCGGTCCGCTCAGCGCTGCTGAATGGTGATGTCGCCGCTGCCGGTGCTCGCGTCGAGCACCGCCGTCGCGTCCGGGGCGTTCGGCACCTCGCTGTGGGCGTTCCCCGAGCCGGTGGCGGTCCGGACCTGGTAGCCGCCAGCGGGTACGGACAGCGTGACCGACCCGCTCGACGCCCGGGCCTCGACCGAGGCGGCCGTCGACAGGGTCAGCGTGATGTTTCCGGAGCCCGTCTCCGCCTGCACCTTCCCGGCCCCCAGTTCGCGTCCCTCGATGTCGCCCGACGTGGCCCGCGCCGCCACGGCTCCCGGCAGCCGGGCGAGGGTGATGTCGCCGGACCCGGTCTCGGCCCGGACCGCCCCGGTCGCCCCGGAGACGGCCACGTCACCGGAGCCGACCGTGAAGTCGACCACCGCCACGTCGGTCAACGAGACGTCGCCGGAGCCGTTCTCGCCGCGTACCGCCACGCCGGCCGGGGCCAGGATGTCGTACGACACGCTGCAGGCGCGACCACACTCGATGTCGATGAACAGCGTGCTGCCCTCGATCCGGTAGGTGTGCTGCTCAGGGTTTCCGCTGCGGTACCGGATCACCCGTCGGACCTCGACGTCGGCGACCGGGCCGGTCCGGACCACCAGGTCACCGGAGCCCGGGGCGACCCGGATCTCGGTGATCTTGACACGTTCGGTGTCGCTGAACTCCAGCTGTCGCTCGGCGAGCGGCTCACATCCGACCAGACCTGCCAGCAGGACAATCGCGGCGGCGCCGGTGAGGGGCCGAAGAAGTCGCATGCCAGCAACCTATGTCCGGTCCGGCCTGGAAAACATCCGGGAAGCCCCACCATCCGGATCGGGGTAGCACCCTGATCCGGCCTCGGGGTGGGCCGACACCGGCCCGGATAACGCGACCGGGCCGTGACCGGCCGCGACGGTCGGGCCGGGCAGGGAACAGCCGGTCGGGCCGGGTAGCGAACAGCACCTCGGGCCGGGTAGGGAACAGTCGGTCGGGCGGGCAGGGAACAATGGTCGGATGCCCGGGTACCGCCGCCAGCTCTACCGCGACGACGCGGTGGTGCTCCGCGCGCAGAAGCTCGGCGAGTCGGACCGGATCATCACCCTGCTGACCCGCCGGCACGGCCGGCTCCGGGCGGTCGCCCGGGGCGTACGGCGGACCATGTCGCGGTTCGGCGCCAGGCTGGAGCCGTTCGGTCACGTCGACCTGCAGTTGGCCGGCGACCCGAAGGGCGAGCAGGGCAGTTCCCTGCACAGCATCAGCCAGGTCGAGGGCATCCAGCTGTACGGCAAGCGTCTTGTCGACGACTATCCGCGCTACACGGCGGCCAGCGCGATCGTGGAGACGGCCGAACGCCTCACCCCGGTGGAGCGGGAGCCGTCGTTGCGGCTGTTCCAGCTGACCCTGGGCGGCCTGCGGGCACTCGCCGACGGGGAGCACGCCAGCACCCTGGTGCTCGACGCGTACCTGTTGCGGGGGATGGCGCTGGCCGGTTGGGCACCGGCCCTGGTCGCCTGTGCCGTCTGCGGCACACCGGGGCGGCACGGCGCGTTCTCCGTACCGGCCGGGGGGTGTGTCTGCCCGGACTGCCGACCGCCCGGCGCCGCCCATCCGGCACCCGCCACGATCGAGCTGATGACCGCGCTCACGTCCGGCGACTGGCGGATCGCCGACGTCGCCGAGCCGGCGCACCGCCGGGAGTGCAGTGGTCTGGTGGCGGCGCACCTGCAGTGGCACCTGGAGCGGGGGTTACGCTCTTTGCCGCTGGTCGACAGAGGGTCGAGCGGTGCACGGGACGGAACGAAGGAAGCACAGTGAACCGAGCGATGAGCCGGGGATTACGTCGGCAACCCAGTCCACCGACTCCGCATCCGTCCGGTGCCCGCCCGCCCGCGCTGCCGTCCGAGGCGCTGCCCCGACACGTGGCCATCGTGATGGACGGCAACGGCCGGTGGGCCAAGGAGCGGGGTCTGCCCCGGACCAAGGGGCACGAGCAGGGTGAATACTCGCTCTTCGACACCATCGAGGGCGCCATCGAACTCGGCATCCCCTATCTGACGGCGTACGCGTTCTCCACGGAGAACTGGCGGCGCTCGCCAGAGGAGGTCCGCTTCCTGATGGGCTTCAACCGGGACGTCATCCGGCGTCGCCGGGACCAGTTGGTCGACCTCGGGGTACGGGTGGTCTGGTCCGGCCGGGCCGGTCGGCTCTGGAAGAGCGTGATCTCGGAGCTGCAGACGGCTGAGGAGATGTCCCAGGGCAACTCGACGCTGACCCTCCAGTTCTGCGTGAACTACGGCGGTCAGGCCGAGATCGCCGACGCCGCCGCCGCGATCGCCCGGGACGTCGCCGCCGGCCGGGTCGATCCGGGCAAGGTGAACGAGAAGATGATCGCCCGGTACCTCTACCACCCCGAGGTGCCGGAGGTCGACCTGTTCCTGCGTCCCTCGGGCGAGCAGCGGACCTCCAACTTCATGCTCTGGCAGAGCGCGTACGCCGAGCTGATCTTCCTCGACACGCTCTGGCCCGACTTCGACCGTCGGCACCTCTGGTACGCCTGCGAGTTGTACGCGCAGCGCGACCGTCGATTCGGTGGCGCGCTGCCGAACCCGGTCGCCCCGGAGCCGTCCCGGATCTGACCCGGTCGTCGGCGGACTGGAGACAGCCGGTCGGTTCGCGGAGAAAATATGCTGCGCCGGCCGGTCCGACCGGTTACTGTCGTGGCATGCGTAACTGACGCCCCTTCATCCAGCCGGACCCGCGCCTCCGCGCGTGGTCTGTGCGCTCCGGGCGTCCGCATTCCTGCCGTTTCGGCATCCTCTGGACACAGGACCTTCCCGGGGCCCCTTTCCCGTCGTTGCACCGCCGCAGGGTGGTCCTGACCAACGAGGAGGCGCCGTATGGCTGCCAAGCGAAAGACCAGGAGTGGGCGGAAATCCGCCGCCGGCAGCAAGCCGTCCGGCAGGGAACTGGCCGGCAAGGAACTGACCGGCTCCGACGAGGGCACGGTGACGGCCGACAGTCCGACCGTTGACGGGTCGGAGCTGCCGGCCGTGGCGAGGCCCACCGCCGGCCGGCCGGTCGCGCCGACCACCGGACCGGTTCCCCGCGGCGGCGCGGGCTTCTCCGGGGTCGGACGCGGCCAGGGGGCGGGTTCGGCCCGCCGCTACGCCTTCCGGCGTAGCTGACCCCGGACAGCACGGACCTGCCCGGGAGGGCGG
>NZ_JAZGQK010000042.1:0-78529 GCF_036422035.1 Plantactinospora sonchi
TCGCCGCCGCCCGCGCCCGCCCCGGCGGCCGCCGGGTCGGGCCCGGCGGGTCGCGGTCCGGCCGGGGCGGTCGGCGGGAGAACCGGGCCGGCACGGGGCGGTCGCGGCACCGCAGCCGGGCCCCGTTGCGGGCCCGGCTGCGCCGGGACTGGCCGCTGCTGGTCATGGTGCTCCCGGCCGCCCTGCTGCTGCTGGTCTTCCACTACCTGCCGACCCTGGGCAACGTCGTCGCGTTCCTGGACTACAACCCGTACGCCGGGGACAGCCCGCTGCGGGCGTTCCTGGCCAGCCCGTGGATCGGGCTCGGCAACTTCGAGGCGCTCTTCGGCGACCCCGCGTTCTGGGACGCGTTCTGGAACACCCTGTCGATCACCGGGTTCCAGCTGGTCTTCTACTTCCCGCTGCCGATCGTGCTGGCGATCATGCTCAACAGCATCCTCTCCGCGCGGCTGCGCGCCTTCGTGCAGAGTGTGGTCTACCTGCCGCACTTCTTCAGCTGGGTGCTGGTCGTGACGTTCTTCGTCCAGATGCTCGGCGGCGCGGGTCTGCTCTCCCAGACGCTGCGCGACGCCGGCTTCGAACCGTGGGACGTGATGTCCAACCCGGACACCTTCATCGTGCTGGTCACCGCCGAGACGGTGTGGAAGGACGTCGGCTGGGGCACGATCGTCTTCCTCGCCGCGCTCTCCACCATCGACCCGCACCTGTACGAGGCGTCGGCGGTGGACGGCGCCGGCCGCTGGCGCCGGCTCTGGCACGTCACCCTGCCCGGCCTGCGGTCGGTGATCATGCTGCTGCTGATCCTGCGGCTGGGTGACGCGCTCTCGGTCGGCTTCGAGCAGTTCCTGCTCCAGCGGGACGCGGTCGGCCGGCAGGCCGCCGAGGTGCTGGACACGTTCGTCTACCACCAGGGCATCACCACCGGCAACTACGGCTACGGCGCGGCGGCCGGACTGTTCAAGGCGATGGTCGGGCTGGTGCTGATCCTGGCGGCGAACCGGTTCGCGCACGCCATCGGTGAGCGGGGGGTGTATTCGCGGTCATGACGGTGACTGATCGGTTGTCGGGTCCGACCCGGTCGCGACGGCGGCCCGGGCGGCCGACCTGGGAGGAACCGCCGAGCGTGGCCGGCCAGGTCGGCAAGGGCACGGTGCTCACCGCAGTGGTGCTGGCGGTGCTGATCCCGCTCTGGGTGGTGCTGGTCACCAGTCTGTCGTCGCGGGAGACCATCAACGCGGCCGGCGGGCTGGTGGTGGTGCCAAGGGAGATCGACACCTCGGCGTACGTGACGATCTTCTCCGGGGGCCAGATCAGCCGGGCACTCTGGGTCAGTGCCATGGTCACCGTGCTGGGTACGGCGGTCAGCCTCATCCTGACCGTGCTGGCCGCGTACGGGTTGTCCCGGCCCGGTTCGGTGGCCCACCGTGGCCTGCTGCTCTACTTCCTGCTGACGTTCCTGGTCTATCCCGGCATGGTGCCGAGCTATCTGGTGGTCACCGGGCTCGGGCTCAAGGACAACCTCTGGGCGCTGATCCTGCCGAGCGCGATCAGTGTCTTCAATCTGGTCGTGCTCCGGGCGTTCTTCCAGAACATTCCGGGTGAGCTGCTGGACAGCGCCCGGATCGACGGGGCGGGGGAGTTCCGGATCCTGGGCCGGATCGTGCTGCCGCTGTCCCGGGCGGTGATCGCCGTGGTCGGGCTCTTCTACGCCGTCGGCTACTGGAACATCTGGTTCACCGCGCTGCTCTACATCGACGACAACGCCAAGTTCCCGAGCCAGCGGGTGTTGCAGAGCTTCATCCTGGCCGGCCAGTCCCCGAACACCTCCGGTACGGCGGTCGGTGTCTCGATGCCGCCGACACTGGCGATCAAGATGGCGGTGGTGGTGGTCACGGTGGCGCCGATCGTGCTGGTCTACCCGTTCGTGCAGCGGCACTTCGTCAAGGGCGTGATCGTCGGCGCGGTCAAGGGCTGAGCCGCCGCCGGCCTAAACTCGGGATATGACCGCGATGGCGCCGACCCGTACCGAACCGGACCTGTCGTTCCTGCTGGACCACACCAGCCACGTGCTGCGGACCCGGATGGCGGCGGCGCTGGCCGAGATCGGGCTGACCGCGCGGATGCACTGCGTCCTGGTGCACGCGTTGGACGAGGAGCGGACCCAGGCCCAGCTCGCCGAGCTCGGCGACATGGACAAGACCACCATGGTGGTCACGGTCGACGCGCTGGAGAAGGCGGGGCTGGCCCAGCGGCGCCAGTCCGGTACGGACCGTCGGGCCCGGATCGTCGCGGTCACCCCGGAGGGCGCCCGGGTCGCCGGTCGGAGCCAGGAGATCGTGGACCGGGTGCACCGGGAGGCGCTGGACTCGCTGCCGGCCGAGGAGCGGGAGGTGCTGGTCCGGGCCCTGAAGCGGCTGGCGACCGGTCATCTGGCCGATCCGGTGGAGGGCCCGCAGCCGGTGCGCAGGGCCCGACAGCGGGAAAATTGAATCCGAGGCAGATAGTCTGTAACAAAACCATCTGCTAGCGTCCTTCCTGTCGCATCCGATCGACAGGAGGACACCGTGTCCGATCCGACCCGTTTGTCGCCCCGATCCCGCTGGCTCGCTCTCGCCGTGATCGCCTCGACGACCCTGATGACCATCCTCGACGGCAGCATCGTGACCGTCGCGATGCCGGCGATCCAGGACGACCTCGGCTTCTCCCCGGCCGGCCTCAGTTGGGTGGTGAACGCCTACCTGCTCGCCTTCGGCAGCCTGCTCCTGCTGGCCGGACGCCTCGGCGACCTGCTCGGCCGCAAGCGGGTCTTCCTGGCCGGCACGGTGGTCTTCACCGCCGCCTCCCTGCTGGCCGGCGTCGCCGGATCCCCGGCGGTGCTGATCGCCGCCCGGTTCGTCCAGGGCGCCGGCAGCGCGGCGGCGACCGCGGTCAGCCTCGGCATCCTGGTGACGATCTTCACCGAGCCCCGGGAGCGGGCCCGGGCGATCGCGGTCTTCAGTTTCACCGGCGCCGCCGGCGCGATGCTCGGCCAGGTCCTCGGCGGGGTGATCACCGACGGGCTCGGTTGGCACTGGATCTTCGTCATCAACCTGCCGATCGGACTCGCGGTGCTGGCGGTCGCGCTGCCGGTGCTGCCGGCGGACCGTGGCCCCGGTCTCGCCTCCGGCGCCGACCTCGTGGGCGCGCTCCTGGTCACCTCCGGCCTGGTGCTGGGTATCTGGACCGTCGTCCGGGCCGAGACGCACGGTTGGGCCTCGGGTTCCACCCTCGGCCTCCTCGCCCTGGCGTTCGCCCTGCTCGCCGCGTTCGTGACCCGGCAGGCCACCGCCCGACAGCCGCTGATGCCGCTGCGGATCCTCCGCTCCCGCGCCGTGGCCGGGGCCAACCTGGTGCAGATCCTGATGGTCGCGGCCTGCTTCACCTTCCAGGTGCTGCTCACCCTCTACCTGCAACGGGTACTCGGCTACGGCGCCGCCGGGACCGGTCTGGCCATGCTGCCGGCGGCGGTGGTGATCGGCACCGTCTCGCTCGGTCTCTCCGCCCGGCTCATCAACCGGTTCGGCGAGCGTCGGGTCCTGCTGACCGGGCTGCTCCTGCTGACCGGCGTGCTGGGACTGCTCACCCGGCTACCGGTGGACGGCAACTACCCGGTCGACGTGCTGCCGGCGATGCTGTGCACCGCCGGGTTCGGGCTCGCCCTGCCGGCGCTGACCGCCCTCGGCATGTCCGGCGCCCGGGCCGACGACGCCGGACTCGCCTCGGGCCTGTTCAACACGACCCAGCAGGTCGGCATGGCGGTCGGCGTCGCGGTGCTCGGCACGCTCGCCGCGGCCCGGACCGAGGGACTGCGCGTGGCCGGCGAATCCACGGCGGCCGCGCTGACCGGCGGTTACCGACTGGCCTTCGCCGTCGCGACCGGCCTGCTCCTCGTCGCCTTCGCGATCGCGGCCGTGGTGTTGCGCCAACCGCCCCGGCCGGTCGACATCCCGCCCACCGGCGGGAGCGGTGGGCGCACCCTGGCCTCGACCACGTCCGCCTGATCCACTCCCGGCCTTGTCGGGCGGCACGGGCGCCGGCCGCACACGGAAGCGTGCCGCAGCAGCCGCTGGTCCCGGCCGTAGCGGCTGGCCGGGGGCACGCCTCGGTCCCCGCGACACGGGCGCCGGCCGCCCCCACGGGTCGGCCGGTGCCACGGGCTGGCGCTGAGGGAGGGCGGGGCGCCCCCCACCTGGGCACCCCACCCCGACCTTCAACCCCGCACGGTCGGTAGCCCGTCGAGGTGCACCGCAGTGCTGACCTCGCCGTCACAGACCAGCCGGGCGGGGAGCCGGGCACCGTCCATCCGGGCGAACGCGACACCGCTGACCCTCAACGGCCCGTCGCTGTCCACCCGGAACTCGTCCCCGGAGCGACGGGCCCGGACAATCGTGTCGCCGTCGACGTCGTGGATCGTCACCTCGGCGTCGACGGCGCCCCAGCTCAGCACGGTGACCTCGGGGAACGGCCCGGCACCGATCCGGTCGGCCGGTGGGGCCACCGGCAGCAGCGCGCCGTACCGGACGAAGAGCGGGATCTGGTGCAGTGGCTGGTGCACCCGCAGGTGCCGGCCGCCGGGGTGCACCTCGCCGGACCAGAAGTCCACCCAGTCGCCGGCCGGCAGATAGACGTGTCGACGGCCGTCCGGGTTGGTCATCGGCGCGACCAGCAGGTCCGTCCCGAGCCGGTACTCCAGGTCCGCCTGCCAGGCGGACAGGTCGTCGGGCGAGTCGACCAGCAGGGCCCGCAGCATCGGCGCGCCGGTCCGGGCCGCCGCCACCGCCGCCGAGTAGAGGTACGGCATCAGCCGGTACCGCAACCGGAGCGCGTCGACCGCGTCCCGTTCGGCCTCGGCCGGAAAGTCCCAGGGCAGTCGGCTGGTCGTACCGTGGAACCGGATCAGTGGTGACAGCGCGCCGAACTGGGCCCAGCGGACGTACAGGTCGGGAGTCGGCGTGCCGTGGAAGCCGCCGGTGTCGTGGCTCCAGAACGGCACCCCGGACAGGCCGTGACTCAGCCCGCCGCGCAGGGTGCTGGCCATCGCCGGGTACGTCGCGTTGACGTCCCCGCTCCACTGCGCCGAGTGCCGCTGCCCGCCCAGGTACGACGAGCGCGCCCAGACCAGACCGTGCCCGGCGACCTGTTCGGTGACCGCCGAGACGACGTCGTTGAAGAGCAGTGTGTAGACGTTGTGCAGCTCGACTCCGGTCATCCCGTTGTGCGCCACCGCGTCCGCCGGCACCCCCTCGGCGAAGTCGGTCTTGAAGACGGCGACCCCCTGGGCCAGCAGCGGCCGGAGCAGTCCGGCGAACCAGTCCACCGCCGCCGGGTTGGTGAAGTCCACGATGCCGCCGGCCGGATGGCTGCCGTGCCAGGTGTCGGCGACGTAGACCGAGCCGTCGGCCCGGCGCAGGAAGTAGCCGGCCTGCGCCGCCTCGGCGTACCGGGGACTGCCGGTCATCAGGTACGGGTTCATCCAGAGGCTGACCCGGAAGCCCAGCTCGGCGAGGTCGGCCAGCATGCCGGCCGGGTCGGGAAACTGCTCGGCGTCCCAGCGCAGGTCCGACCAGGCCCCGGCGACCTGCCAGTAGCAGTCCAGGTGCAGGACGTCGCAGGGAATGCCCCGCTCCCGGATCCGCCGGGCCCGGTCCAGTACCCGCTGCTGGCTGTCCACGAAGAAGCCGGAGGAGACCCAGGTGCCGAAGGCCCACTTCGGGGGGAGTGCCGGGCGGCTGGTCAACAGGTCGTACCGGTCGAGGATCTCGGCCGGGGTCGGGCCGGCCAGCACGTAGTAGTCGATCAGGTCGTCCGGCACCAGGATCTGTACGCAGCTGTGCGTCGACTGGCAGATGTCGAACTCGACCGGCAGGCCGCTGTCGACCAGGATCCCGTAACCCCGGTTCGACAGGTAGAGCGGGACGTTCTTGTGCGACCGGTCGGACTCGCTGCCGAAGGCGTCGAAGTTCCACATCAGTGCCCGCTGGCCGCGCTTGTCCAGCGGGGTGAACTTCTCGCCGAGGCCGACGAACCGTTCGTCGCCGGGGGCGACGAAACTCTCGTGGTAGGCGGCGACCGCGCCGCCGACCAGCGACCGGCCGAACGGCAGGGTACGGAGTCGGCCGCTGATGTCCTGCTCACCCCGGCTCTGCTCGACGAGCAGCGCGCCCGAGCGGTCGACGAAGCGCAGGTGCCAGGGGTCGAGCCGTAGTTCGGCGACGACCGGCCCGGCGTCGATCCGTACCCGGTCACCGTCGACGCGGATCTCGGCCGGGTACGGCTGCGGGTGCACCAGCGGCAGCGCCCGGCTGGCCCGCCCCCGGGCGAGCGGGTCCTCGCTGAGGCGTACCCGGATGACGCCCTCGGCGGCGGCGGTGATCCGGACCGCGAGCGAGCCGCCGTCGGAGGTGCCCGCCTTGAGGGTGACACCGGAGGAGTCGGTGCCGAGCACCTCGGCCCGGGTCAGTGCCGAGAGACCCTGCTCGCCGGGGGCCCGGACCGGTAGCTCGGGCGGGTCGGCGACGAACGTCTCGTGCGGGACCAGGGGCGGTCGGTACGGCATTCGGTCTCCTCGGCTGCCGGCGCGGGGCCCGTCGGGCTCCCATTAGTTTCTTTGGTAACCCAACAAACTGTCAATCGCGGGACGTCGATCGGTCGGCGGACCGTTGACAGGGTGATCCACCGCGCCTACTTTGACTGGACTCCCAACAAAAGTCCACAGCGGAGGCTGCGCATGCGGTGGCCGAAGGGGTCGACCGGGCTCTGCTACGGCGGTGACTACAACCCCGAGCAGTGGCCGCCGGAGGTCTGGGCGGAGGACGTGGCGCTGATGCGCCGGGCCCGGGTCAACCTGGTCACCGTCGGCGTCTTCGCCTGGTCCCGGCTCGAACCCCGACCCGGCCGGTACGACTTCGACTGGCTGGACCGGGTCCTGGACCTGCTGCACGGCGGTGGCGTCCGGGTGGCGCTGGCCACCCCCACCGCCTCCCCGCCACCGTGGTTCTCACTGCGTCATCCGGACGCGCTGCCGGTCACCGCGGACGGCGTACGGCTCAGCCACGGCAGTCGGGACACCTACTGCGCCAGCGCTCCGGCGTACCGGACGGCGGCGGGGGAGATCACCGCCGCGCTGGCCGCCCGGTACGCCGACCATCCCGCCCTGGCAATGTGGCGGGTGCACAACGAGTACGGCACGACGTGCCACTGCGGGTACGTCACCGAGGCGTTCCGGTGCTGGCTGCGCGCCCGCTACGGCGGGCTGGACGCCCTGAACGACGCCTGGACGACCAGTTTCTGGAGCCAGCACTACTCGGCCTGGGAGCAGATCCGCACCCCGGTCGCCACCCAGTACCTCGGCAACCCGAGCCAACTGCTGGACTTCCGCCGCTTCGTCTCCGACGAGCTGCTCGGCGCGTACGTCGCACAGCGGGACCTGCTCCGGGCCGCCACCCCCGACGTGCCGGTGACCACCAACTACGTTCTCGGCGGCTGGGTGCCGGTCGACCACGCCCGCTGGTCGACCGAGGTGGACCTGGTGGCGATCGACCACTACCCGTCCGAGGCCGGCCCCGGCGCGGAGGAGCAGACCGCGTTCGCCGCCGACCTGGCCCGGGGCTGGGCGCGCCGCCGGGCCGCCGGGCCGACCGACCCGGCCGGATCAGCCGGCGGGCCGGCCTGGCTGCTGATGGAGAGCGCACCGAACCTCGTCCTGACCCCGGGGCGGATGCACGGCAAGGAGCCGGGCCGGCTGCTGCGGCACAGCCTGGCCCACGTGGCAAGGGGCTCCCGGGGAGCGATGTTCTTCCAGTGGCGGGCGTCGCGGGGCGGTGCCGAACTCTTCCATTCCGCGCTGCTGCCACACGCCGGCCCGGAGAGTCGGGCGTTCCGCGAGGCGGTGGAGCTGGGGGAGACCCTGGCCCGACTGTCCGAGGTGGACGACGGGACGGTCCGGGCGTCGGTGGCGGTCGCCTGGGACGCCACCTGCTGGTGGGCGTCGCAGGCCAGTGTCCTGCCGTCGGCACGGTTCGACTACGCCGACGAGGTCGCGGCGGCGCACCGGGCACTGTGGCGGGCCGGTCACGGCTGCGACGTGGTCGCCCCCGGCGACGACCTCTCCGGGTACGCGCTGCTGGTCCTGCCGGCACTGCACCTGGTGGACGACGGCTACGCCGAACAGGTACGGGCCCACCTGGCAGGTGGCGGGCACCTGGTGGTGACGTACCTCAGCGGGATCGTCGACGTGTACAACCGGGTCCGGCCCGGTGGTTACCCGGGGGCCTTCCGGGACCTGCTCGGCATCCGGGTGGAGGAGTTCCATCCGCTCGACCCGGCGGAGCGGCTGGCCCTGTCGGACGGCGGCACCGGCCGGGACTGGTCCGAGCCGGTCGAGCTGACCGGGGCGACGGCGGTGACGACGTACCAGCAGGGGCGGCTGGCCGGGCGACCCGCGGTGACCCAGCACCGGCACGGCGAAGGGGTCGCCTGGTACGTCTCGACCCGGCTGGACGACAACACGTACCGGCGACTGCTGGCCGACGTCGCCCGGACGGCCGGCGTGCTGCCGACCTGCCCCTCGGCGCCGGAGGGGGTGGAGGCGGTCCGCCGCCGGTCCGCTGACGGAACGGGCTGGCTCTTCCTGCTCAACCACACCGACGCCGTACAGACCGTGCCGGTCGCCGGTACCGACCTGCTCACCGGCGGGTACGCCGACCCGGTGACGCTGCCCGCCGGCGGCTGCGCGGTACTGCGTGAGGAGTAGGCCCGACCCGGTTCCGCCGGCACGGCCCCGGGGCGGCCAGGAAACGTGGTTGTCCGACGCCGGGCCGGGGCAGGGGCGGCACCCACCACCGGGGTGGATGTGCCACGATTCTGTGCCATGACGTACCCCTACGGCCCGGGCTTCCCCTCCGCGCCGGTCGCGTACCCGCATCCGGTGGCCCTACCGGCGGGGGCCGGTGCCCTCGTCGTCACGGTCAACCGGGGCCCGTACCTCGTCCCCGTGCCGGCGGTGGCGAGGCTGAAAATCGACGACCGGCACGTCCCGATCAGTGGTGAGGGCACCTGGCACATTCCGGTGCCGGCCGGACCGCACGAGGTGAAGTACACCGACATCCTGGGCGTCCCGATGGTGAAGACCAGTGTGGTGGTGCCGCCGGGTGCCGCGACCCAGTTGGACTTCCGGTTCGGGGTGTGGCGCAACCGGGTGTACGACGGCCAGGGCGCGGACGTGACGAAGTTCGGCATGTGGTCGAACTACCTGTTCGCGATCGTCGCGTTCGGCGTGGTCCTGGTGTTCTGCTGCGGCGGCGGCGCGTTGCTCGGCGGGCTCGGCGCCCTGAACAACCCCTGACCCGGCGGGGCTTTCGCCCACGAGCCTCACTGCTGCTGCCAGCCCGCCTTCCCCAGCGACATGAGGACGAGCTGGGAGAGCGCGAAGACCATCCAGAGCAGTGCCCAGTACTGCATCGGGATCGAGAAGAAGCGGTGCTCGTTGTGGTAGTCGTCCGGATCGTCGGGGCTGCGGTTCATCAGGCGTCCGACGTACCAGGTCGCGACGCCCGCCACGAGGAAACCGAAGGGCACACCGGGATAGCCGAACAGCTGGTACCCGATCGCGACGGTCACAGCGGGAAAAACGAGTGCGAGAAGACCGCCGCCGGTCCACCACATGTCCCATCTCCAACCCTCTACGGAAGCTTGCCGATCACCCTAGCGGCGTACTGACACCGGGTGAAACAAGTCGAGTGTGGACGAACCGGAACGTCGAACGGTGTCCCGGGTGGACGCCGGTGGACATCGCACCAGAAGCCGTCGAGAACTAGAAGTAGTCGAGCACGTCGGCGCGGGGGCCGGCGCCGAGCAGGTCGAGCGGACCCGGGTCGGCGCCGGCCGCGCCACCCGACAGGCCCGCCTCGGCGACCGCGTACGCGTCGGCGGCACCGGTGTAGAGCAGCGCGAAACCGCGTACGTCGAGGGACAGTGTCGGCTCGTCCGGGATCCGGTGCAGCCGTGCCTCGCCACCGTCGACCTCGAACCGCCAGAAACCGGTGTTCCACGGCGCGTTGTCGTCGGTGAGAGCGAAGTCGACCCGGCCGCGTGTCCCGGTCGGCCAGCCCCGGTCGGCGACCGCCCGGGCCACGTCGACCGGCCGGTGCATCCAGATCCGTTCCTCGTGCACCCGGACCTGTTCCAGCGGCAACTGTGCGGTGACCGCGTCGTGCGCCAGCGGCCACAGCCGTACCGTCGGGGTGACACTGCGCCAGCTGGCCAGTACGCCGACCAGTTCCCGGGCCGCGCCGCCGGTGCAGGCGAGGATGTCCTCCACGGTGAGCACGGCGTGCTGGTCGTACCCCCGGCCCCGGGACCAGGCCGCGTAGCCGACCAGGTGTCCGTCCTGTTCGACCAGGGTGAGCCCGTCGATCCCGTCCGGCAGCCCGGCCGTCGGCGGTGCCTGGTCGAACAGACCGCCCCGGCGGGTGAGCAGCCCGCAACGGTGTCGGGCGATCCGGTCGTACAGGTCGGCGACCGCCGCCAGGTCGGCGGACCCGCCGGCGCGCACGGTCAGCTCCGGCGCCGGCCGGTGCGCGGGCAACGCCACCGTGGGCAGGTCGACGGCGCGCAGCGCGCCGGCCACCTCCCAGCCACAGCTCCGGTACGGCCCGGTGATCGTCGGGAAGAGGGCGCTGACCGCCGCCCCCCGCTCCCGGGCGTCGGCGAGCAGTTTCCGCAGCAGGGCCCGGGCCACCCCGCGCCCGCGCGCCTCGGGCGCCACCGCCACCCCGGCGACGTCGGCGGCGGCCACCCGCCGACCGGCCCACCACTGCTCGTGGTGCAGGTCGACGGCCTTGCCGAGCAGTCGGCCGGCGGTGTCGAAGGCGCCGTACCGGGTCAGCCCGTCCAGCGGCGCCAGCGCGCTGGGCGCCGGCGTCGGGGCGGAGCCGAAGGCCAGTCGGCCCAACTGCCAGGCCGCTTCGAGTTCGTCGACCTCGAGCGGACGGACCTGGATCACGGTCGGAGGCACCGGCCGAGCCTAGCCACGCGTCCCGCTGACCAGCCACCGGATAAACGTCGGCGCCCGGTGCGCGGCCGGCGGTGTCACGCCGAGCGCCGTGGACCGCGAGACCCGGCCGAACTGAAACCTTTAAATCAACACGATCCGATGTTGTGTACGGGAAAGCGCTTGCCATAGCATTTCCGGGCAAGGGAGCCACCCCCGATTTCCGGCGACCGTTGAACTGTTCCAGTCGCGGCCGCCCGCGGTACGAGCCATCCGGTCGAGGGCAGGACCGGTCGGCCCTGTCGGCCGGTCCGACCGGGCTGGCGTCGTCGCCGCACCCCCGCCTCGTTACGGAGGAACAGTCATGCGCACGTCACGACAGCGCACCGCCCTGCTCGCCGCCACCACCGCCGGAACGCTCGCCGCCAGCGTCGCCCTCGGTGCGGTGGTCGCCTCGGCCGCCGCCGCCGGCTGCCGGGTCGACTACCAGGTCACCAACCAGTGGCAGGGTGGCTTCGGCGCCAGCGTCACGCTCACCAACCTCGGTGACCCGGTCACCAACTGGACGCTGACCTGGCCGTACCCGGCCGGACAGCAGGTCACCCAGGCATGGAACGCCACCGTCAGCCAGACCGGCACCCAGGTGACCGCCGGCAACGTCGGCTACAACGGCGCGCTCGGCACCAACGCCAGCGCCACGTTCGGCTTCAACGGTTCGTGGACCGCCAGCAACCCGGTGCCGAGCGGTTTCGCGATGAACGGCACCGCCTGCACCGGGTCCGTCGCCCCGACCACCGGCGGCCCGACCGCGCCGCCGACGACGCCACCCACCACCACCGCGCCACCGCCCACCACCGCGCCGCCGAACCCGTCGGCCGACGCGAAGCAGGTCGAGGACCTCGACCGGGGCCTGGTCAGCGTCCGCTCCGGCGACGGCAACCTCGTCTCCTGGCGGCTGCTCGGCACCGAGACCTCGGGCGTGGCGTTCAACCTCTACCGGGGCTCGACCCGGGTCAACCCGACCCCGATCACCGGCGCCACCAACTATCTCGACTCCGGTGCGGCGGCCGGCTCGGCGTACACCGTCCGAGCGGTGGTGGGCGGAACGGAACAGGCCGCCTCGGCGCCCGCGCTGCAGTTCGGCAGCGGCTACCTCGACGTACCGCTGCAGGTGCCGGCCGGTGGCAGCACGCCGTCCGGCGAGGCGTACACCTACTCGGCCAACGACGCCTCGGTCGGCGACCTGGACGGCGACGGCCGGTACGAGATCGTGCTCAAGTGGGACCCGTCCAACGCCAAGGACAACTCGCAGTCCGGCTACACCGGCAACGTGTACGTCGACGCGTACACCCTGACCGGCAGCCGGCTGTGGCGGATCGACCTGGGCCGCAACATCCGCGCCGGCGCGCACTACACCCAGTTCCAGGTGTACGACTACGACGGTGACGGGGACGCCGAGGTGGCGATGAAGACCGCCGACGGCACCCGTTCCGGCACCGGCCAGGTGATCGGTTCGTCGTCGGCGGACCACCGCAACTCGTCCGGCTACGTGCTGGCCGGCCCCGAGTTCCTGACCATGTTCGACGGCCGGACCGGCGCCGCGCTCTCCACGGTGGACTACCTGCCGGCCCGGGGCACCGTCTCGTCCTGGGGTGACAACTACGGCAACCGGGTCGACCGCTTCCTCGCCGGTACGGCGTACCTGGACGGCCAGCGTCCCTCGTTGATCATGGCGCGGGGTTACTACACCCGGTCCGTCATCGTCGCCTGGGACTTCCGCAACGGCAGCCTGGCCCGGCGCTGGACGTTCGACTCCAACTCCGCCGGATCCCAGTACGCCGGCCAGGGCAACCACTCGCTGACCGTCGGTGACGTGGACGCCGACGGCCGGGACGAGATCGTGTACGGCGCGATGACCGTCGACGACAACGGCGCGCCGCTGTGGAACACCGGGCACGGGCACGGCGACGCGGCGCACCTCGGCGACCTCGACCCGAGCCGGACCGGCCTGGAGTACTTCAAGGTCAGCGAGGACTCCTCGAAGCCGTCGTCCTGGTTCGCCAACGCGCGTACCGGACAGATCTACTGGTCGACCGGTCCGGCCGGGGACAACGGCCGGGGAGTGGCCGGGGACGTCTACGCCGGCAGTCCCGGTGCCGAGTCCTGGTCGTCGGCAGCCGACGGACTGCGCAGCCCGTCCGGTACGAACGTCGGCCGCAAGCCGTCGTCGGCGAACTTCCTGATCTGGTGGGACGGCGACCCGGTCCGGGAGCTGCTCGACCAGACCCGGATCGACAAGTACGGCACCGGTGGCGACACCCGGCTGCTCACCGGCAGCGGGGTGGCGTCGAACAACGGTACGAAGTCGAACCCGGCGCTCTCGGCGGACATCCTCGGTGACTGGCGCGAGGAGGTGATCTGGCGGACCAGCGACAACCGGGCGTTGCGGATCTACAGCACACCCAACCCGACGAACGTCCGGATCCACACCCTGATGCACGACCCGATGTACCGGGTGGCGATCGCCTGGCAGAACACCGCCTACAACCAGCCGCCGCACCCGAGCTTCTTCATCGGCAACGGCATGTCCACCCCGCCGGCCCCGGCGGTCTATCCCCGCTGAGGCGGTACGGGAGGCGGTGCGGAACCGCCGGAACTCTCCGTGACGCCGGTTCGCGGCGGCGCCAGGTAGGGCCAGGCGCCGTGGCGGACCGGCGAAACGCGAAGCCGCACCGGCCCGCGGGGTCGCTCATCTCCCCGCCGGCCGGTGCGGCACACACCGCGACATCACGCGACCCGTCCCGATCGCGCTTGTCGAACCACCACCGGGACAAACATTAGGCGGGTTCCGGTGCCGGTCGATGACAGCACGGTGAAAACTGTGTTTCGGCGGCGCCGATCCGCTGTGTCCCTGGTCACCCCGGCCACCGGGAGACGCTCACCCCGGTGCCCGGCAGACGGTCCCCGGCGGCCGAGAGACGGTCAGCGGCGCAGGCCGCCGGCGACCTTCTCCGCGATCAGCTCGTACGAGCGGATCCGGTCGTTGACGTCGTAGACCAGCGTGGTGAGCATCAGTTCGTCGGCACCGGTCCGGGCCAGCAGGTTGCCCAGCTGCCGGGCGACCGTCTCGGGAGAGCCGAGCGCCTGCCCCTCCCGCCGCTCGGTGACGAACTGCCGCTCGACCTCGGTGTACGGATACGCCGCCGCCTCCTCCGGACTGGCCAGCGGTGCCGGCCGACCGGTGCGCAGCCGCAGGAACGACAGTTCGGCCGGCCCGGCCAGCCACTGTGCCCGCTCGTCGGTCTCGGCGCAGACAGCGTTCACGGCCACCATCGCGTACGGCTCGGTCAGCCACTCCGACGGCCGGAAGTTGTCCCGGTAGAGCTGCAACGCGGGCAGGGTGTTCGTGGCGCTGAAGTGGTGGGCGAAGGAGAAGGGGAGGCCGAGCAGCCCGGCCAGTCGGGCGCTGAACCCGCTGGAGCCGAGCAGCCAGACCGCCGGCAGCTGGCCTCGTCCCGGGGTCGCGGTGATCGGACCCGGTCGGGCCCCGGTGAAGTAGTTGATCAGGTCCGCGAGTTCCTGCGGGAAGTTCTCGGCGGAAAGTCCCTCGACCGTCCGGCGCAGCGCCAGCGCGGTCGCCTGGTCGGTGCCGGGCGCCCGCCCGATGCCGAGGTCGACCCGCCCGGGGTGCAGGGCCTCCAGGGTGCCGAACTGCTCGGCGACCACCAGCGGTGCGTGGTTGGGCAGCATCACCCCGCCGGAACCGACCCGGATGGTCGAGGTGGCGGCGGCGATGTGCGCGAGCAGTACGGCCGGCGCGGACGAGGCGATCGCCGGCATGTTGTGGTGTTCGGCGACCCAGAACCGGTGGTAGCCGAGTTCCTCGGTACGCCGGGCCAGCTCGGTGGTGTGCCGCAGGGCGTCACCGGCGGTGCTTTCGGCGGCGACCGGTGCGAGGTCAAGGACAGAGAGCGGTACGTCGATCACACTTTGCCGCAACCGGCGGCCACGGGAATTTCTTCCACATGTGATCTTCTTCCCGGTGGCCGGGTCGACCGGTCCGGGTTCGGATCGCTCGGACAGAGCATACTATTCAGCTTCAGATGGAGTAGATCTGGAGAAAACGGGCGACGGATGGTGCTCAGCGGCGGGGGAGAACTGCTGCGCGGAAGCGAGAGCTCCATGCGGCCGACGTTCCTGGAGCTGTTCCTGGACCTGGTCTACGTCTTCGCCCTGACCCGGGTGTCACAGCGCCTCGTCCAGGACTTCGCCCAACCCGACGACACGTCGTTCACCCAGGCGCTCCGGGCCCTGGTACTGCTGCTCACCCTCTGGTTGCTCTGGACCATGACGACGCTGATGACCAGCCGGTTCGACCCGGAACGACCGGCGATCCAGGTGGTCGTGGTGGCCACCATGTTCGCCAGCATGGTGATGGCGGTCGCCGTACCCCAGGCCTTCGAAGAGCACGGTCCCGCCTTCGCCCTGGCGTACGTGGCGACCCAGTTCGGCCGGCCGTTCTTCCTCGGGATCACCCTGTGGGGCGACCCCCGGCAGCGGATCTCCATCCGGCTGGTCTTCTGGGTCCTGTGCACCGCGCCGCTCTGGATCGCCGGCGCCTTCACCACCGGTGGCACCCGGCTGCTGCTGTGGTGCCTGGCGCTGCTCGGTGACTACCTGGGCCACGCGTTGCGCTGGCCCACGCCGAGGCTCGGCCGGAGCGCGAGCGTCGAGTGGGGCCTGGCCGGCGAGCACATCGCCGAGCGCTACCAGCAGTTCTTCCTGATCGCGCTCGGTGAGTCGATTCTGATCACCGGCTTCGCCTTCAGTGGCGGCAGGTTCACCCCGGCCACGGTGACGGCGTTCTCCATCGCCTTCCTCACCACCGTGCTGCTGTGGCGGATCTACTTCTTCCACGCCGGGTTCGCGCTCGCCGAGGCGTTCAGCAGCGCCCGCGACCAGGCCCGGTTCACCTGGTCCGCCACCTACACCCACCTGGCCATCGTCGCCGGTGTGGTCACCACCGCGGTCGGCTACGAGCTGGTGATCGCGCACCCGTACGGCGAGAGCGCCCCGCCCTGGATCGGGGTGATCATCGGTGGCCCCCTGCTCTTCCTGGCCGGCCGGGTCCGGTTCGGCTACGAGGTCTTCGGCCGGATCCTCTGGTCCCGGCTGGTCGGGATCGCCCTGCTGATACTCGTGGCCGGCCCGATGGTCCTGTTGCCGCCCCTCGCGGTCGCCGGCACGGTGAGTTCCATCCTGTTCGGGATCGCCGTCCACGACGTGCTCCGGATCCGGGGCCGGCGCAGACAGGTGGCGACCTCCCCGTTGTGACCCGGGCCGTTCCGCCCGGCGGACGCCGGGGTCAGTTCCGGTCCGGCTCCCAGCCCGCCGGGTCCGGTCGCGGGTCGGCCGACGCGCTGGAGCCGGCGAGGGCGGCGAGCGCCTCGCCGCGCGCGTCGGGCGGTCGGGACACCTCCCGCTGCTCCGCCCGGCGTCGCCCGGCGGTGGTGACGACCGCGGCCAGGGCGGTGGTGATCGGGACGGCGGCGATCAGGCCGAGCGTCGCGACCGCGCTACGGACGATCTCCTGGGCCATGAACTCGGTGGTCAGAATCTCGGAGGTGGCCCGACCGCCGGCGATGAGCAACAGCAGCAGCGGCAGTGACGCGCCGGCGTACGCGAGGATGATGGTGTTGACGGTGGAGGCGATGTGCGCCCGCCCGACCCTGGTCGCGGCCTGGTAGAGCTGCCGCCGGGTGAGGTCCGGGTTGGCCCGGGCGAGTTCGCCGACCGTCGCGGCCTGGGTCACGGTGACGTCGTCGAGCACGCCCAGCGACCCGATGATGATTCCGGCCAGCAGCAGGCCGTGCAGGTCGACGTCGGCGTCGAGGAACGACAGTGTGGTGGCGTCCTCGCTGCCGAACCCGGTCAGGTGGGTGGCGCCGATCGCCACCGTCCCGAGCACCCCGGTGAGCAGCAGGCTGCCGAGGGTGCCGAGGACGGCGACCGAGGTCTGGGTGGTGACGCCGTGGGTGAGGTACAGGACCACGAACATGATGAGCGCGGCGCCGGTGACCGCCACCAGCAGCGGCGGACTGCCCTCGAGGATGGCGGGCAGGATGAAGGTGAGCAGGATGCCGAAGCTCGCGGCGAGCCCGGCGAGTGCGGCCAGGCCACGCAGGCGTCCGAACGCGACGATGGCGACCGCGAACGCGGCGAGGAGCCAGACCAGCGGGCGGCCCCGTTGCTGGTCGGCGATGTTGTAACTGCTGACGCTCGGGTCGGCCGGGTCGGTGAGCTGGACCAGGATCACCTCGTCGCCGACGGCGACCTCGGGGGCTCCGGGCCCGACCGGGATGGGTGTCTCGACCTCCCTGCCGGCGTCCGGACCCTCGTCGACCGTCGCCCGGACCGTGCCGCACGGCCCGTCCGCGCCGGCCGGTCCGGCCTCCGGCAGGTCCGGCACCTCGGGACAGGGCTCGACGACGACCCGGGTCACCGTGCCGTGGTACCGGGGGACCGGCGGGGCATCCTTCCGGGTGGGCGCCTGCGACGGCCAGAGCAGCAGAACGCCGACACATGTCGCGGCGAACAGCGGGACGACCGTGGCGATGAGGATCTTGCGCAGCCGGGGCGGCGCCGGGGGCGGGGGACGATGGTGGTCGGCGCCCATGCGCGGGTCTCCTGAAGTCCTGTTTCCGATTCGATGCTGATTGTGCACAACACGCCCACTCGTGGGTGCGCTGCCCTCTGACGGAAACCTACGGGACGGACTTCGCCGATCCGGACCGAATCGGGGGTACGCCGAGCTGGCGCATTCCGGGACGATTCCACCCCGTGAGTCGGCGGTGGCCCCTGGTGTTGCTCGATACCGCTGGATGCGTGGTGCCCCCGGTGGGATTCGAACCCACACTGTCGATCTTTTGAGAATCGCGCCTCTGCCGTTGGGCTACAGGGGCCTGGCGTCGATAAGACTACCCACTACGCTGAGGGCGGCGACACCCGGCTGGGCAGGTGTCGGAAAAGTAGTAGTTGGGGGTAGGGGCTCGTGACCGACATTCAGGCAGGTGCCGAGCGGAGGCGGGTGCTGATCGCCGAGGACGAGGCGCTCATCCGGCTGGACCTGGCCGAAATGCTGGTCGAGGAGGGCTATGACGTGGTGGGGGAGGCGGGCGACGGTGAGACCGCGGTACGCCTCGCCGAGGAGTTGAAGCCCGACCTTGTCATCCTCGACATCAAGATGCCGATCATGGACGGGCTGGCGGCGGCCGAACGGATCGCCGGTGGCCGGATCGCCCCGGTTGTCATCCTCACCGCGTTCAGCCAGCGCGACCTGGTCGAGCGGGCGAGGGCGGCGGGCGCCATGGCGTACCTGGTCAAGCCGTTCCAGAAGAGCGACCTGGTGCCGGCGATCGAGATCGCGCTGTCGCGCTACTCGGAGATCGCCGCGCTGGAGGCCGAGGTCGCCGGACTGACCGACCGGCTGGAGATCCGCAAGACCGTCGAGCGGGCCAAGGGCGCCCTGATGACGACGTACGGCATGACCGAGCCACAGGCCTTCAAGTGGATCCAGCGCACCGCGATGGACCACCGGATGACGATGCGTGAGGTGGCCGAGCGGATCCTGGCCGAGGGGACCGGCGCCGAGCCGGCGACCGAGGCCGGCTGAGGCCACGGGGCGTACCGGACGCGGCGGCGTCGCCCGTACCGGGCACGCCGCCCGCCGTCGCTGATCGGGAGGTTCCTCGGGCGGCTTCCCTGGACCTACAATCGGCCGATGCTCCTCCGACGGCGTGTCGGTGTCGCCCTCCTGGTGTCCATTCTGTGCGCCGCCGGCTGTCAGGATCCGGCGCCGGAGAAACCGGCGGAACCGGTCCGCCCGCGGTGGCAGCGGGCGTCCCTGCCCCCACCGCCCGGCACCCCCGGCCGGCTCATGGTCCGGGACCTCGCCGCCTGCGCCGGACACTGGTATGTCACGGGTGGGGTCGGCACCGGGCCCGGCGAGACCCGGCCGGCGGCCTGGCACAGCGCGGACGGCCAGACCTGGACCCCGCTGCGGGTCGAGCCGAAGAGCTACTACGGGCTGCGCAACGTGCTCTACGCGGCGGCCTGCCGCGACGGCCGGGTCGCGGTGATCGGTGACAAGCCCGGCGGAGCCCACGGCAACCCCCGGGTCAGCACCTGGCAGCACCGTTCCGACGGCTCACTGGTCGAGGTCGAGGCGGCCTCCTTCGAGCTGTACGGCG
This sequence comes from Plantactinospora sonchi, assembly GCF_036422035.1. NCBI lineage: Bacteria > Bacillati > Actinomycetota > Actinomycetes > Micromonosporales > Micromonosporaceae > Plantactinospora > Plantactinospora sonchi. The sequence continues at coordinate 19,279 of NZ_JAZGQK010000042.1, forward strand.
GGCCGAAGGCGGTGAACGTCGGCCGGATGGTCGCCGGGAACCCCGGTTGGCTGATCACCGGTAACCGGTCCAGCGGGGCGGCCGTCTGGCTCTCTCCGGACGCCGGCGACTTCGAGATCATCGAGGCGGGTCCCGGGCTGGCCACCGACGCCCAGGGCGCGACCTGGGCGTCCGACGCGGTCGCGACGCCCTCCGGCTGGCTGCTGGTCGGTGGCGTCCTGCCACCGAACGGGCGTATCGACCGGGACCCGCTCGGCTGGACCTCGCCGGACGGCCGGAGCTGGCAGCGGGACCCGGTCCCGGCGACCGAGGACTACGAGGAGTTCCAGCGGGTGGTCCTGTTCGGCGGTACGCCGGTCGCGGTGGGGCTGCGCGGGCGGGAGTTCGGCGTCTGGCGGCGTGGCTCCGACGGCTGGGAGTCGGTCGGCGGGTTCGGTGGCCGGGCCGCGTCCGGCGTCCCGACGGTCGCCGCGCTCACCGCGGTCGGAGCGGACCGGCTGCTCGCCGTCACCTCCGACGGCGCCGCGTACGGCCTCTGGTCCTCTGTCGACGGCGGCCGGGGGTGGCGTCCGGTGGTCGCCCCGGTGGCGATGCCGGTCGGCGCGTACCAGGACGTCAGCGTGGTCGCGCTCGACGACCGGGTGCTGCTGGCGGTCGACGACGGCCGGGAGGGCATGGTCTGGGCGACCCGGCTGGACGCCGGGAGCTGAGTACGCCCGCCGGTTCCGCCCGCTCGGCCGCGCCCGTGCCGGGCCGCTGCCCGTCCCGGATCGGACGCGGGGCCGGATAAGGGGTGTAAACCGTCGCGCTTGTTACGGCTCTGGTCCTGCGGGCACACGTGTTCGTAACGGTTTGGCAAGCCCCGCCTCCAGCCCTTTCCATGAGCGAATGAGCCTCGGTACGCTCCGCCATCACGAGCCGTAACGCGGGTTGGCGTTTGTCGCCGGGTGGTGGATGCGCTGGTAGTGAGTTGTCGCCGCCGGGTCCGCCGCTGCCTGCATCTGGAGGAGGTCAAGGAGCCGTGAGGCGAAAGTACGTACGGGCGCTGAGCACCACTGCGCTGGCGGCGGTGATGGTGGCCGCGGCCGGTTGCCAGGACACGGGCGGCAGCACCGCCGACAGCGCGGAGTGTGGTGGCAAGATCGCGATCTTCGGTGCGTTCACCGGCGACAACGCGGGTCTGGTGATCCCGTCGCTGAACGGCGCCAAGCTCGCTCTGAAGCAGCACAACGCCGCGAAGCCGGACTGCCAGGTCACGCTGCAGGAGTTCGACACCCAGGGCAACGCCGAGCAGGCCACCCCGATCGCCAACCAGGTCGCGGGCGACCCGTCGTTCCTCGGCGTGATCGGCGGGCACTTCTCCGGTGAGACCGACGCGACGATGCTGACCTACCAGGCCGCCGGCATGGCCATGGTCAGCCCGTCGGCGACCCGGATCGACCTGACCCAGAAGGGCGTCAAGACGTTCTTCCGGGTGGTCGGCCACGACGGCACCCAGGCGGCCGCGGTGACGGCGTACCTGAAGCGGCAGAGTGCCCAGAAGGTCTTCGTGATCGACGACGGCAGCGCCTACGGCGCCGGCATCACCGCCGAGCTCGGCAAGCTCCTCGGCCCGCTGCAGGTGAGCACGGACAAGATCCAGGAGCGGCAGAACCAGTTCGACGCGACGATCTCCAAGATCAAGAGCGCTTCGCCCGACTGGGTCTTCTACGGCGGCTACACCCGCGAGGCGGCTCCGCTGGTCCGGCAGATGCGGGCGGCGAACATCACCGCCAAGTTCATCGCGCCGGACGGGCTCTACGACACCGCGTTCCCGGAGGGGGCGAGCGGCGGCGCCGAGGGCGCCATCGTCACCTGCCCGTGCCTCCCGGCCGACAAGGCCGGTGGCACCTTCGGGGCCGACTACCAGAAGGAGTACAACATCGCGCCGGGCTCCTACGGCGCGGAGGGCTACGACGGGATGAAGATCTTCCTGGACGCCTTCGACGCGGGCAAGCGGACCCGGGCCGAGATCCTGGAGTTCGTCCGGGCCTACGACAAGCAGGGCGTGTCGAAGTACATCAAGTTCGACGCCAACGGCGACGTTGACCCGACCAAGGTCGTGATCTGGGCCTACCAGGTCAAGGGGGAGCAGATCGCCCCACTGGAAGAGCTCAAGATTTCCTGACGGGTCAAATGAGTGCGGCCGGGAGCACGACTCCCGGCCGCGCTTGGTGCAAGGAGCCTTTGTGAACTTCGACGAACTCTTCGGCCATCTCGGCCAGCACACGGTCGACGGGTTGGCCAAGGGGGCGATCTACGCGCTGATCGCGCTCGGATACACCCTGGTCTACGGTGTGCTCCGACTGATCAACTTCGCCCACTCCGAGGTCTTCATGGTGGGCACGTTCGCCGTGCTCGGTCTGTGGACCGCCTTCGGCGTGGAGAACAACCCCCCGATCGGTCAGGCCATCCTCTTCCTGGTCCTCGGTCTGCTCGCCGCGGCCATCGCCTCCGGCGGCACCGCTCTGGTGATCGAGCGCCTCGCCTACCGACCGCTGCGGCGCCGCAACGCCCCTCCGCTGGTCTTCCTCATCACCGCCATCGGCCTCTCGCTCGTGCTGGTGGAGATCTTCGGTCAACTGCTGCCGGACACGCTCGGCGGGACGATGACCACCCTGTTCGGGCGCCCCCGGCAGATCGTCGGCATGCCGACCATCATCGAGAGCAAGCCGCTCTTCACCATTGCCGGTACGTCGGTCACCAACGTGCAGGTCATCACCTTCATCGCCGCGCTGGCCATGATGGCGCTGCTGGACTGGTTCATCAACCGCACCCGGTACGGCCGTGGCGTACGGGCGGTGGCGCAGAACCCGGAGACGGCCGCCCTGATGGGTGTCAACCAGGACCGGGTGATCATGCTCATCTTCGTCCTGGGCGGAGTCATGGCCGGTGCCGCGGCGCTGCTCTGGAGCATGCGCCTCGGATTCACCCAGAACGAGCTCGGGTTCGTCCTCGGCCTCAAGGCGTTCACCGCCGCGGTGCTGGGCGGCATCGGCAACCTGCGCGGCGCGCTGCTCGGCGGGCTGCTGCTCGGGGTCGTCGAGGTCTACGCCGCGACGCTCTACAACTCCTCCTGGGAGGACGTGGTCGCGTTCGTGGTCCTTGTCGTGGTCCTGATGTTCCGGCCGACCGGCCTGCTCGGTGAGTCGCTGGGGAGGGCACGCGCATGACCGAGAAGCTTCGCGAGATCAACGACCGGCGTCACGCCCTGCTCGGCAGGTTCGGTGAGCGCTGGCGCGCGTTGTCCCGGCCCCAGCGCGGCGCCGCGTACGTGGCGTTGGTGGTCTTCCTCTACTACCTGCCGAGCTTCGGCAAGATCCCGGGCACCAACCTCATCATCCCGGGTCTGGTCTCGCTGCGTACCGACTACAGCGACGGCGGAAGCAACTGGTCGGGTGTGCTCTTCACCTGCGCGATCTACGTACTGGTCGCGATCGGCCTGAACGTGGTGGTCGGTCTGGCCGGCCTGCTCGACCTGGGCTACATCGGGTTCTTCGCGATCGGCGCGTACAGCGTCGCGCTCTTCGGGTCGCTGAACTCCCCGGTGGTGAAGTGGATCCAGCAGACCTTCGACCTGCCGCCCACCTGGGCGGTGGCCTGGGCGATCTGTCTGCCGATCGCGATCGCGCTCACCATGCTCTCCGGGGTGCTGCTCGGCTGGCCGACGCTGCGGCTGCGCGGCGACTACCTGGCCATCGTCACGCTCGGCTTCGGTGAGATCATCCGGATCTTCGCCCGGAACATGACCGGGGTGACCCGTGGCCCGCAGGGGGTCTCCGGCATTCCCGGGCCCGAGGGTGCCCCGTCCGCCGACAACCAGTACTTCGGACTGATCGACCCCAAGTGGTGGTACTTCCTCGCCATCACCGCCGTACTGCTGATGGTCTTCGCGGTCTGGCGGCTGGAACACAGCCGGGTCGGTCGGGCCTGGCTGGCGATCCGGGAGGACGAGGACGCCGCCGCGGTGATGGGGGTGTACGGCTTCAAGTACAAGCTCTGGGCCTTCGCCATCGGTGCGGCGCTCGGCGGCTTCGCCGGGTTCCTCTTCGCGAGCCGCTACGCCTTCATCGACCCGACGCAGTTCAACGTACGACTCTCGATCCTCTTCGTGGCCATGGTGGTGGTCGGCGGTTCGGGCAACATGGTGGGTGTGTCGTTCGGCGCGGTGTTGCTCGCGTACCTGCCGGAACGCTTCCGGTTCTTTGACGACTACCGGTGGCTGCTCTTCGGCATGGCGATGGTGGTGGTGATGGTCCTGCGTCCGCAGGGTCTGATCCCGAGCCGGCGGCGTGCCCGTGAGCTGAAGGATCGCGCGAAGGAGGCCGCGGCCAGTGTCTGAGACGACGAGCACCGGGAAGGACCCGGTGATTCCCAGCCAGCCGGGCCCGCGCCGGGCGCTGCTCGACGTGGACCACGTCGTGCTGCGGTTCGGCGGGGTGGTGGCGCTGAACGACGTCAGCTTCCAGCTGTACGAGGGCGAGATTCTCGGCCTCATCGGACCGAACGGCGCCGGCAAGACGACCTGCTTCAACGTGATGACCGGCGTGTACAAGCCGACCTCCGGTGAGGTGCGGTTCGCCGGTGAGCGGGTCAGCGGTCGTAAGCCGCCGCAGATCAGCCGGATGGGCATCTCCCGGACCTTCCAGAACATCCGGCTGTTCCCGGAGATGACCGCGCTGGAGAACGTCATGGTCGGGACGGACTCCCGGCACAAGACGAGCGTGCCGGGCGCACTGTTCCGGATCTACCGGGTGAAGCCCAAGCCGGAGGAGTTGCCGCAGGTGACCGCCGCCGGTGGGCTGCCCCGGCTGTGGCAGCAGGTCCGGCGGGGGTCGGCGAAGGTGTTCGGTCTGTCCCGGCACATCCTGGAGGAGCGGGCAGCGGAGAAGAAGTCACTGGAGCTGCTCCGCTTCGTCGGCATCGACGGGCGGGCGAACGAGGTGGCCCGCAATCTGCCGTACGGCGACCAGCGTCGTCTGGAGATCGCCCGGGCGCTGGCCACCGAGCCGAAGCTGATCTGTCTGGACGAGCCGGCGGCCGGGTTCAACCCGGCGGAGAAGGAGCAACTGCTCACCCTGATCCGGCAGATCCGTGACCGGGGCCACACCGTGCTGCTGATCGAGCACGACATGCGCCTGGTCATGGGGGTCACCGACCGGGTCGTGGTGCTGGAGTTCGGCACCAAGATCGCGGACGGTACGCCGGCCGAGGTGAGCCGAGACCCGCGGGTGATCGCCGCGTACCTGGGGGAGCCCGTCGATGCTGCTTGAACTCGAGAACGTCACCGTCGCGTACGGCCGGATCGAAGCCCTGCACGGCATCAGTCTGCACGTCGACGAGGGCGAGGTCGTGGCCCTGATCGGAGCCAACGGCGCCGGCAAGACGACCACCATGCGGGCGATCTCCGGAATCCGGGCGCTGGCCGGGGGCTCGATCCGGTTCGCCGGTGAGGACATCAGCCGGCTCCGGGCCGACCTGCGGGTCGGCCGGGGGCTCTGCCAGTCCCCCGAGGGCCGGCAGATCTTCCCGGGCATGACCGTGCTGGAGAACCTCGACATGGGGGCGTACACCCGGCGCGACACCGCCGGGATCGCGGCCGACCTGGAACGGGTCTTCGGGCTCTTCCCCCGGCTGGCCGAGCGGCGCAAGCAGGCCGGTGGCACGCTCTCCGGCGGCGAGCAGCAGATGTTGGCGGTGGGGCGGGCGCTGATGAGCCGGCCGAAGCTGCTGCTGCTGGACGAGCCGTCAATGGGGTTGGCGCCGCTGGTCATCAAGCAGATCTTCGACATCATCACGGAGATCAACGAACAGGGCACCACCGTCCTGCTGGTGGAACAGAACGCCCAGCAGGCGCTCTCCCGGGCACACCGGGCGTACGTCCTGGAAACCGGTCGGATCGTCAAGGAAGGCACCGGGCAGGAGCTTCTGCGCGATCCTTCGGTGAAGGAGGCGTACCTCGGGGTGGCGTGACCTCGCGCGTCCCGGGTGCTCCCCGGCCCGTTTCCCGCCGGCAGCCGCGGTCCGACCGGACCGCGGCTGCCGCGTACCCGGCCCCCGACGTCCGGCCCGACCCGGTGGTGCCCGGCGCGGGACGCCTTTCCGGGCCGGTGGATGCCCGGTCTGTCGGTGCCGCCGACTAGAGTCGCCTATCGTGACAGCCTCCACGCCGCGCCTGCTCCTGCTCGACGGTCACTCGCTGGCCTACCGGGCGTTCTTCGCCCTGCCGGTGGAGAACTTCTCCACCACGACCGGGCAGCCGACCAACGCGGTCTTCGGCTTCACCTCGATGCTGATCAACGTGCTCCGCGACGAGCAGCCGACGCACATCATCGTGGCGTTCGACGTCTCCCGCCGCTCCTTCCGCACCGAGCAGTACGCGGAGTACAAGGCCGGCCGCAGTGAGACCCCCACCGACTTCAAGGGCCAGGTCAGCCTGGTCAAGGAGATCCTCGCGGCACTGCGGATCCCGGTGGTCGAGAAGGAGGGCTACGAGGCCGACGACGTCATCGCCACCCTCGCCTGCCAGGCCCGCGACCAGGGCATGTCGGTGCTGATCTGTACCGGCGACCGGGACGCGTACCAACTCGTCGGCGACCGGGTCACCGTGCTCTACCCGCGCAAGGGCGTCTCCGACCTGGCCCGGATGGACCCGCCCGCCGTCACCGAGAAGTACGGTGTCGGCCCGGAGCGGTACCGCGACCTGGCCGCCCTCGTCGGTGAGACCAGCGACAACCTGCTCGGGGTGCCGGGCGTCGGCCCGAAGACCGCCGCGAAGTGGATCAACCAGTACGGCGGCGTCGAGGGGGTCGTGGAGCGGGCCGACGAGATCAAGGGCAAGGCCGGGGAGAGCCTGCGGGCGCACCTCGCCGAGGTCATCCGCAACTACGAGCTGAACCGTCTGGTCGACGACCTGGAGCTGTCGCTGCGGCCGGAGGACACCCGCTGGCCGGGCTGGGACCGCGAGGCGGTGCACCAGGTCTTCGACGCCCTGGAGTTCAGCATCCTGCGTAACCGCCTCTACCAGTACCTCGAGTCGGTCGAGCCGGAGGCGGAGGCCGGCTTCGAGCTGGCCGGCCGGGTCCTCGGCACCGGCGAGGTGGCCGGTTGGCTGGCCGAGCACGCCCCGGCCGGCACTCCCGCCGGGGTCGCCGTCGCCGGCACCTTCGGCCGGGGCACCGGCTCGCTGGCCGGGGTCGCGCTGGCGACCGCCACCGGCGTCGCCGGCTGGTTCGACCCGACCGCGCTGGACGCCGCCGACGAGGCGGCCGTGGCCGGCTGGCTGGCCGATCCGCAGCGGCCCAAGGTGCTGCACGACAGCAAGCCGGCGCTGCTGGCGTTCGCCGCGCACGGCTGGACCCTGCGCGGAGTCGCCCGCGACACCGCGCTCGCCGCCTACCTGGCCCGCCCCGACCAGCGTTCCTACGACCTGGCCGACCTGGCGCTGCGTTACCTGCACCGGGAGCTGCGGGCCGACGCCCCGGAGACCGGCCAGCTCACCCTCGACGGGTTCGGCAACGACGGCGAGGTGGAGCAGAACCTGATGCTCCGGGCCCGGGCCACCCTGGACCTCGCCGACGCCATCGCCGCCGAGCTGTCCCGGGACGGTGAGCAGTCGGCCCGGCTGCTCGCCGAGGTGGAGCTGCCGCTGGTCGAGGTCCTCGGCGCGATGGAGCGGACCGGCATCGCCGCCGACACCGACTACCTGTCCGAGCTGGAGGCGCACTTCGCCGGTGAGGTGAAGGCAGTGGCCCAGGCCGCGTACGGGGTGATCGGTCGGGAGTTCAACCTCGGCTCGCCGAAGCAGTTGCAGGAGATCCTCTTCACCGAGCTGGGTCTGCCCAAGACCAAGAAGATCAAGACCGGCTACACCACCGACGCCGACGCCCTGCAGTGGCTCTACGCCCAGCAACCCCACCCGCTGCTGGAACACCTGCTGCGGCACCGGGACGTGGCCCGGCTGAAGTCGACCGTCGACGGCCTGCTCAAGTCGGTCTCCGACGACGCCCGGATCCACACCACCTTCCACCAGACGGTGGCGGCCACCGGCCGGCTCTCCTCCACCGATCCGAACCTGCAGAACATCCCGATCCGCACCGAGGAGGGACGCCGGATCCGCCGGGCGTTCGTGGTGGGAGAGGGCTACGACTGCCTGCTCACCGCGGACTACAGCCAGATCGAGATGCGGATCATGGCGCACCTCTCCGGTGACACGGCGCTGATCGACGCCTTCAACTCGGGTGCCGACTTCCACGCCGCGACCGCGTCGTCGGTCTTCGGCGTCCCGTTGGACGAGGTCACCGGCGACCAGCGCCGCAAGATCAAGGCGATGAACTACGGCCTCGCGTACGGGCTCAGCGCGTTCGGCCTGGGCCAGCAGCTCGGCATCGCCGCCGACGAGGCGCGGGCCCTGATGGAGGAGTACTTCAGCCGGTTCGGCGGGGTCCGCGACTATCTCCAGTCGGTGGTGAAGAAGGCGGTGCTGGACGGTTACACCGAGACCATTCTCGGCCGGCGCCGGTACCTGCCCGACCTGATCAGCGACAACCGTCAGCGCCGGGAGATGGCCGAGCGGATGGCGCTGAACGCGCCGATCCAGGGTTCCGCCGCCGACATCATCAAGGTGGCGATGCTGCACGTCGACACCGCGCTGCGCGACTCCGGCCTGCGTTCCCGGATGCTGCTCCAGGTCCACGACGAGCTGGTCTTCGAGGTGGCGCCGGGCGAGCGCCCGGCTCTGGAGGAGCTGGTCCGCCGGGAGATGGGCGGCGCCTACCCGCTGGCCGTGCCCCTGGAGGTCTCGGTCGGTGTCGGCGCCGACTGGAACAGCGCCGACCACTGACCTCCCCCGGGTGCTCCGGGGGAGGGCGGCCGGCGGGTCACGACCGTCGCTGGTTCCGCTCCGACCGGGCGCCCTGGCGGCGCTGCAACGCCTTCCGGGACGGTCCGCCGGGCGGCGGGAGCCGCTCCTTCAACGGATCGTGTCCCCAGTTCATCAGCGAGTACCGCCACCTGGTGTTCCGGACGTCGCCGGCGGGCCGCTGGGCCATGTGCCGGCGGACGTACCCGACGACCTTGCGCATGTGCGTGAAGTCGCGGTCGGTGAACTGGTTCGTACGCTTGCGCAGCAGGTCGATGATCCGCCGGCCGGACTCGTGCCCGACGGACTCGCCACCGCCCTTGCGCCAGCCGACCGCCTTCGAGTCGTCGGTGGCCAGCCACCGGTCCAACTCGCCGGGGTTCATGTTCACCGCGTCCCGGAACTCCCGGACGGTGTCGTGTCCGTCGTCGCGGCGGCTACTCATCGTGGAGAGCCTCCGGTTTGTGTACCGCGTCCCGCCCGTCGTCGGTACGGACCCGGTACTGCGGATCGTCCTTGGACGCGGCGACCGTGCGCTTCGCGGCGTACGTCCGTTCGGTGATCTCCTCCTGGACGGTGCCGTGCGCCCGAGAGCCGTGACTGCGCCAGCTGACCCGGTCGCCCTTGTGCAGCTTCCTCCGCTCCGGCATGCCCTGGCCTACCCGGCGTCCCCGGACCCGAAACGCCGGGGCACGGCGCTACGCGGCCGGGTCCGGGTCGATGCCGAGCGCCACGCGGACGCGCGCGGTACGCGAAGTGGCGCCGGCAGGCGGCCGGCCGTCACCGCAGTGGCGTGCTGTCCGGCTTGTCGCAGACGAAGATGGCGGTGCCGGGAAAGAGCCGGCCGCGCAGAGGGCTCCACTGCCCCCAGATCTGTTCGTGTCCGGCCGGCCACTCCGGCTCGACCAGATCGCGCAGCACGAAACCGGCACCGACGATCTCGCGGATCCGGTCGCCGAGGGTGCGGTGCTGCTCGACGTAGGTCGGCACGCCGGCGGTGTCCTGTTCCACGTACGGGCGACGGTCGAAATAGGAGTGCACCGCCTTCAGCCCCTCCTCGCCCGGGTCGTCCAGGAAGATCCAGCGCATCGGGTGGGTGACCGAGAAGACCCAGCTGCCACCGGGTCGGAGCACCCGGAACACCTCCCGCATCGCCGCCGCCGAGTCGGCCACGAACGGGATCGCGCCGAACGCCGTACAGACGATGTCGAACGCCCCGGCGCGGAACGGCAGGGCCAGGGCGTCGGCCTGGACCAACGGCACGCGTACCCCGGAGGTGGCGGCCGCGTGCGCGGCGTGCCGCAACATGCCGGCGGAGAGGTCCAGCCCGACCGGTCGGGCGCCCTGGGTGGCCAGCCACCGCGCGGCCGCCGCCGCGCCACAGCCGAGTTCGAGTACGCGCCGACCGCGCAGGTCGCCGAGCAGCCGTGCCTCGGACTCGCGCAGGCCCTCGGGACACCACACGAAGTCGACCTCGCCCAGGAAGGCGCCGTGCTCGGCCTGGTAGTCGTCGGCGTCGCTGTCCCACCAGCGTCGGTTGGCCCACCGGCTCTCGGCGTTGCTGACCGGACGCCGGAGCACGCCGGGAGGATCGCCCTCCGCCGGGTCCTCCCCGCCCGGGTCGTCCCAGGAGGGGGTGGTCGTCCGCGGGCCGTCCGGCAGGGTCTCCTCGTGCACCCCGTCACGCTAGTGCCCGGCCCGGGTCCTGCCCCGCCGACGCCCCGGGTCCGCCCCGCCGACGCCGACGTCCTGCGGCCCCCCGGGTCCGCCTCGTCGACGCCGTGTCCCGCCGCGTCGGGGTCCCGTGCCGCCGCCGGTGTCCCGGCCGCCCCGCCGACGCCCCTCGGGTACGGTCGGCGCGGCGGATCCGGGGTGGTTTCCGGCGTCCGGCGGCAGCGCTTCCCGAGCAGTGGACAGCCGATCTCATCACGTGTGGGGAGGGCTTGCATGCTGTGGTAATGCGCACGGTAAGCTGTTCGATGCGCTCGCGGATCGTGTGCCTCGGCAGGGAGCAGGCCCGCGGTCGCCGGGTACATCGCATGATCGGGCAGCGGTCGTGCGGGGTTCCTGACGACGGGTCCGCAGGCGCAAACGGGTCACCGCGACACAAGCCTGCTGTGACATCCATCCGACCGGAGCAACCGCCCACATGACGAGCAGCATCGAGGCCCCCTCGAGCGCCAACAAGGTCACCGTCGACGACCTCGGTTCCGAGGAAGCGTTCCTCGCCGCGATCGACGAGACCATCAAGTACTTCAACGACGGCGACATTGTCGAAGGCACCGTCGTCAAGGTCGATCGGGACGAGGTCCTGCTCGACATCGGCTACAAGACCGAGGGTGTCATCCCCTCGCGCGAGTTGTCGATCAAGCACGACGTGGACCCCGCCGAGGTGGTGTCGGTCGGTGATCACATCGAGGCCCTGGTTCTCCAGAAGGAGGACAAGGAGGGGCGTCTGATCCTCTCGAAGAAGCGGGCCCAGTACGAGCGGGCCTGGGGCACGATCGAGAAGATCAAGGACGAGGACGGCGTGGTCCGCGGTTCCGTCATCGAGGTGGTCAAGGGTGGCCTCATCCTCGACATCGGGCTGCGTGGCTTCCTGCCCGCCTCCCTGGTCGAGATGCGCCGGGTGCGGGACCTCCAGCCGTACGTCGGGCGGGAGCTCGAAGCCAAGATCATCGAGCTGGACAAGAACCGCAACAACGTGGTGCTGTCCCGCCGTGCCTGGCTCGAGCAGACCCAGTCCGAGGTGCGCACCGAGTTCCTCAACAAGCTGCAGAAGGGCCAGGTCCGCAAGGGCGTCGTGTCCTCGATCGTCAACTTCGGCGCGTTCGTCGACCTTGGCGGCGTGGACGGCCTGGTGCACGTCTCCGAGCTCTCCTGGAAGCACATCGACCACCCGTCCGAGGTTGTCGAGGTCGGCCAGGAGGTGGAGGTCGAGGTCCTCGACGTCGACCTCGACCGCGAGCGGGTCTCGCTGTCGCTGAAGGCGACCCAGGAGGACCCGTGGCGTCAGTTCGCCCGCACCCACGCGATCCAGCAGATCGTGCCGGGTAAGGTCACCAAGCTGGTGCCGTTCGGTGCGTTCGTCCGGGTCGACGACGGCATCGAGGGCCTGGTCCACATCTCCGAGCTGGCCGAGCGCCACGTGGAGATCCCGGAGCAGGTCGTCCAGGTTGGCTCGGACGTCATGGTCAAGGTCATCGACATCGACCTGGAGCGGCGGCGGATCTCGCTTTCGCTCAAGCAGGCCAACGAGGGCTTCGTCGAGGGCGAGGAGCACTTCGACCCGACCCTCTACGGCATGACCGCGACCTACGACAACGAGGGCAACTACATCTACCCGGAGGGCTTCGACCCGGAGACCGGGGAGTGGCTCGAGGGCTTCGACAAGCAGCGGGAGACCTGGGAGACGCAGTACGCCGAGGCGCGTCAGCGCTGGGAGGCTCACACCAAGCAGGTGCAGAACTCCCGGGCCGCGGACGCCGAGGCGGCGGCCAACCCGGCGCCTGCCGGTGCGGGCGCGGCCACCGGCGGTGGCGGCGCGACGTCCAGCAGCAGCACCCCGGCCCGTCAGGCCGAGGAGCCGGCCGGCACGCTGGCCACCGACGAGGCGCTCGCCGCGCTGCGGGAGAAGCTCGCCGGCGGCAAGTGACCCCGTCGTCGGCCGAGTAGCGGTCCACACGCCAGGCCCGCTCCCCGACACCCGGTTCCGACCGGGTGCCGTGGGGGCGGGCCTGACGCCGTTCTGACGACGTGGCGGCTGGTCCGCCCTTCTCCTCGGTGCTGCCGTGGGAAGCCCTGGCACCGTTTGGTTGACTGGACCGGTGCTGATGATCGGACTCACCGGTGGCATCGGGGCGGGAAAGAGCGTGGTCGCGGCCCGACTGGCCGGCCTGGGCGCCGTGGTGATCGACTCTGACCGGATCGCCCGGGAGGTCGTCGCGCCGGGCACCGACGGCCTCCGCGCCGTGGTCGCCGCGTTCGGACCGACGGTGTGCCTGCCCGACGGCAGCCTCGACCGGCCCGCACTCGGCCAGATCGTCTTCGGCGACGCCCCGGCACGCGCCCGGCTGGAGGGGATCATCCACCCCCGGGTCCGGGCCCGGACCGCCGAGCTGGTCGCCGAGGCGGCACCGGACGCGATCGTGGTCAACGACGTACCGCTGCTGGTCGAGGTGGGGCTGGCTCCGACGTACCACCTGGTGCTGGTGGTGCGGGCAGCGGAGGAGACCCGGATCGGTCGGCTGGTCCGCGACCGGGGGATGACCGTCGAGCAGGCGGAGCAGCGGATCCGCGCCCAGGCCGGGGACGCGCGGCGGGAGGCCGCCGCCGACGTACTGCTGGACAACAACGGTGACCTCGCCGCCCTGCACGCCGCCGTCGACACGCTGTGGCGGGACCGGTTGCGGCCCTACGAGCGCAACGTCCGGGAGCGCCGGGTGGTCCGGCCCGACCAGCTCCGGCTCGTCGAGCCCGATCCCGGCTGGCCGGCCGGGTACGAGCGGCTGGCGGCCCGGGTCCGGCACGCGGTACGGCCGGCCGAGGTGCGGATCGACCACGTCGGGTCGACCGCGGTGCCGGGTCTGGTGGCCAAGGACATCGTCGACATCCAGTTGGGGGTCGACTCGCTGGCGGAGGCGGACGCGCTGGCGGAGCGGCTGGCGGACGCCGGCTTTCCGCGCTGTCCCGGACAGTGGTGGGACAACCCGCGCTTCCCGGTCGACGTCGAGCGCTGGGAGAAGCGGCTGCACAGCGGCGCGGACCCGGGCCGGCCGGTCAACCTGCACGTCCGGGTGGTCGGTACACCAGCCTGGCGGTACGCCCTGCTGATGCGGGACCACCTGCGGGCCGACCCGGCGCGGCGGGCCGAGTACCTGGCGGTCAAGCGGCGGCTGGCGGCGGTCGGCCCGGACCTCGAGGCGTACTCCGTCGGCAAGGAGCCGTGGTTCGACGAGGAGCATCGGGAGGCCGAGGCGTGGGCGACGGCAACCGGTTGGCGGCCGTGACCCGGGACGCGGCCCGGACGGCTCCCTGACGGCGTAGCAGACGAGGGGATCCGGACGGCGGGGGCGGCTGGAGCAGGGGCGCTCGCGGCGGCCTGGGCTGGTGCGCTCGCCGGCTCGCGCCGGGGCTGCAACCGCTCTCCCGGGTGCGACGGCCGGTGTGGCGGCTGTCGCGAACCCGGTCGGCCGCCGCGAGCGGCCTACCCTGAAACGGTAGCGCGGTGATCTATCACACACAATGACGATATTGAAGCGGATCGTGTACCCACCGTTGCCCCGGCGTTCTGTCGGACCGGCGGCGTACGGTTGGGGTCATGGCGCTCGACATTCCCCGACTTGACGGCCGCTTCGAGGTGGTCAGCGAGTTCAAACCCTCCGGTGACCAGCCGACGGCAATCGCCGAGCTGGAGCGGCGGGTCCGGCGCGGTGAACGGCACTCGGTGCTGCTCGGCGCCACCGGCACGGGCAAGAGTGCCACCTCGGCCTGGCTGATCGAGCGGCTGCAGCGGCCCACCCTGGTGCTGGCCCCGAACAAGACCCTCGCCGCCCAGCTCGCCAAGGAGTTCAGCGAGCTGATGCCGCACAACGCGGTCGAATACTTCGTCTCCTACTACGACTACTACCAGCCCGAGGCGTACATCCCGCAGACCGACACCTACATCGAGAAGGACTCCTCGATCAACGAGGAGGTCGAGCGGTTGCGGCACTCGGCGACGATGTCGCTGTTGACCCGGCGCGACGTGGTGGTGGTCGCCACCGTCTCGGCGATCTACGGTCTGGGCACCCCGGACGAGTACCTCGACCGGGCGGTCCGGATCACCGTCGGCCAGGAGGTCGAGCGGGACAAGCTGCTCCGCCGGCTGGTCGACATCCAGTACACCCGCAACGACATGGCCTTCAACCGGGGCACGTTCCGGGTCCGGGGCGACACCCTGGAGATCATCCCGGCGTACGAGGAGCTGGCGCTCCGGATCGAGTTCTTCGGCGACGAGGTGGAGAAGCTCTACTACCTGCACCCGCTGACCGGTGACGTGGTGCGTGAGGTCGAGCACTTCCTGATCTTCCCGGCCACGCACTACGCCGCCGGCCCGGAGCGGATGGAGCGGGCGATCGCCGGCATCGAGGCCGAGCTGACCGAGCGTCTCGCCGAGCTGGAGCGGCAGGGCAAGCTGCTGGAGGCACAGCGACTGCGGATGCGCACCACGTACGACGTGGAGATGATGCGGCAGGTCGGCTTCTGCTCCGGCATCGAGAACTACTCGATGCACATCGACGGCCGGCTGCCGGGCAGCCCGCCGCACTGTCTGCTCGACTACTTCCCCGACGACTTCCTCACCGTGATCGACGAGTCGCACGTGACGATTCCGCAGATCGGTGGCATGTACGAGGGTGACGCCTCCCGTAAGCGGATGCTGATCGAGCACGGTTTCCGGCTGCCCAGCGCGGCCGACAACCGGCCACTGCGCTTCGACGAGTTCCTGGAACGGGTCGGGCAGATGGTCTACCTCTCCGCCACCCCCGGCCCGTGGGAGCTGCAACAGGCCCAGGGTGAGGTGGTCGAGCAGGTGATCCGGCCGACCGGCCTGGTCGACCCCGAGGTGGTGGTCAAGCCGACCAAGGGCCAGATCGACGACCTGATGCACGAGATCAAGCTGCGCACCGAGCGGGACGAGCGGATCCTGGTCACCACCCTGACCAAGAAGATGGCCGAGGACCTCTCCGACTACCTGCTGGAGCACGGCATCCGGGTCCGCTACCTGCACTCCGAGGTCGACACCCTGCGCCGGGTCGAGCTGCTGCGCGAGCTGCGCAAGGGTGACTACGACGTACTGGTCGGGATCAACCTGCTCCGGGAGGGGTTGGACCTGCCCGAGGTGTCCCTGGTCGCGATCCTCGACGCCGACAAGGAGGGCTTCCTGCGCAGCGGCCGCTCCCTGATCCAGACCATCGGTCGGGCCGCCCGGAACGTCTCGGGCCAGGTGCACATGTACGCCGACAAGATGACGCCGTCGATGACGGAGGCGATCGAGGAGACCAACCGGCGGCGGGCCAAGCAGGTGGCGCACAACGAGGCGAACGGCATCAGCCCCGAGCCGCTCCGCAAGAAGATCCACGACATCCTGGACGACATCTACCGGGAGGCGGAGGACACCGAGGGCGCCACGAGCCGGGTGGGCGGCGCGGTCCGGCAGATGTCCCGGGGCAAGGCGCCGGTGCCGGAGACCCGCAGCCGGGGTCGGGCCGCGACCGGACCGGCCCGGGAGGGCATGGCCCGCGCCGAGTTGGCCCAGCTGATCCAGGAGCTGAACGACCAGATGCTGGCCGCGGCCCGGGAACTGCAGTTCGAACTGGCCGCCCGGATCCGTGACGAGGTCTCCGAGCTGAAGAAGGAACTGCGCGGCATGGACGCCGCCGGGGTGAAGTAGCGACGGGGGCGGCCGGCCCGGCGGCGTTCAGGCGTACCGGTGGAAGCCGCCCTCGGAGTCGATCACCTGACCGGTGAGCCAACGGCCGTCCGGCGAACAGAGCCACTCCACCAGCCGGGCGGCGTCCTCCGGGCTGCCCCACTCGCCGCCCGGAAACAACCGCGCCAGCGCGTCCCGGTCCGCCGGTGCCAGGTATCCGGTGTCGGTCGGTCCCGGGTTGACACAGTTCACCGTGATGCCCTTCGGCATCAGCAGTGGGCTCAACTGGTGGGTGAGGTTCTCCACCCCGGCCTTGCTGGCCGCGTACGCCAACTCGGTCGGCATCGGGCCGAGTCGTTGGCCGCTGGAGAAGAGCACCAACCGGCCGCCGGAGCCGGCGCGGAACGCCGCCGCGAACGCCTCGGCCAGGAGCAGGGTGGCCCGCACGTTGACGACCAGGTGACGGTCGATCTCGGCGGCGTCCAGCGCGCCCAGCGGTGTGTGGGTCGAGTACGCGTGCACCGCGACCACCACGTCGAGCCGGCCGTGCCCGCGTACCGCCGTCTCGACCAGTTCGGCGGGTGCGGACGGGGAGGACAGGTCGGCGGCCTGGTACCGGACCGCGTCCGGGTCGCCGGTCACCTCGGTGAGCTCGGCGAGCAGCGCCGGTACGCCGTCCGGATCACCACCGTACGGCTGGGCGTCGTCGTACCCCGGCAGCCCGCTGAGTTGGAGCCGGTAGCCGGCGGCGGCGAACCGCCGGGCGACCGCCGCGCCGATGCCGATCCGCCGGCTGATCCCGGTGATGAGGGCGACCCGTTCCGTCATGCTGGCAGTGAACCGGATGGGCCGTCGCGCGGCAAACACCTTCCGGGCACAGGCGGGCACAACCCGGCGGCTCACCGGGCGACCGGGCGCCGTCCGATCGGCCCCACCCCGATCTCCGCGACCGCGAGGGCGGGCGCGTCCGCGGACCCTGATCGTCCACATCGGTCGGTCCGGGCCTGCTCCGTCGGATGTCGGTACGGCTTGCTACCGTTCTGCCGCCCGGCGTCGAGGAGTCGAGACGATGACGATCAATTCCCACCTCACCGAGTTCGCCGGTCTGCCGGTGGTCCCCTTCGATCCGGACCGGCCGTCGGCGGCGGCCCCGGACGCGGTGGCCTGGCGGCTCGATCTCGAGGGTCCGGGACTGGCCGAGGACCGGTTCGTCGCGCTGACCGAGTCGTTCCTCCGCGGCGTCACGCCGGCAGAGGTCCGGGCACTGCTGATCGGCGACTGGGGCGACAGCTCCGCCTCGCCGGCCCCGGTCGACCTCCTGGTCCGGCTCGCGCCCCGGCTCAGCGGACTGCGGGCGTTGTTTGTCGGCGAGATGACGTACGAGCAGTGTGAGATCTCCTGGATCGTCCAGGCCGACCCGGCACCTCTGCTGGCGGCGTACCCGGATCTGGAGATCCTCCGGATCCGGGGCGCGACCCAGGGTCTGAGCCTGAGCCCGGTCCGGCACCTCGCGCTGCGCGAATTCGCGATCGAGGCCGGTGGTCTGCCCGGTGACGTCACCCGAGCGGTGGCCGCGTGCGACCTGCCGGCACTGACCCACCTGGAGCTGTGGCTCGGCACCGACGAGTACGGGGGAGACACCACGCTGGCGGACCTGGCGCCGATCCTGGCCGGCGACCGGCTGCCGGCGCTGCGGCACCTGGGGTTGCGTAACGCCGAGATCGCCGACGAGGTCGCGGCCGCGGTGACGCAGGCGCCCGTGGTCGGACGGCTGGAGAGCCTGGACCTGTCGTTGGGCACGCTCAGCGACGCGGGGGCCGAGGCGTTGCTGGCCGGTCGGCCGTTGACCCGACTGCGCCGACTCGACCTGCACCACCACTACCTGTCACCGGAGGCACGTGGCCGGCTGGTCGCCGCGCTGCCCGGCGTGGAGATCGACTTCTCCGACCGACGGCCGTCCGCCAGGAACGGCGACCGGTACGTGGCGGTCTCGGAGTGACCGGCAAACCGTTCCGACACGTCACCGAGATCCGCGCGACGGTCGACCCGGCCCGGGCACGCCGGCGCGAACCGCGACACCACCACCTCACACCGGCGACGGCGGCACGGCTGGTCGCGGCACGGCCCGACGTCGAGGTTGACGTCGCCGACCCGCGCCAGGACCGGCACGACGACGACCGGTACGGCACCGTCGACGAGTGACTGGCATGATCGACGGATGACTGGCAGTGCCCCGCTGGTGGTCGTCGGCAACCCGGAGAATCGCCGGGTGACCCTGTTCCGGGCCGCCGCCACCGAAGCCGGGATCCCGGTGTCGGTGCTGCCCTGGCGACAGCTCGCCGCCGGCCCGGTGCGGCTCCCGGCGGGTGCGACCGTACGGATCGACTCGCCCGGTGAGGACGCCGAGGTCGACCGGCTGCTGCGCGGCGCCGACCGGCCCGCCGAACACGGCGAGATCGTCGGCCTGGGCCGGTGGTACGCCGGCCTCCGGGCCGCCCTGCGCCGCCTCGCCGTGGCCGCCGACAACGCCGGGGCGACGCTGCTCAACGCGCCGGACGAGATCCTCGCCATGTTCGACAAGCGGGCCTGCCACGCCCGGCTCGTCAGCGCCGGCGTGCCGGTCCCGCCGGCGCTGCCCCGGTCGCCCGTCGACTACCTCGGGCTGCGGGCGGCGATGCGGGCCGTCGGCTGGTCGCGGGTCTTCGTCAAACCGGCACACGGCTCGTCGGCGTCCGGCGTGCTCGCCGTGCAGACCGCACCCGGCGGACGGATCCGGGCCACCACGCCGGTCGAGCTGGCACCGGACGGGCGGCTGTTCAACTCGCTGCGGGTCCGCGACTACACCGACGAGCGGGACGTGGCGGCCATAGTGGACCGGCTGGCCCCGGACGGGCTGCACGTCGAACGCTGGTTCCCCAAGGTGGGGCTGGCGGACCGGACCATCGACCTGCGAGTACTGGTGATTGCCGGGACGCCGGGGCACATCGTGGTACGCGCCAGCCGTGGCCCGTTGACCAACCTGCACCTGGGCAACGCCCGAGGCGACCTCGACGCGGTACGGGCCGCGATGGGCGCCCCGGCCTACGAGGCGGCGCTGCACAGCTGCGTGAGCGCCGCCGCCTGCTTCCCGGGCAGTCAACACGCCGGGGTCGACCTGCTGATCGGCACCGACTGGCGACGGCACGCGGTCGCCGAGGTGAACGCGTTCGGCGACCTGCTGCCCGGGGTGCTCGACCGGTTCGGGCGGGACAGCTACGCGGCCGCGCTGCACGCGCTGCGGACCGGCCGACGGCCGACCACCGGGCGGCGGCCCGCGTCGGCGGGATCCGGTCCGACCGGTCAGCGTCGGCAGACCTCCGGTCCGGCACGGGAGACAGCGCGGCATGAGCGCGACAGCAACCGAGGAGACGCTATGACCGTGGGGAGGACGGCGTGAAGGAACTGATCGGCAGCCACGACCTGTTGTTCGTCACCCTCGACACGCTCCGTTACGACGTGGCCGTCGAACTGGCCGCCGCCGGACGTACGCCGAACCTGGTCCGGGCACTGCCGGGCGGCACGTGGGAGCGACGGCACAGCCCGGCCAGCTTCACCTACGCCGCCCACCAGGCGTTCTTCGCCGGCTTCCTGCCCACGCCGACCGGGCCGGGGCCACATCCCCGGCTCTTCGCCGCGGCGTTTCCGGGCAGTGAGACGACCGGCGACCAGACCTGGACCTTCGACGCCCCGGACGTGGTCCGTGGGCTGGCCGACGCCGGCTACCACACGGTCTGTGTCGGCGGTGTCGGCTTCTTCAACCAGCGTTCGCCCCTCGGCGGCGTGCTGCCGGGCCTGTTCGCCGAGGCCCACTGGGAGTCGGAGTTCGGCGTCTCCGCGCCGCACTGCTTCGAGGCACAGCTCGACCGGGTCAGCACCGTGCTGCCGACCGTACCCGACGAGAAGCCGCTGTTCCTGTTCGTCAACGTCGCCGCGATCCACCAGCCGAACCGGCACTATCTGCCCGGCGCCGACCGGGACACCCGGGAGAGCCACGCGGCGGCGCTGGAGTACGTCGACCGGCACATCGGCCGGCTCTTCGCCCTCGCCACCTCCCGGGGACGGCCCTGCCTGACGCTGGTCTGCTCCGACCACGGCACGGCGTACGGCGAGGAGGGGCACAGTGGGCACCGGCTCGGTCACGAGGTGGTGTGGACGGTGCCGTACGGGCAGTTCGTGCTGGAGCCCGGGGACTGGGGCAAGCCCGGTGACTGGCCGGGTTCGGAGCAGCCCGGGTGAACCCGCTCGACGGGTCGCCGTACCAGGGTTACCTGTACGCGTACCCGCACAAGACGGCGTACCGGCCGCTGCGCCCGCGTCCGGCGCTGCGCGAGGTCTGGGCGGAGCAGCGGCGCGACCAGCTCTTCCTCTACCTGCACGTGCCGTTCTGTGAGATGCGGTGCGGCTTCTGCAACCTCTTCACCCGGTCGAACCCGCCCGCCGCACAGGTGCGTGGCTACCTCGACCAGGTGGCCCGGCAGGCCGAACGGGTCCGTGACGCGCTCGGTACGGCCGGGTACGCCCGGGTCGCGGTCGGCGGCGGCACGCCGACCTACCTGGAGCCGGCCGAGCTGAGCAGGATGTTCGACCTGCTCGCCGGCTGGTCCGGCGGCGGATCCGGCCCGCTGCCGACCTCGGTGGAGACCTCACCGGCCACCGCCACCGCCGACCGGATCGGGGTGCTCGCCGAGCGCGGCACCACCCGGGTCAGCATCGGTGTGCAGAGCTTCCTGGACGTCGAGGCCCGGGCGGCGGGCCGCCCGCAGCGCCGGACCGACGTCGAGTCCGCCCTGGCCACGATCCGGGCTGCCGGGATCCCGGAACTGAACCTCGACCTGATCTACGGAATACCGGGGCAGACCGCCCGGACCTGGGACGAGTCGCTGGACGCGGCGCTGCGGTGGCGTCCCGAGGAGATCTTCCTCTATCCGCTCTACGTCCGGCCGCTCACCGGCCTCGACCGGCGGACCTCCACCGTGGACGGTGCCGGGCCGGCGGACCCGGAGTGGGACGCGCAGCGCCTGGCGTTCTACCGGCAGGGGCGGGACGTGCTGCGGTCCGCCGGGTACCGGCAACTGTCGCTGCGGCACTTCCGCCGCACCGACCTGCCGGTGGCCGGGCCGGACTACACCTGCCAGGACGACGGCATGGTCGGGCTGGGCTGCGGCGCCCGCTCGTACACCACCGACCTGCACTACTCGTTCGACTACGCGGTCGGGGTCCGGCACGTCCGCACCATCATCGACGACTACCTGCGCCGCCCGGCCGACGACTTCGACGTCGCCGAGGTCGGCTTCCGGCTCGACCCGACCGAACAACGTCGCCGCTGGCTGGTGCAGTCGCTGCTGCGCGCCGAGGGGGCCGACCCGGCGGCGTACACGGACCGGTTCGCGGGTCGGGTCGTCGACGACTTCCCGGAACTGGCCGTACTCGTCGACCGGGGGTGGGTGAACGTCGAGCCGGACCGGATCACCCTGACCGAGGCCGGCCTGGAGCGCTCCGACGCGATCGGGCCGTGGCTGGTCTCCGCCCCGGTCCGTCGGGCGATGACGGAGTACGCGCTGCGATGAACCTCTCCGTGCTCTACCGGGGACCGCTGGCGAGCTGCAACTACGACTGCCCGTACTGCCCGTTCGCCAAGCGTCGGGACAGTCGGGCCGAACTGCGCGCCGACCGGGCCGCCCTGGAGCGGTTCGTCGACTGGGCGACCCGCAATCCGGACGACGACCGGCTGTCGGTGCTGTTCACGCCCTGGGGCGAGGGACTGACCCGGTCCTGGTACCGGGACGCGCTGGTCCGGCTCTCCCGACTGCCACACCTGGACCGGGTGGCGATCCAGACCAACCTGGCCTGCCGGCTGGACTGGCTCGCCGACGCCGACCGTCGGACGGTGGCGCTCTGGGCCACGTACCACCCCGGGCAGGTGGGCCGGGCGACGTTCCTGCGCCGCTGCGCCCGGCTGACCGAACTCGGGGTGCGGTTCTCCGTCGGGGTGGTCGGACTGCCGGACCACCTGACCGAGGCGCGGGCGGTCCGGGCGGCCCTGCCGGCCGACGTGTACCTCTGGGTGAACGCGGCCGACGGACACCGGTACACCGCCGAGCAGGAGGCCGACTGGACCGCCCTCGACCCGCTCTTCGGCTACAGCGTCCGGCCGCACACCTCGGCCGGCGCGTCCTGCCGGACCGGCGAGACGGTCATCTCGGTACGCGGCGACGGCACCGTACGTCGCTGCCACTTCGTCGAGACCGTGCTCGGCAACCTCTACGACGGCTCGTACCGGTCCGGACTGCGACCCCGGCCGTGCCCGCTCGCGGCCTGCGACTGCCACATCGGCTACGTCCACCTGGAGACCCTGCCGCTGTACGAGGTCTTCGCCGGCGGGGTGTTGGAGCGGGTCCCGGCCCGGCTGCCCTGAACCCGCTCCGGGCGGCTCAGGCGGGCACGTCGACGAAGTGCTCCACCACCGGCGGCGACGCGAAGTACGGTCCGATCAGCGCCCGCCAGGCCGGGAACCGCTCGCTGTCCCGGAAGTTCTCCAGGTGGGCCTCGACCGTGTCCCACTCCACCAGCAGCACGAACCGGGACGGCGACTCGACACCCCGGGTCATCCGCACCGAGCGGCAACCGGGGGTGGTGGCCACCAGGTGGTGGCCCTCCGCGTACGCCTTGGCGAACGCTTCCTCCTGACCGGCGACGACGTCGATCAACGCGACTTCCAGAATCATCCGCCGAGCGTGACACGGGCCGCCCCCGCCACGAGCGGCGGGGACGGCCCGTCCCAGAGTTGCGCGGTCAGCGGGTCAGGTTGCGGGAACCTCCCCGCTCGAACTGGCTCGCCACCGGGAAGTAGCTCTCCAGGAAGGCCGAGACGACCCGGCCCTGGGTGTCGGCGTCCAGGTCACCGTGGTGGGTGTCGTTCAGACAGAACGTGTCGTTCTCCCGGGTGACCAGGATCTTGGTGAGCATCGGATGTTCGAGCGGGTCACCGGTGTTCACGTACTGCATCACAAGGTTGCCCGGCACCGCCCGCTGGGTCAGGAAGCCGTAGTAGTGGTGCAGCGACGAGGCGATCGAGACGTCGCTGTGCGCCCGCAGCTGGCTGGCGGCGGTCCGCGCGACCTCGTCCGGGAACTCCCGGTCAAGGTCGTAACCGACACTGCGCCGCATCGGGTACGGCGCGTGCAGCAGGCCCTGGATGAGGGTACGCCCGGACAGGTTCCGGATCAGCCGCCGGTTGTTCTTCGCCGCGCTGAAGTTGAAGTCGTCCTGCTCGGACACCTCGACCATCGGGATCCGGGTCGGCGAGAGGAAGAACTGCGCCACCCCGTTGGCGTGGAAGAACAGCTTCGGGCTGACCGGTCGACCCAGGAAGAAGTCGTCGTTGAAGTAGATGAAGTGTTCGGCGAGCCCGTCGATGTGGTGCAGCTGCGACTCGATGGCGTGCGAGTTGAAGGTCGGCAGCTTGCCCCGGTCACCGAAGAGTTCCAGGTGGTCGACCACCCGGATCCGCGGGTGTGAAGCATCCAGCCAGGCCGGCGTCTGACCGGCGGTGACCAGGTAGATGTTCCGCACCCAGGGCGCGTACATGTCGATCGACCGCAACGAGTAGCGCAGTTCCTCCCGGTCGCGGAACCGGGCCTGTCCGCCGGCCGCCTCGGTCGGCGGGCGCCCCATCGAGGTGAGCACCTCGTCCTTGCGGGCGATCCACTGTGGGTCGTTGCCGTCGACCCAGGTGTAGACCACGTCGATCGGGAAGTCGACCTCGTTGACGAACCGCTGGGCGAATCCCTCGATCGTCGGGTAGTCCCGGTCCCGGACCCGGATCGTCGCCGGAGTCGTCGAGCCCCGGGGGATCGTGTGGCCGATGATCGTCCGCCGGATCGGCCGGACCCCCGTGCCATCCTCCGTCTCCGGCCAGAACTCCAGGTCACAGCCGTAGCCGGGACCGTAGCGCAGGGTGCGGGAGGTGGAGACGGTCGGCTTGAACACCCGGAACCCGGCGGCGGTGGCCGCCCGCAGGTCACCGGCGAGGCAGGCGGCCAGGGTCACCCCGGTCACCTTGGACTGCACCGCCAACGTCTCGACGTACACCGGGGCCTCGGCGAAACCCTCGGAGAGCGCGGTCAGCACCGCCGGCCGCTGCTCCTCGCCGACCGCGACCCGGTGCCGGAGGCCGGGGTCCGGCACCGTCCAGTACGGGATGCCGTACCGCTCCAGCACACCGGCGACCGTGGCCAGGTTCGCGTACGTGGCGTCGGCCGGCACCATGTCGTCGCGTACGACGGCCAGCCGGCCGCCGGAGCGGACCAGGCCGGGGATCGCCTGCTGGATCCGCGCCTCGACCGCCGACACGTCCTCGCCGCTGGTGACCGGTCCGGGCCGGGGCGCCGCCGGAGCGAACCCGGACCCGCCGGTGCGGTTGAGCCAGATCGCGATCCGGTCGGCGCGACCCTGCTCGTGACTGTCCCGGGCGGCGACCAGCTCGGTGTAGAGCTGCTCCCAGCGGTCCATGATCGGGCCGAGCCGGTAGGCCTCGGAGGCCTGCAGCGCGTTGGCGCCGAACTCCCGGCGCAGCTGCTCGTCGGCGATCAGCGTGCTGAGCGCCTCGGCGACGCCGTCCTCGTCCTCGGCGGTGACCAGGAAACCGTTCCGGCCGTGGGTGATGATCTCGCCCGGCCCGGTCTCGATGTCGTACGCGACCGCGGGTACGCCGGCGGCGAACGCCTCCAGCAGCACCAGCGGAAGCGCCTCACCGTCGCGGGAGGTGAGCAGGGCGATGCTCGCCTTCGACCACTCCTCGACGATCCGTGGCGTCGGGCCCATGAACTGGACCTGGTCGTGCAGGCCGAGGTCGGCCGCGAGCCGGCGGTGCGGCGTGATCAGCGGCCCGTCGCCGAAGATCCGCAGCGTCCAGTCCGGGTGCGTGGCGACGACCTTGCTGAACGCCCGGATGGCGTGGTCGACCTGCTTCTCCTTGTGCATCCGGGCGGCCATCATGACGATCGGGTTGTGCAGGCCCGACCGGGGGCGGAAACCCTCCGCCATGCCGTTCGGGATGACCTCGAGGCGCGGCACGGCGGCGGCGAACGTGTCGGCGAACCAGTCCCGGGTCCGGTCGGTGAGCAGCACCAGCGCGTCGAGGCGGGGCACGTACTCGAAGAGCGGCTGCCCGGTCGGGCCCCGGAACTGGGAGGGGCGGTGCTCCTGGTGCACGGTGACCACGGACGGCGGGGCGTAGGTGGTCGCCACCGCCATCAGCGCGGGGGAGCAGGTGACCAGCACGTCGGTGTCGATCGACCGCAGGCCGCGCTCGAGTTCCAGTTCGAAGAGCCGGTTGGCGTTCTCGTCCCAGGACGCCGGCATCAGCCGGGGAGCGCTGCGGAAGAGCCGGTCGAAGTCGGCGTCGCTGACCGTGGACGGTCGGGTCGGCCGGGGCGTCGGCCCGGTCTGGTCGATCAGGTAGCGCACCCGCACCCGGTCGTCCGCCCGGTAGAAGGACTCCTTGCTGGTCCGGTAGACGCTGAGGACCTCCACCGTGTGCCGCTGCGCGAGGTGGTCGGCCTGGGTCAGAATGGCCCGTTCGGTACCGCCCATGGCATCGGCGGTCATCAACAAAAATGTGATCTTCAACTCTGCATCCCGGTGAAGCGCGTGAAGCGGAGGAGGGCGACCGCCAGACCGCCGCTCGCGGTGTAGTAGGGGCGGTAGCCGACGAAGTCGTCGCCGTCCGTGGGCAGGATGACCCGACTGGTCAACAGCACCGACCGTGGTTCGCGGAGATCGTGCAGGAACCGTCCGATCCGGATCAGCCGGGTCGGGGCGACCCGGACCCGGACGTCCCAGATCACCTCGTCGCCGGGGCGTCCGGTGGCGAGGTCGGCGACCGGCACGGTCACCTCGAACCGACCGTCGACAGGTGCGATCGGCACGACGTGGTCCGGACCGCCGCGACGTGGCGAGAAGACCACCGCCGGTTCCTCCCACCGCCGTACGCCGACCAGCCGGGCCCGGATCCGTGCCCGCGCGCCGCTGTGGTCGAGCGCCACCACCTCGGCCTGTGCCGCCGGGCCGGTGACGGTCAGCTGGGCCACGCCCTTCACGCCCCGGCCGGGCCAGTAGGTCCAGCCGGTGACCGGGTGCGGCGGCACCGCCACGGTCGGCCCGGGCCGGTCCGCGGGTTCGGCGATCCGCAGGCCGTAGCGCCGCTCCGGCTGGTCCCGGTCGGCGACCGCGACCGCGAGCGACCAGGTGCCCTTGCCGAGCGGAAGCTCACCGGGGCCGTCGCCGAGCCGGGCCAGTACCTCGACCGAGTGCCGACCGTCCGACCGGGGCCGCAGCGTCGCCGGGCAGCGGCGGACGTGCCGGCCCCGGACGAGCAGCAGCTCGGCCCGGGCGGCCGGGTCGGTGCCGGCCGGCAGCAGGGCGTGAACCTGCAGGGTGCGCCCGTCGAGTACGCCGAGGAAGTCGCCGTTCGCGCGGGGCAGGTTCACCACCGGGTCGTAACGCAGCCGGCTGATCCGCCGGACGAGCTGGTCGGTGGCCTGGTCGGCCCGCCGGCGGGCGCCGGAGGCGAGTTGGAGCAGCCGGGGCGGTGACCAGGCCTGTCGGTTCTGCTGACTCATCCGACCCGCTCGGGTTGACCGGCCGGCGCGTCCGTGCTCACCTCGGCACCCCGGGGCGCCGGGATGGCGGGTGCCGGCGGCAGGAACGCCTCGGCCCGCGCGGTCGAGGTCATGCCGGCCCGTTCCGCCTCGGTTCCGGCCGGCAGCTCGCACGGCGCCGGGAACGGGAAGTACGCGGTCAGGAAGTCGGTCAGCATCGCGTGCTGCTCGGTGAGGAGCACGTCACTCGACTCGGTGTCGTTCAGGCAGAAGACGTCGCTGTGTCGGTTGGCCAGCAGCAGGGCCAGCTTCACCGGGGTGGACGGGTGTGCCAGGTCGGCGTACGTGTACTCGATCGGTCCGGGCACCGCCCGGCCGGAGAAGTACGACCAGTAGTGCTGCAGCGACGACGGGATCGACAGGTCCTCGGGGTGCCGGAACTGGTGGGTGGCGGTGCCGGCCACCTCCGCCGGCAGGTTCCGCTCGATCTCCTCCAGCACGCTCTTACGCAGCGGGTACGGCACGTGCCGCATCTTCTGCGTGATGGTCCGGCCGAAATGCTCCTGGATGTGTCGCCGGTTGTTCTTGCCGGCGGCGGTGACCGGGGCGTCGTGGATGGTCGCCGGGCCGACGTCGAGCTGGGCCGGCGAGGGGAAGAACTTCGAGACGCCGTTGGCGTGGAAGAAGGTGTCCGGCTGCAGCGGCCGGCCGAAGAACATGTCGTCGTTGACGTAGATGAAGTGCTCGCTCAGCCCGGGGATGCGGTGCAGCCGCGACTCGATGGCGTGCGAGTTGAAGGTGGGCAGCTTGCCGGTGTCGGCGAAGATCTCCCGGTGCCGGACCACCCGCACCATCGGGTGCTCGGTGTTCAGCCACGGCGGCACCTGGTCGTCGGTGACCAGGTAGACCTGCCGCACCCAGGGCGCGTACGCGTGCACCGAGCGCAGCGAGTAGCGCAGCTCGTCCCGGCTGATGTAGCGGGACATGTTGGCCGCGATGATGTTGATCTCGGCTTCGCCGTTGTCCCGCAACGCCTGGTTCTTGCGTTGCTGCCAGTCGCTGTCGTTGCCGTCGACCCAGGTGTAGACCAGGTCGATCGGGAACGTGACCTGCTCGTAGCCGACCGGCGCGTACTCGCTGCGGGTCCGGTACGTGACGTCGCGGTAGGGCACGAAGTGGTTGAGGTCCGCCGCCGGGACCGCCTCGGTCTGGCCGGCGGCCGGCAGCGACGGGGCGATCTGGTTGTTGCGCGGCGCGATGATCTGGGGGACCGGCGTCGACTCCTGCGCCGGGACGGCGCGCCAGAACTCGACCTCGCAGGCGAACTGGCGACCGTAGACGGTGCCGCCACCGGGGTCGGTCACCGCGTGGAAGAGCTGCACGATCTTGGCCCGCTTGGGCTTGATCGGGTCACCGGCCTTGTTGACGTGGCGGAGCACCACGCCCTGGCCCCGGGCCGCCTGGGTGAGCACCCGGAGCACCTCGGCCTTGCGGCTGAGCGGTACGGCGACGGAGCTGCGCAGGTTGTCGAGGTGACGTACGTAGAAGTTGTCGATGCCGGCGCTGTTCAGCGCCTGGGTGACCAGGTCCAGGTTGCGGCGCCACAGGGCGGCCGGGGACGCCTCCGCGGCGACGACGGCCCGGACCCAGGTGCCGTGGTCCTTCACCCGGCGCAGCTGCCCGACCGGGACCCGGGAGCGGCGGGGTGCCATCCGGGTCAGCCGCCGGACCAGCCAGAGCTGCCGCTGCGGGGGGAGCAACTGGATGAACTTGAGCCGGTACGACTTCGGGAGGGCGCGATACACCTTCAGCGCGATCACCGCCGCACCCCCAAGTCCCCCGTTGACCGCAGACCGGTAGCAGCCACCGTGCTTTCCACGTTTCGCCTCGTCTCCACCAACAGACCGTACGAATCCGACTCAGTAGCACTAATCGGGCAGGCATCGCCGCGCCCGTGAGTTACACACGGTGTCAGCCGCGCGCAGCGAAAGGTACCAGCACCATTCATGTTTTGGACACTCTCCCTGGTGCCTCAGCAAACGCTCAGGGTCTATCGGGGCGGCTGATGACGGACATAGCACCAAGCGTTACGCCTAGCCTCCTAGGATGCCGTACGGGGGGTGGCCGTCCGCACATCTGGGACGGGGGAGATGCGGAGCGAACCGGGAATGGTGAAGAATGGCGCTGTAGGAGGGGAGTATTCCTTCACCGTGGTGTCGTCAACACGGTCCTCGGCCGGCCCCAACCCGGCGCGAGACCCGGCACCGCAGGTTGTCGTCGCGCGGCAGTGGCCGGGTGACGGTGGCGGAAGAGACCTCAGACAGTCACCACCGTCTACACCGCTGACGCACGGTGCTGCCGTGCCGGCGGTGGCTCGTGTGTCTGCCGGAGGAGTGCTTTGAACGTGTCCGCCTGGGTGTGGGTCGTCTCGCTGGTCGTACTGACGGCGATCCTGTTGATAGATCTTCTGATCATCGGTCGCCGACCCCACGAGCCCAGCCTCCGGGAATCGGGCCTCTGGGTCGCCCTGTACGTCGGCCTCGCGCTGATCTTCGGGGTCGGTCTGGCGCTGACCAACGACTTCACCGTCGCGGGGGAGTTCTACACCGGCTGGCTCACCGAATACAGCCTCTCCGTGGACAACCTCTTCGTCTTCGTGATCATCATGTCGCGGTTCGGCGTACCCCGGCAGTACCAGCAGAAGGTGCTGCTCATCGGCATCGTGCTGGCCCTGGTCCTGCGCGGCGGCTTCATCGCGGCCGGCGCCGCCCTGCTGGCCCAGTTCTCCTGGGTCTTCTACATCTTCGGCGCCTTCCTGATCTACACGGCGATCAACTTCTTCCGTCAGGGCGAACCGACCGAGGAGGAGTTCAAGGAGAACGTGCTGATCCGGTGGAGCCGTCGCGCCCTGCCGGTCTCCCGCGACTTCGTCGGCACCCACCTCACCATCGTGGAGAACGGTCGTCGTCTGTTCACCCCGATGCTGATCGTGCTGATCGCGATCGGCACCACCGACCTCGTCTTCGCCCTGGACTCGATCCCGGCCATCTTCGGCATCACCAAGGAGCCGTACCTGGTCTTCACCGCGAACGTCTTCGCGCTGATGGGGCTGCGCCAGCTCTACTTCCTGCTCGGCGGGCTGCTCGACCGGCTGATCTACCTCAACATCGGCCTCGCAGTGGTGCTCGGCTTCATCGGCGTCAAGCTGGTCCTGGAGGCGCTCGCCGGCAACAACCTGCCG
The DNA here is from genome assembly GCF_036422035.1 of Plantactinospora sonchi. Lineage (NCBI taxonomy): Bacteria > Bacillati > Actinomycetota > Actinomycetes > Micromonosporales > Micromonosporaceae > Plantactinospora > Plantactinospora sonchi. The sequence goes on from NZ_JAZGQK010000042.1 coordinate 49,470, forward strand.
TTCCTCAACGGTGGCGAGCACATCAGCTGGGCGCCGCACATCCCGATCTGGCTCTCCCTGGTCATCATCCTGGGCACCCTGGCGGCCGCGACGGTGGCCAGTCTGATCAAGTCGAACCGGGACCGCCGGGCGGCGGAGCGGGTGTCGGTCGGCCAGGCCTGACCCGATGCCGCCCCGGCTGGCCGGTCCGGCCGGGGCGCCGGCTCGGCCCGGTCAGCTGTCCCGCCGGGCTGTCCGGCCGCGCGCTGGCGGCTCGCCCGGGGCGCGCGGAGCACGGGGCGCGCGAAACACTCGACGTCAGCGGAGCACGCGGTGCACGCCGACCAGGGTCGCGGCCCGCTCGGCGGGCAACGCCTCCTCCAACACCCGTCGCTGGGTGTAACACGCGTGCAGCATCCGTCGGTCGCCACCGGGCCGGGTGGTGACGATGCCGATGTGGTGCACGGGTCGGCCGGGGCGGGCGAAGAAGTAGAGGTCGCCGGGACGTTCGTCGCCCAACGGGACCGGACTGGTCGCCGCGGCCTGGTCACCGGCGTCGCGCGGCAGCCGTACGCCGAACCGCCGCCAGGCCAGGTGCACCAGGCCGGAGCAGTCGATACCGTACGCCGAGACGCCGCCCCAGAGGTACACGACATCGCGGAGCCGGCTGGCCACCGCGAGCACCTCGGTCGGCCGGGGTGACCCGGTCGGCGCGACCGTCACCTCGGCGTCGGCCACCCAGAGCGGTCCGTCGTGGCCGGCGACCCGCACCGGACGCCAGCCGGCGCGGACCGGCCCCGCCCCGGCCAACCGGGTGCCGAGGACCACGCCGGGGAGCACCACGGGTCCGCCCGGCGTGGCGTGCAGCGTGGTCGTCGTGGCGGCCACGACCAGGGCGGGGTGCGGCGCCACGGCGTCCGCGGGTTCGGTGAGCTGGTCGACCGGCAACCAGCCGGGGTAGCCGCGCGGGTCCAGCCGGGCCGCCGGCTGCTCCACCGCGATCAGGCGGGCCCAGCCGTCCGGCCGGACCTCCTCGACCAGGACCCGCTCGCCGAGCAGGAGCTGGCTGAGCACACAGTCCCCGACCCGCTGCTCGGCGGTGAGTCCGGAGACCCAGCCGGGGATGTCGGTGCGGCGGGCCAGCGCCGGTGCGTCGACCGGGCGTACGGCCTCGGGTCGGCTCCACAGGGTGGCGACGGCGACCCGGACGACAGCTTCGTGGCCTGGGCGCAGTGCCATGTCGCCCCTCCGTCCTCGGCGTTGCGCCCGACCATATGAAAGATAGCGCCGGCCTGCAATGGCGCGTTGCACATTGCCTTCATTACTGTCCGGAACCGGTCAGCTCCGGGTCGGGTTCAGCGCGGGCCGGTCCAGTGTGGATGCGCTCAGCGCGGGGTGGGGGAGCTGTGCAGTCCGGTGACCCCGAGTCCGGGGGCGTCGGGGAGCAGCACGTGCGGTGCCTCGTACCGGATCCCACCCCGTACCGGCGACCAGGCGAGCCACCAGGCGGCGTCCAGGTCGGACACGGCGGTGGTGCCGTACGCGGCGACCAGGCTGGCGGCGGCACCGAGCCCGATCTGACTCTCCATCATCGAACCGACCACGGTGCCCACGCCGTGCGCGTCGGCCAGCTCCAGCAGCGTACGGGCCGGGCCGAGGCCACCACACTTGGCCAACTTCACGTTGACCAGATCCGCTGCCCGCCGCTGGATCACCTCGACCAGGTCGCGCACCCCGTACACCGCCTCGTCGGCCAGGATCGGCAGGTCGACCCGGTCGCTGACCCAGGCCAGCCCGGCGATGTCGTGGCCCGGCACCGGCTGCTCGACCAGTTCGACGTCCAGACCGGCGTCCTCGATGCCCCGGATCACCCGGACCGCCTCCCGGGGGGTCCAACCCTGGTTCGCGTCCAGCCGGATCCGCGGCCCCGGACCGGCGGCGGCCCGGACGGCACGGACCCGGGCCAGGTCACCTGCCGGATCGGTGCCGACCTTGACCTTCAACACGTCGAAACCGTCGGCGACCCGCTGCTTCGCCGCCGCCGCCAACTCCACCGCGTCCCCGGCGGAGAGGGTCACGTCGGTGCGCACCCGCCGGGACGTACCGCCGAGCAGCCGGACCAGCGGCACGCCGAGCCGGCGGGCGGCCAGGTCGTGCAGTGCGACGTCCATGGCGGCCTTGGCCGCCTCGTTGCCGACCACCGCCCGACGGACCTCGACACACCGGGCCACCAGGTCGTCGGCGTCGCGCCCGGCCAGCAGGGGGGCCAACATCTCCTCCACGCAGGCCCGTGCCCCGCCGACCGAGGCACCGGTCACCTGCCACACCTGCGGCGCCTCACCGAACCCCGACCGTCCGTCGGTGTCGACCACCTCGACCACCAGGGTCTCCACTGTGGTGGTACGCCGCAGCGCGGTGACGAACGGGGTGTGCAGCGGGGCGGAGACCCGGTGGGTTCGCACGGCGGCGATCGACATGGGAAGGGACCCTATCCGCATCGGTGCCCCCGTTGGGGCCCCGGGTTGGTCAGGCCAGCCGGTGCCGGGCCGTCCACGCCGCCGCCGAGACCCGGGCGATCAGACGGCAGGCCGCCGCGTCGTCGCCGGTTTCCGGGGCCACGCTGGTGCAGACCGCCACGGCGTACGGTGGGGCGTCGGCCGGGAAGATCATGCCGGCGCCGTGCCGGACGCCCCGGACCCAGCCGTTCTTGTGGGCGATCCGGGTGCCCTCCGGCAACCCGGCGGCCAGGTCCTCGCCGCGTTCCTGACGCAGGAGTACGTCGAGCATGGCGGTGCAGGTGGCCGGCCCGGCGAGCCGGGACCGGGTGATCGCGCCGAAGAGCCCGGCCAGGTCGGCGGCGGTGACCTGGTTGTCCAGCCCGGCGTCCCGGGCGGCGAAGTCCTCGATGCCCCGGCCGGTACGGCTGTGCCGGGCACCGCTGTCGACCCAGACCGCGTCGACGGCGGGGAGCCCGACGTGCCCGAGGACCAGGTTGGTGGCGAGATTGCTGGACCGGACGATCATCCGTTCGGCGAGCCAGCGCAGGGTCGCCGTCCCGCCGAGCCGGGCCCAGACCTCACCGTCGTTGTCGTGGTCCGGCCCGCAGGAGAAGCGGTCCGCCCCCGGCTTCGCCGAGACGAAGTCGTTCAGCACCGGGACCGGGGCGTCGAGGTCGAGCGTGCCGGTCTCGGCGGCCCGGTAGAGGGCGGCCAGCACCGCCACCTTCATCGTGCTCGCCGCGTAGTGCGTTTCGTCCGGCCGCCGGGTGTACGCCGGCCGGGCGCCCGGCCGGCCGACGTACACCGAAACCGTGCCGGGCGCGGTGGCGAGTTCGCTGTCGAGTTCGTCCCAGGTCATCGCCGTACGGTGCGCTCAGCTCGCGTGCTTGCGCCGGGCGGTGGCCCGGGCCCGGGACTGCGCGTCCAGGATGACCTTGCGCAGCCGGATGGCGGCCGGGGTGACCTCGACGCACTCGTCCTCGCGGCAGAACTCCAGCGCCTGTTCCAGGGAGAGTTTGCGTGGCGGGATCAGCTTCTCGGTCTCCTCGCTGGTGGAGGAGCGCATGTTGGTGAGCTTCTTCTCCTTGGTGATGTTGACGTCCATGTCGTCGGCGCGGGAGTTCTCGCCGACGAGCATGCCCTCGTACACCTCGGTGGTCGGCTCGACGAAGAGGGTGCCGCGCTCCTGCAGGTTCAGCATCGCGAAGGCGGTCGCGACCCCGGTACGGTCGGCCACCAGCGAACCGGTGTTGCGGGTCCGCAGCTCACCGAACCACGGCTCGTACGACTCGAAGACGTGGTGCAGGATGCCGGTGCCCCGGGTGGCGGTGAGGAACTCGGTCCGGAAGCCGATCAGGCCCCGGGCCGGTACCAGCCACTCCATCCGGATCCAGCCGGTGCCGTGGTTGACCAGCTGCTCCATCCGGCCCTTGCGGGTGGCGAGCAGCTGGGTGATGGCGCCGAGGTAATCCTCCGGGGCGTCGATGGTGAGCCGCTCCACCGGCTCGCAGGTCTTGCCGTCGATCTCCCGGGTGACCACCTGCGGCTTGCCGACGGTCAGCTCGTAGGACTCGCGGCGCATCTGCTCGACCAGGATGGCCAGCGCAAGTTCGCCACGGCCCTGGACCTCCCAGGCGTCCGGCCGGTCGGTGGGCAGGACCCGCAGCGAGACGTTGCCGATCAGCTCCCGCTCCAGCCGGTCCTTGACCATCCGGGCGGTGACCTTGGCGCCCTTGACCCTGCCGACCAGCGGGGAGGTGTTGGTGCCGATGGTCATCGAGATGGCCGGCTCGTCGACGGTGATCAGCGGCAGCGGCCGGGGATCCTCCGGGTCGGTGAGGGTCTCGCCGATCATGATCTCCGGGATGCCGGCGACCGCGATGATGTCGCCGGGACCGGCGGACTCGGCCGGGGTGCGCTCCAGTCCCTCGGTTACCAGCAGTTCGGAGACCCGGACCCGCTCGACGGTGCCGTCGGTACGGCACCAGGCGACGCTCTCACCCTTGCGGATGGTGCCCTGGCGGACCCGGCACAGCGCCAGCCGGCCGAGGAACGGCGAGGCGTCGAGGTTGGTGACGTGCGCCTGCAGCGGGTGGTCCTCGTCGTAGGCGGGCGGCGAGATGGTGTCGAGCAGGGTCCGGAACAGCGGCTCCAGCGAGCTGCTGTCCTCGGGTACGGTGCCGTCGGCCGGCTGGGTCAGCGAGGCGATCCCGTCGCGGGCGCAGGCGTAGATGATCGGGAAGTCGATCTGCTCCTCGTCCGCGTCCAGGTCGAGGAAGAGCTCGTAGGTGTCGTCGACGACCTCTTTGATCCGGGCGTCCGGCCGGTCCACCTTGTTGATCACGAGGATGATCGGCAGCCGGGCCTTGAGCGCCTTGCGCAGCACGAACCGGGTCTGCGGCAGCGGGCCCTCACTGGCGTCGACCAGCAGCACCACGCCGTCGACCATGGTCAGGCCGCGCTCGACCTCGCCGCCGAAGTCCGCGTGGCCGGGGGTGTCGATGATGTTGATGGTGACCGGGTCGGAACCGTCCGCCGGCACGTAGCGCACGGCGGTGTTCTTGGCCAGGATCGTGATGCCCTTCTCCCGCTCCAGGTCCATGGAGTCCATCACCCGGTCGGCTGGCTCGGCCCGGGCGGAGAAGGCGCCGGCCTGTCGCAGCATGGCATCGACCAGGGTGGTCTTGCCGTGGTCGACGTGGGCGATGATGGCGACGTTACGGAGGTCGGCGCGGGTCTGCATGTCCTCCATCCTCCCAGGCCGGCTCTCCCGGGCCGGTGTCCGGGTTCCCCCTGAGGCGGCCGGGTGGATGAGCCGTAATCATGGAACTGTCCCGTCGTCAGCCTGGCATGCTGGCCGGGATGTCCGGGGGGTCGACGTGCAGGATGTGTTGACGGTGGTGCAGGAGTTGCCGCCGTTGCTCGTCTATGTGGCTGCTGCGCTGCTGGTGGCCACTGAGACCGCGCTTATCGTCGGCCTGGTGATGCCGGCGGAGGCGACTCTGCTGCTGGTCGGCTTCCTCGCCTACGCCGGTCTGCTCCGGCTGGGACCGGCCCTGGTAGTGATGATTCTCGCAGCGGCGGTGGGTGACACCCTGGCGTTCCGCAGTGGTCGACGGCACGGTCCACGGCTGCGGGCCGGCAGGTGGGGACGCCGGGTGGGCCCGCAACGGTGGCAGCGGGCGGACGCGATGCTGAGTCGGCTCGGTGGGCGGGGCGTGCTCGCGGCCCGCTGGGTGGCGTTCGCCCGGACCCTGGTGCCCCGGCTGGCCGGCAGCGCCGGGATGCCGTACCGGCGGTTCGCGCCGTGGAACCTGGCCGGGGTGGTGAGCTGGGTCGGTGGTTCGGTGCTCGCCGGCTATCTGGCCGGGGAGTCGTACGAGACCGTCTCCCACTATCTCGGCCGGGCGACCGGGGCGGTACTGCTGCTGATCGTCTTTGTCGTGGTCATCGTGCTTGTCGGCCGCTGGCTGGGCCGCAACCCGGATCCGGTGAGGGCCCTGCTGGCCCGGGCTGCGGCGACACCGCCGCTGCGCGGGATGCGTCGCCGGTACGGGGTGCTGTTCTTCGTGCTGGCGGTGCACATCGGGCCGGGCTGGACGCTGCTGACCAACCTGGTCGCCGGGTTGGCGCTGCTCTTCGGGATCGGGTTCGCGCTGGCCTCGCTGCTCGAACTGCTGGTGGCGCAGAGCGGGCTCGCGGTGGTGGACAACACGATCGCGGAGTGGTTCGCGTCACGACGTACCGACGGGGTGGCCGAGTTGGCGCACGGCGCGATCGGCGCGTTGCGCGGCCCGGTGCTCATCCTGGTGGTGGCGGTGGTGGCCGCGGTGGTCGGCTGGCGTGCCCGGCCCTGGCGGGCCGATCTGCTGAGCGTGCTGGGTACGGTCGGCGCCTTCGTGCCGCTGGTGGTGTTGAGTCTGGTCGCCGACGTGACCGGGCCGACCCGGAACAGCACGGTGGTGCTGTTTCCGGCACAGAACGCCGTGGTCGCGGCCAGTCTCTGCACCCTGGCCTGGCTGCTCGGCCGACAGAGCCGGTGGCCGGTCGCGGTGGCGGCCTGGACGGTGGCGGCGGTCGGGGTGGTGACGGTCGCCGGCGCCCGTCTCTACGTCGGCTGGAGTTCGGCGAGCGAGACGGTCAGTTCGATGCTGCTCGGCGTGTTGTGGACGGCGGTGTTCATGGTCGCCTGGGCGACCCGGGACCGGGCGGTCGGCGCCGCGACCGTCGCCGCCGGTTCGGCCGAGCCGGCGGTGACGGAGCCGGCGGGCCGGCAATCGACCGCACCGGCCGGTGCCGTGCGACCAGCCGATGCCGCTGAGCCAGCCGGTCCGGTGCAGGCGGCCGATGCCGCTGAACCGGCCGGTACCGTGCAACCGGTCGATGCCGGCGAGCCGGCGGTCCGGGCCCCGGCGGACGCCTCCTGAACGACCGACCCCCGGGTCGAGGGCGTGGCTGTTAGTGTGCGCCGGGAGATCGGGGGGTACGCGGATGACCGAGCGGTTACGCCGGGCCAGGTTGGTACTCGGCACGGTGGCGGTGGTGGCCATGCTGACCGCGGGCTGCGCCAACGGTGGTACGGAGAACACCGACCCGGCGGCCGGTGCCGCGCAGGTGGCCGAGCCGGAGACCGTCGCGGAGACGACGGAGCCGGCCACCCCCGAACCGCCGGCGGTGGTGGGGCTGGGTGCCAAGCCGACACCGTCCGCGACGCCGTCGAAGGCCCCGAGCCGTCGTCCGACGCCGCGGAAGACTCCGAAGCCGCCGACCGAGACCGAGGTACCGCCCGCGCCGAAGCCGCCGGACGACGAGTGCACCAAGCCGCGATACGAGGGCACTCAGGCCAGCAGGGCGGCGGTGAAGCAGGCGTTGACCAACGCGGCGGGGCGGACCTACTGGCCGGTCTCGGCACCGAGCATCCGGATCCCGGTCGACCTGCTCAAGGCGACCGCCTGGCAGGAGAGCGGCTGGCAGTCCAACATCATCGCCTGCGACGGCGGCAGGGGACTGATGCAGGTCATGCCGGACACCGCGACGTGGATGAACCAGCGCTTCGAGCAGTCGTACGACATCGACGACTACCAGGACAACGCGTACCTGGGTGCCACCTACCTGGCCTGGACCACCAAGTACATCGGCGACATGTACTTCGACGCCGACTACCGGCTCGACGCGGACCTGTGCACCAGTGAGCTGAACTCCTGTCTGCTGAACGCGGTGATCGCGGCGTACAACTACGGACACGGTGCGGTGGCCGAGGAGGGGCAGCCGTTGACCATCCCCAACCCGCAGTACGTCCGCAACGTCCGAGCGTTGATGACGGAGTGTGAGTGCCTGGCGTTCTGAGCCCGGCTCTCGGAACCTCGGACGGAATCCGGTCACATCCGGGTTGACCATTGCTTTTGTTCAGATTGGCAGGTCGGCCGACTGGACGCCGCTCGATGTCATGGATACGGTCGGTAGTGGAACCTTGCCTCCGAGTTAGGAGGGCCTACCGATGCGACTGCTCTGGCTCCCCGACGTGCTGCGCTCCGCCGGGCTCACCGTCCACGAGGTCGGTGGGTGGCGCGGCCGGGGTTCGACCTCCTTCGACCCGCACGGCATCATCTGCCACGAGACCAGGGGATCCCGGACCAGCACCGACGCCGGCGAGATCTACGTCCTGCTGAACGGTTCCGCCACCGCGCCACCGCCGATCGCCCAGCTCTACCTGTCCCGTACCGGACACTGGCACGTGATCGCCTCCGGCCGGTGCAACCACGTCCTGGTCGGCTGGGCCGGACCGTTCAAGGGGGTCGGCAACTCCGGCCTGGTCGGCATCGAGGCCCAGCACGCGCTCGGTGAGCCGTGGACGGACCGGCAGTACGACTCGTACGTCCGGGGGGTGGCCGCGATCCGGCGGCGTACCGGCTGGGGCGTCGCCGGCCACAAGGAGCACCAGCCGGGCGGTTACGGGCACGCCAGCGTCAAGACGGATCCCAGCTTCAACATGGACCGGTTCAGGCGCGACGTCGCCGCGCTGCTGTCCGGAGAGGAGAACACCATGCCGGCACTGTCCGATGCGGAGCAGGAGCAACTGCTCAAGTTCGCCAGGGACAACAACTACCTCCTGTGGAAGGGTGCGCAGAAGCCGGACGGCAGTGGCCGTACCGACATCCGGCAGCACTTCTACAACATCGAGGCGACGCTGACCGAGATCAAGGCCAACCAGATGACCATGCTGGGCAAGGACTGGGTGAACGAGCAGGAGATCATCGACGGCGTACTCAGCGGGCTCGGCTCGAAGGACCTAGACGACGCGGTCGTGGCGTTGCGGGCGGCCTTCGGGGAGCGGGCGGCGGAACTGGCCGCGAAGCTCGCCGCCGCCGCGGGCACCCCGGCGGCGTGACCGGCGGCGCCCGCCGGTCGTAGCCGGGCCTGGTCCGGATCTTCCGGTCGGCCCGGCTCTCCGGCGAGGTACGGCGGCCCAGCCGGGACGACGGTGTCGACCCGGCGGGGCCGGGTGCGGTGCGTCGTCCGCTCAGTGGCGCCGGCGGAGCCAGGCGTCCTCGGCGAGGTAGTCGAAGTAGTCGGTCCGGTAGTTCCGGACCAGGTCGGGGAAGACGGTCCGCCAGTCCCGGCCCCGCGCCGCGTCCACCAGCCAGGTGACCGTCTCCGGCAGCGAGTCCAGGTAGCCGGTCACCGGACGGTAGCCGAGCTGCCGCTCCGCCAGACTCATGTCCAGTACCACGGGTTCCGGCACGGACCACGGCGTCTCGCCGACCGGCGGCGCCGGTGACGGGCCGTCGATCAGCACGTCCTCCGCGTGGTGGTCCAGCACCGCGTGTACGGCCGCGCCGATCTCCCGTACGGTGGGCGGCTCCGGGTCGGCGGCGTTGAGTACCCGGGCGCCGGGCTCGGCGGCGGCGAGCCGGATCAGCTCGGCGAGGTTGGCGGTGGAGACCGGGTGGAAGCGGCTCTCGCCACGGTAGGCGAGGACCCGGACCGGCCGGTTGTCCAGGGCGCGTTTGACGAAGTGCCACTCCCGAGGGTGCACGGTGTGCGGCCCGTGGATGGCGCCGGCCCGCAGCAGTGTGGTGGGCAGGAACGCCCCGGCGGCGAGCAGTTCCCGTTCCAGAGCCGCCTTCTCGGTGGCGTAGTTGGCGTCGGGTCCGCCGTCGGAGGGGGCCACCGTCGAGTGCTCCTCGGTGATCGGCACGGGGAACCGGGCGCCGTCGCCGCCGATGCCCCGGCCGGCCTCGTCGACGTAGACCGCCGCGCTGGAGACGACCACCGCCGAGCCGATCCGGTCGGCGAGCCCGAGCAGCTGCCGGGCGTGCCGACCGCCGTACGCGACGGTGTCGACCAGTACGTCGCAGCCGTCGCGGACGGCGGCGGCCAACGCGGCGTCGTCCTCGCGGTCCAGCGACACGAGTTCGACGTCCCAGCCTGGTGGCCAGGGCGCGCCGGCGCGCAGGCCGCGCGCGGCAGCCCGGACCCGCCAGCCGTCGGCGACCAGTGCCCGTACGGCGGCGCGGCCGATCTGGCCGGTGGCTCCGAGCACCAGCGCGAGCTTCTCCATGCGCCCCAGGTTAGGGCCGGCCGGGGCCGGTGTCGCCCGGCTTTCGCTGCCAGCCGAACCCCGTCTCCGGACGGGTCCGCAACAGAATTTGTGCAATACCAGTTGTGCAAGAACTCTTGCATATAGCAGCCTGGGAGCATGGAGAGAGAGATCCGTCAGGTCACCGATTCCCGGGTGCTCGCCGCGATGGCCCATCCGCTGCGTCGCCGGCTCATGGACGTGCTCAAGGTCGACGGCCCGTCAACGGTGAGCATGCTCGCCGAACGCACCGACCAGGCGGTGGCCAACGTCAGCCACCACCTCAAGGTGCTCGCCGCCTCCGACCTCGTACGGGAGGCACCCGAACTCGCCCGGGACCGACGAGAACGCTGGTGGAAACTCGCCGCGCCCGGGCTGCGCTGGGCCAGCGCCGACTTCACCGGCGACCCGGCCGCCGAGGCCGTCCTGCACGCCACCCTCTCACTCAACCTCGACCGCCAGAGCAGCATCGTCCGCGAGTGGTACGCCACCAGCGACGAGGAACGCGCGGCCTGGGACCAGGCGCCGTTCTCCACCGACGGGTGGCTCCGGCTCACCCCGGCCGAACTGCACGAACTCGAACACGAGGTGGTCGCGCTGCTCAACAGGTGGAGCGAGCGGGAGGTGCCGGAGGACGGCCAGCGACGCGAGCCGGTGTTCTTCTTCGCCCACGCCGTCCCGGCCCGCCCGTGACCGGCGTCGTGACCGCCCCGGCGCCGACCCGGGAACGGCTGCCCCGGCGCGGTGGTGTCCTGCGGCAGCGCGACTTCCGGTTGTTCTGGATGGGCCAGGCGGCGAGCAGCTTCGGCAGCAGCGTGACGAGTGTGGCGCTACCCCTGGTGGCGGTCGCCACCCTGAAGGCGAGCACGTTCCAGGTGGCGCTGCTCACCGCGGCGTCCTGGCTACCCTGGCTGGTCGTCGGACTGCCCGCCGGTGCCTGGGTCGACCGGCTACCGCGCCGGCCGATGATGGTCGCCTGCGACCTGGTCGCGGCGGCGTTGTTCCTCAGCGTTCCGGTCGCCGCGGCCCTCGGCGTGCTGACCATCGGACAGCTGCTGGTCGTCGCCCTGGGCGGCGGCGCGGTGAAGGTGTTCTTCCAGACCGCGTACCAGGTGTATCTGCCGGCACTGCTGGCCCGCCCCGACCTACCAGAGGGAAACGCGAAACTGCAGGGCACCGAGTCGGTGGCACAGGTGGCCGGCCCGGGCGCCGCCGGCCTGCTGACCCAACTGATCGGCGCGGCGACGGCCCTGCTGGTGGACGTCGTCAGCTTCGTCGGCTCCGCCGTCTGCCTGCTGATGATCCGGACCCGGGAGCCCCGCACCGACGGGCCCCGGCCGGCGACGAGTCTGCGTCGGGAGATCGCCGAGGGCGTACGGTTCACCTTCGGCGACCCGTACCTGCGGGTGCTCAGCCTGTTCGGTGCGCTGTCCAACCTCGGTCTGATCGCCTACCAGGCGATCCTGGTGGTCTTCCTGATCCGCGAGGTCGGGGTCGGTCCCGGCACGGTCGGTGTGCTCACCGCCGGGATGAGCATGGGCGGAGTGCTCGGCGCCGCCGTCGCCGGAAGGTTGGGCCGCCGGCTCGGCAGCGCCAGGGCGCTGCTGGTGTGCAACATCGGCGCCCTGCCGGCCGGGCTGCTGATCCCGCTGACCGGGACCGGGCCGCGACTGGCCCTGGTGGTCGTCGCCGGCGTGCTGATCGGCGCGGGTGTTGTCGCGGGCAACGTGATCAAGGGCGTGTTCCGGCAGACGTACGTCCCGCGCCAACTGCTCGGCCGGGTGATGGTGACCATGCAGGTCGTCAACCTCGGGCCGATGCCGCTCGGCGCGGTCGTCGGCGGCACGCTCGGCGCCACACTGGGCGTACGACCGGCGATGTGGGTCATCACCGGCTACCTCGCGCTGACCGGACTGGTCCTGCTGATCGGCCCCCTGCCCCGACGACGGGACCTGCCCGACCGCCCGGCCCCGGACGGGGACTGACGGCCGGGCTCCGCCGACGGCGGGTGGCGGATCAGTGCGGCTGGACGTTCGCCGCCTGCGGACCCTTCTCGCCCTGGGTCACCTCGAACTCGACCTTCTGTCCCTCGTTGAGCTCCCGGAAGCCGGACGTCGCGATCGCCGAGTAGTGGACGAAGACGTCTGGTCCTCCGCCGTCCTGCTCGATGAAGCCGAAGCCCTTTTCCGAGTTGAACCACTTCACGGTGCCGGTTGCCATGCGTGTCTCCTTAGCGGCGCGTCTGTTCGCGGCGCGCCCCGTACGCCATCGACAGTAGCCGGCCCGGCCGTCCGGTGCGGCCGGAAGTCGCGAGGTGCTGCCTCCGGTGGTCTACGCCCGCCGGGGGAGCCGACCCCGAGACCGCGTCAGGGTGAGGTCCGGGAACGACCCGGAGGTCCGGGCCGGTTTTCCCACGTAGCGTTCCTGACGTGGCGGATTGGCTGGTTCAGGTGGGGGAACTACCGGCGGGAGTGTTCCTGACGGTGCTCGGCGGGGTCATGATGCTCGACGCGATTCCGCTGCTGGGTGTGCTGGTGCCCGGCGACGTCGCGGTGCTCGCGGCGGTGGGGGTCGGACGGCCGGCCAGCGCCGGTGCATTCCTCGTGGTGATCGTCGGCTGCCTCGGTGGCTGGTCGCTCACCTTTCTCGCCGGACGCCGGTTCGGGGGGCGCCTGCGGCGCAGCCGTGCGGGGGCGTGGATCGGGGAGGCGCGCTGGTCGGCCGCCGAGCGGGTGTTGGGTACCGGCGGCGGCCGGATGGTGATGGTGGCGCCGTTCCTGCCGGTGCTGAACGCGTTGCTGCCGCTCGCCGCCGGGGGGCTGCGGATGTCGTACCGCCGGTTCATCGGGTTCGCGACCGTCGGCGCGGTGCTCTGGGCCGGTTTGTACGTGGTACTCGGCACTGTGGCGCGGTCACTCGGCGACCTGTTGCCGGGGGAGGACTTCGCGATGCTCGGCACGGTCGGAATCGGGCTGCTCTTCGGGGGACTGGTGCTGCTCGGTGTTCGCCGCCGACTCGCCGGCGCGGCGTCGGGCTGACCGGAACCGGGCATGACCGGCAGCAGGGCGCACGCGGCACCGGGGGCGGTGAAAGTCGCCGCCGGTGCCGTGGCCGACCGGCCTGACCAGGTCGGCTGGCATACTCACCAGCCATGGTGTTGTCGAGGCGCTGGGCCGGGTTCCTGATCCTGGTGGGGGTGTGGACCTGGGCCATCTGGCCCCGGTTCGGGCTGGCCATCTGGAACGACACCCGGGCCTGGTCGACCGGGCAGATCGGGCAGGGAAGCCCGACCGGGTTCCTGTGGGTGCACGCACTGCTGATCGGAGCCTCGCTCGCGATCGGTACGGCCGTCGGCGCGCTCGGCGTACGGGCCTGGTGGGCGGCCCGTCGAGCCGGACGACCCGACGGAGCGACCCTCGACGAGACTGGGCGCCCCGGTCGGTAGGACGGCCTCCGGGACGGTCGCCACAGTGGATGGTGTTGGTGTCGAGACCTCGCCGGGAGTCGAACCCGTAATCGGATCACCCGCTTTGCAGGCGGGCCGCCCCACCGGGGACGTGACGAGGTCGGGATACCCCCGGCCGGGATCGAACCAGCGGCCTCGGCGCGCGGAACGCCACGCACTCTCCGGCTCAGTTACGGGGGCAGTGGTGCGACCGGGTGCGCGTCCCTGGACTCGAACCAGGCATGCCCGAAGGCAGCGGTTTTACGGACCGCCGGGCGACCAGCCGCCCACGACGCGCGAGATGTGTCCAGGTGGCGCCGGCGGGATTCGAACCCGCGCTCTCCGGAGTGAAAGTCCGGCGACTCTGGCCGCTCGTCCACGGCGCCATCGGTGCGTGTTCCGGGGAGGGTTCGAACCTCCGACCTCCGCCGTGTCGAGGCGGCACTCTGCCAGCTGAGCTACCGGAACGGGAGCGGGACCCGGCGTCGTACCCGGGCCCGTGGTGACTGATCACCGGGTTGAGGAAGGTGGAGGAGTCGAACCCCTGCCGTTGCCGGCACCCCGGTGTTCAAGACCGGTCGCCCACCACCGGGCGGCACCTTCCGGGCAGGTGGCGGAGCCCCGGGGTATGCCCTGCCCCGGGGCCCCTCAATTTCCACCCGTTCGCACGCCAGCGACGTTTAAGGCCGACGATCAGGCTCCGGTCGACGTGCTTTGCCATTAAGCGACCGCCGCAGGTTGGAGCGGCAGACTGGACTCGAACCAGCATCTCGTCGAGGTTGTCGTGGGCCGGTGGATCTGGCGATGGGTGGGAATGCTGAGTCTGGAGCGATAGTCTCAGCCTGATCGGTGACGATCTGCCTCTGCCAGTTGGGCTATCTCGGCTCGTGGTGTGCCGAGAGGAGGACTCGAACCTCCACTGGAACCGTCACCTGGGTGAGTCTGACAAGTCAGCCTCAGTCTGACGCGCATCTGCGCGCCCACCCCCGCTCCCAGGGGCGTCTGAAGGCTACCCGAAGAGGTAGCCGAAAATCTGGTCGCCGACCTTGCGGTCCCCGACCGTGGCGCTGTTCGCCTCTTCCCGCGCCACCTTCACCGCCTCCAGCAGCTTGTCGACCCGGCCGCGGAGCTGCTTGACCCGCTCCGCCGGGAGGGCGCCGGAGAGCTTGACGGTGGTCCAGGTGCCCACCGGTACGTCCTCGGTGTAGACCTCGACCTGCGCCGGGTGCTTCTCGGTCGCCTCGGCCTTCACGTGGTTGCGGTGCACCTTGCGCATCTTCTGGGTCTGACTCGGCGCGGAGGCGTAGCACCCTCGGTCCGGGTCGAACTCCCACTTCTCCGCGGCGTCCAGCACGGCCAGCCCGTCCACGAAGGTTCGCAGGTCGACCAGCTGCTTCTCCAGGAACAGCAGGTAGGTGACCGGGGCGTCCCGGACGAGCGGCTGCCCGTCGACCACCACGTCCGCGGTGGCCTGGGAGTTGCCGACGTCCTGCAGGAACTGCAGGTCGAACAGCCGTCCCATGGTGGTTGCCACCTCGTCGAGAACCTCCCGGACGGTGTACTGCACCCGGGTCGACTCCGGCGGCAGATGTTCGCGGATGTCGTCGGCGAACGGCTGGTACGTCCGGGAGATGCCGGACAGCGGTGGCGCCTTCTGGGTACGCCGGTGCGCCTCGGTGAGTTCGCGCTTCGCCTGTGGCTTGAAGCTCTGCACGAGTGCGTTGATTTTGTGGAGCGCGGTCTGGTCAGGCACCCTGATCCTCTCGATGTCGTCGGGCGGACGATATCCGCCGCCGTCGCCGGCGGCGACCCTGTCTGGTCGGGACGGCCGGATCCGCCCCGCCACCGGGATCGGAAGCCGTGAACCTCCGCAAGGTACCCCTGGGACGACTCGAACGTCCGACCTCCTGGTTCGTAGCCAGGCGCTCTCGTCCACTGAGCTACAGGGGCGTGCGCGGAAAGAGAGGGATTCGAACCCTCGCCGGCTGGGCCGGGCCGCCTTAGCAGGGCGGTGCCTTAGACCTCTCGGCCATCTTTCCAGCTGCGCGTGCCCGACCGCGCACGGCTTTCCGCGCGGCCGGTTCGTGCGTACCCGGGACAGGAGTCGAACCTGCAACACACCGGTTCTGAGCCGGCGGCCTCTTCCGTTGGGCTACCCGGGCCCGAGTGGAGTGACGCGGTATCGAACCGCGCACGCGTAGCTTGCAAGGCAACGCTGTGCACCTGCACCCACCCCGAAGTGCCCTCGGCGCGATTCGAACGCGCACCGTACGGTCCCTCAAACCGTTGCCTCTGCCGTTGGGCTACGAGGGCATCGCGCTCCCGGACAAGGATTCGAACCTCGGTTTCCTGAACCAGAGTCAGGCGTCCTGCCAGTTGGACGATCCGGGAAGGGCGGCCGGCGGTGACGAGGTCCGCCGGCCGCGGTCAGCGCCGGGGGAGCGTCGCCCAGCTCGGGGTCGACGGCTCGAACCGCAACACCAGACCGGCCTCGCCGGGGGTGCGGTCCGCCTTGCGCTGATTGCAGCCGCCGCACGAGGCGACGGTGTTGCTCCAGGTGTTCCGGCCGCCGCGGGAGCGGGGCAGGACGTGGTCGATGGTGCTGGCGTGGCCGCCACAGTAGGCGCAGCGTCGGTCGTCGCGGGCGAAGACACCGGCCCGGGACCAGGCCGGCCCGGCGCTGAACCGCCAGCGGGTGACGACGTACCGGACCAGGCGGAGGACCTTGGGCATCGGGTACACCCCGATCAGCCGGTCTGGTTCGGCCTCGTGGATCTCGGCGACCCGCCGGACGAGCATCCGTACGGCGTGCCGGAGACTGACCCGGTGGAGCGGGCCGAGGTCGGCGTTGATGACCAGGACGTCCACCGGATACCTCCTCTACTTGTCGTGGCGGGTGGATTTCGGAGCGGCTACCCGGATTCGAACCGGGGACCTCGACAATGGCAATGTCGCGCTCTGCCGACTGAGCTACAGCCGCGAAACGGGGGTGGAGCGGGCAACGTGCTCCGGGTGCGACTCGAACGCACACTGGGCGCGGTTTGAGCGCGCTGCCTCTGCCGTTGGGCTACCGGAACGTCGACCGGCGGCGCCGGTCGTCGAGCGGCGACGGAGAATCGAACTCCGGTCCCCTGGGTGGAAGCCAGGTGCTCTGCCATTGAGCTACAGCCGCGTTGCCGTACGTGAACCGTGCCGGATTCGAACCGGCGTTCTCCAGGTTGAGAGCCTGGCGAGATAACCACTACTCCAACGGTCCGTGCGGTCCGGGACCCGAGAATCGAACTCGTTTTCTCCTGTTCCCAAAACAGGCGGGTCAGCCGTCTCCCTCGCCCCGGAAAGCACCCGGTCGGCGCGGTGCAGCCGCACCGACCGGGCCTCAACCATCCACTGTGGACTTATCAAGTGCACCAGTCCCGCCGGCCGAGGTCGGGGGAGAGAGAGCAGGGGTGACAGGACTCGAACCTGCAACCTTCGGATTTGGAGGCCGCTGCGCTACCGGTTGCGCCACACCCCTGGGTAGCAAAACGCCGCCCGGTCCCGGTGGGAGGGCGGCGTGAACGCGGTGGAAATCGCGTTACGTCCGCCAGCAGCCCAGGCTGACACATTCACCGGCGGGCAGGTGGCCGGATCGCCCGAGTCGGGCGGCACCCGCCGGACCGTACGGCGACTGCCGTAGCGATCGGGATGAGGCCTGCCACAACATCGGATGCTCCCTGTCGGTCGGTGTCGCCTGGTCCTGGTGGTGCTGCCACATTCCGGTGGCGCCGCCCTTTCGGTGGTGCCGCCCGGGCGATCTGTTCGATCGCTTGTGAGGACCACGGTAGGCGGCACACCGCGAAGCGGGCAACATCTTTTCCGACACCGTTTCCGGTTTCGTCGACCGATCCCTTGCGCGGTCCAATTCGGCCGGTCGGGGTACGGACGGCGGCCGTGCCACCGGTCAGGCGCTGACGCGCTGGACCAGTCGCGACACGGCGGCGGCGACCACGTCCGGTGCCTGGGCCTGGGGGAAGTGGCCGACGCCCGGGGCCATGACCACCTCGGCCCGCAGTTGCCCGCCGATCCACTCGGCCTCGGCGACCGGATCCTTCCAGTCCACGTCGGCCGCCCCCATCACCACGACGGCCGCCGTCCGTACGTCGCCCAGCCGCCGCCGGGCCGGCTCGTGCGAGGTACGGGTGGTCTGCACGAACGCCCGCCAGTGGCCCGGCCGGCGCAGGTTGTCCCGGACCCGGGCCAGGTGCTCCTGGTAGCCCTCGGGCTTGGTGCCCGGCAGCCACTGCGGGTAGTAGCCGAGGAAGGCCGCCGGTCCCCAGGGGCGGACCAGCATGACCCGGAACAACAGGTTCAGCAGTGCGCTCCCGGCCGGCTGCCGGACGAACGGCCCGAGCAGCGCCAGGCCGCGTACCTTGGCGGGGTCGTCGGCCGCGGCGATCACGCCCGCGCCGGCACCCATCGAGTTGCCGACGACAAACGCCGGCTCACCCAGTTCCTCGATGAGCGCGAGAATGTCGCTGGCCAGCGCCACGTCGTCGTACGCCGGGAAGGTGGCGTCGCTGTCCCCGTGCCCGCGGATGTCCATGGTGACCACCCGGTGTCCGGCGGCGGCGAGTCGGGGGACGAGCAGCCGGTAGGACTGCCGGAGCTCGCCCATCCCGGGTACGCAGATCACCAGCGGGCCGTCGCCGTCGACGAGGTCGTAGGCGATCCGCCCGTCCGGACGCTGAAGGTATCGAAGAGCTGTCATAGCTTAAAAGCTACACCTATTAGCCAACGGCTGCCAAGTCAGCTGTCGGCCGCGATGCGGAGATCACTTCCGGGCGAACGCCTCGATCGCGTCCAGGTCCGCCGGGTGCAGGCCGCGACGAGGAAACGGCCGCACCAGCAGGGCTCGACCGGCGGCGCTCAGTTCGTCGTGCAGCGGATCACCCGGCTCGGGGACCTCGGTGTCGTCGGTCCAGATCACCCGGCGGCCCCCGGCGAGCACGGATGGACGCGTTGACGACCCCGTCCACGTCGAGGAGCCACACCGGCGGCCGGTCCGTCATCGGTCACGCCTCACGCTCGGCAACGACCCCGGCGGTGGGCCGGGGCAACCCGCCCGGTGCCGAATTCGGAGCGGCTGGGTGGCACGGCGGCACCCGGTGCGAGGGTGGCTCAGGCCGCCCGATCGTGCCGGACAGCCCAGCCCTCGTCGACGGCGAGGTCCCAGGCGTCCACCTCGGCGAGTTCGTGCATGCACGGGTACGCCAACCAGGTCACGTCGACCGCGTCCGCCGGCATCTCCACCGGCGTCGTGGTGGTGAACCGCTCCAGGACGGCGGTGCCGGGGTAGGCGACGAGACGGGCAAGCTCTCTGATCGGCCGGTCACATGTCGCGCACCTGCGGCGCTGCAGGAGTGTCATGGCCCGATCGTCGCTCGTGCCGGTTGACGGTGACACCGGAGCCAGGTGTCCACGACGTGAACAACCGTTCGGGGCAGGCGCCCCGAGCAGGGGTTCCCGCCCCGGACGGCGACGGTCGGGCCGAGACGGCCTACCAGCCGCGTGACCGCCATTCCGGGATCGACGGCCGCTCCGCGCCGAGCGTCGAGTCCTTGCCGTGGCCGGGGTAGAACCAGGTCTCGTCGGGCAGTCGGTCGAAGATCTTCTGTTCGACATCGTCGATCAACGAGCCGAACCGTACCGGGTCCCGGTCGGTGTTGCCGACCCCGCCCGGGAACAGGGAGTCCCCGGTGAACAGGTGCGTGCCGTCGGTCTCGTCACGGTAGAGCAGCGCCACCGAACCGGGCGTGTGCCCGACGATGTGGATCACCTCGAGCTCCCGTTCACCGACCCGGATCCGGTCGCCGTCGGCGAGCGACTCGGACGGGATCGGCAGCCCGTCCGCGTCGGCAGCATGTACCAGCGACCGGGCGCCGGTGGTGGCGACCACCTCCTCCAGGGCGACCCAGTGGTCCATGTGCCGGTGCGTGGTGACCACCGCCGACAGGCCGGCGTCCCCGATCAACTCCAGCAGCCGGGGCGCCTCGTTGGCGGCGTCGATCAGCACCTGGTCGCCGGTCGAGGCGCAGCGCAGCAGGTAGGCGTTGTTGTCCATCGGGCCCACCGAGAGCTTGCTGATGGTCAGGCCGGTCAGCTCCCGTACGTCGGGCGGGGCGCCGGGGGAGACGTTTCCGGTGTAGGTCGTCATGGTCGTACCTCCGAGTCAGGTCCACGGGTCCAACCGGGCAGCGAGGCGGCCCGGAGATCGTCGCCGTCGCGCTCGGCGACCACGCCCGGCGGATCCGTCGCCCGGTCCACCTCGGGCGGCGGCGCGAGCGGGGCCGACGGCACGATTTACGACCATAGCGGTCGGTCGTCGCGGAATTGACTTTCGGGCGGTCACGCCACCGCCTACCGTCAGTGCCGACGCGGGCACCCCGGGGGACCTCACCTTCTCATGACACGTTCTGACGCCTTCGCACGTGTCTGACACTTCTGACGGCAAGGGCTGACATGACTGTTGATCTCGCGTCCCTCGGCTGGGACGCGTCGATGGCGGCGGCGTACCCGCAACGCGGCGACGACCACCGACCCGGCCGGGTGCTCCGGGCGGACCGGGGCGTCTGCACGGTGCTCGCCGCCGACGGCGCGGTCCGGGCGAGCCTCGGCGGCGGTGTGCTGGTCGCGGCGGCCCGGGACGCGGTGAACCTGCCGTGTGCGGGTGACTGGGTGGTGCTGCGGGACTGGCCGGACCGGCGGGTCACCGTCGAGGCGGTGCTGCCCCGGCGGACCGCGGTGGTGCGCCGGACGGTGGACAAGGATTCCAGCGGTCAGGTCCTGGCGGCCAACGTCGACGCGGCAGCGGTGATCGAGCCGCTGCATCCGGAGCCGGACGTGGCCCGGATCGAGCGGCTGCTGGCGCTGGCGTGGGAGTCGGGTGCGCAGCCGCTGGTGGTGCTCACCAAGTGTGATCTGGTCGCCGACCCGGAGGCGGTCGCCGCGCAACTGCGCCAGGCCGCGCCGGGGGTGGAGGTGCTGCCGGTCAGCGCCCACCGGGGCACCGGGCTGGCAGCGCTCCGGCGGTGGGTCGCGGCCGGCCGTACGCTCGCCCTGCTCGGCCCCTCCGGTGCGGGCAAGTCGACGCTGGTCAACGCGGTGGCCGGAGCGACGGTGATGACCACCCAGGGGGTACGCGGGGTGGACGGCAAGGGCCGGCACACCACGACCCACCGGGAGTTGATCCTGATTCCGGGCGGAGGTGCCGTGCTGGACACCCCTGGTGTGCGGGCGGTCGGCCTGCTCGACGCGGCGGCCGGTCTCGACCAGGCGTTCGCGGACGTCGCGGAGCTGGTCGCGGCGTGCCGATTCGCCGACTGCGGGCACCGGGGCGAGCCGGGGTGTGCGGTGCGGGACGCGCTCGACTCCGGCGAGCTGGCGCCGCGCCGGTGGGCGAACTGGCAGAAACTCCAGCGCGAGGTAGCGTACGAGACACGTCGCCGGGACGTCCGGCTGGCCGCCGAGGAGCGTCACCGGTGGCGGCGGATCCACAAGGAGCAGCGGGGCGCCCGCTGGGGTACAGCTGGCCGTTGAGCTGCGGGAATGGTCGGGTGCGGGAAACTGTCATACCCCGGGGCTAGAGTTGCCGAGGCGCTCTTCTGCGCTGAAACTTGTGCCTACGGGTGCTGCTGAGAGGTGGCCCACGGGCGCCGCCGGGAGGCGGCGCCTGAGATGCTCCCGAGCGGTGGTTCCCATGGGTGCCGCCGGAGGGTGGCACCTACGGGCGCGGCTGTAGGACGACGCGCTTCCGCGCGCCGAAGACCCGGACTAGTGCCGAAAACCCGGACAAAACGTATGGAGTGCGCGGACAGTGGCCGACCGACTGATCATCCGTGGCGCGCGGGAACACAACCTGCGCGACGTCAACCTCGACCTGCCGCGCGACGCCATGATCGTATTCACCGGGCTCTCCGGCTCGGGCAAATCCAGCCTCGCCTTCGACACGATCTTCGCCGAGGGCCAGCGGAGGTACGTCGAGTCGCTCTCGTCGTACGCCCGGCAGTTCCTCGGCCAGATGGACAAGCCGGACGTCGACTTCATCGAGGGCCTCAGCCCCGCCGTCTCGATCGACCAGAAGTCGACCTCCCGCAACCCCCGTTCCACGGTCGGCACGATCACCGAGGTCTACGACTACCTGCGGCTGCTCTACGCCCGGGTCGGTGAACCGCACTGCCCGATCTGCGGCGAGCGGATCAGCAAGCAGAGCCCGCAGCAGATCGTCGACCGGGTCCTGGCGATGGAGGAGGGCACCCGGTTCATGGTGCTCGCCCCGGTCGTGCGCGGCCGCAAGGGCGAGTACGTCGACCTCTTCGCCGAACTGCAGGCCAAGGGGTACGCCCGGGCCCGGGTCGACGGGACGGTCTACCCGCTGACCGAGCCGCCGAAGCTGAAGAAGCAGGAGAAGCACACCATCGAGGTGGTGGTGGACCGGCTCACCGTGAAGGCGAGCGCCAAGCAGCGGCTCACCGACTCGGTCGAGTCCGCCCTCGGCCTCTCCGGAGGGCTGGTCCTGCTCGACTTCGTCGACCTGCCCGAGGACGACCCGAGCCGGGAACGGCGCTACTCCGAACACCTGGCCTGCCCCAACGACCACCCGCTGGCGATCGAGGACCTCGAACCCCGGGTCTTCTCCTTCAACGCCCCGTACGGCGCCTGCCCGGAATGTACGGGTCTGGGCACCAAGAAGGAGGTCGACGCCGAGCTGATCATCCCGGATCCGGAGCGGACCCTGCGCGAGGGCGCGGTCCAGCCGTGGTCGGGTGGGCAGACGGCGGAGTACTTCCTGCGCCTGCTGGAAGCGTTGGGTGACGCCGAGCACTTCAACCTCGACACCCCGTGGCGGGCACTGCCGTCCCGGGCGCAGAAGACCATCCTGCACGGCTCCAGCGACCAGGTGCACGTGCGCTACCGCAACAAGTACGGTCGCGAACGCTCGTACTACACCGGGTTCGAGGGTGTGGTGCAGTGGATCGAACGGCGGCACAACGACACCGAGTCCGAGTGGTCCCGGGACAAGTACGAGGGCTACATGCGGGACGTGCCGTGCCCGGTCTGCCGGGGCTCCCGGCTCAAGCCCGAGGTGCTGGCGGTCACCCTCGGCGGGCGCAACATCGCCGAGATCTGCGCGCTGTCGGTCGGCGAGTGCGCGGAACTGCTCGGCGCGCTCACCCTGACCGACCGGCAGAAGATGATCGCCGAGCGGGTGCTCAAGGAGATCAACGCCCGGCTGCGGTTCCTGGTCGACGTCGGTCTGGACTACCTGTCGCTGGACCGGCCGGCCGGCACCCTCTCCGGCGGGGAAGCGCAGCGGATCCGGCTCGCCACCCAGATCGGCTCCGGTCTGGTCGGCGTCCTCTACGTGCTCGACGAGCCGTCGATCGGCCTGCACCAGCGGGACAACCACCGGCTGATCGAGACCCTGGTCCGGCTCAGGAGCCTGGGCAACACCCTGATCGTGGTCGAGCACGACGAGGACACCATCCGGACCGCGGACTGGATCGTCGACATCGGGCCGGGCGCCGGCGAGCACGGCGGCAAGATCGTGCACAGCGGCTCGGTGCCGGACCTGCTGACGAACGAGGAGTCGGTCACCGGGGCGTACCTGTCGGGCCGGCGGTCGATCCCCACCCCGGAGGGACGCCGGCCGCAGACGCCGGGCCGGGAACTGGTGGTGCACGGGGCGCGCGAACACAACCTGCGCAACCTGACCGTGCCGTTCCCGCTCGGGCAGTTCATCGCGGTCACCGGGGTCAGCGGCTCGGGCAAGTCGACCCTGGTCAACGACATCCTGTACGCGGTACTGGCCAACCAGATCAACGGCGCCCGGCTGGTACCGGGCCGGCACACCCGGATCACCGGGCTGGAGCACGTCGACAAGGTGGTCGGGGTAGACCAGTCGCCGATCGGACGTACCCCACGGTCCAACCCGGCGACGTACACCGGGGTCTGGGACCACATCCGCAAGCTCTTCGCCGAGACCACCGAGGCGAAGGTCCGGGGGTACGGACCCGGCCGGTTCTCGTTCAACGTCAAGGGTGGCCGCTGCGAGGCGTGCAGCGGTGACGGCACGATCAAGATCGAGATGAACTTCCTGCCCGACGTCTACGTGCCGTGTGAGGTCTGCAAGGGTGCCCGGTACAACCGGGAGACCCTGGAGGTGCACTACAAGGGCCGGACCGTTTCGGACATCCTGGAGATGCCGATCGAGGAGGCGGCGGAGTTCTTCTCCGCGATCCCGGCCATCCACCGGCACCTCAAGACCCTGGTCGACGTCGGCCTCGGCTACGTCCGGCTCGGCCAGTCGGCGCCGACCCTCTCCGGTGGCGAGGCACAGCGGGTCAAGCTCGCCTCCGAACTGCAGAAGCGCTCGACCGGGCGGACCGTGTACGTGCTCGACGAGCCGACCACCGGGCTGCACTTCGAGGACATCCGCAAGCTGCTCGGGGTGCTGGAGAGCCTGGTCGACAAGGGCAACACGGTGATCGTCATCGAGCACAACCTCGACGTGATCAAGACCGCCGACTGGCTGATCGACATGGGCCCGGAGGGCGGCCACCGGGGCGGTACGGTGCTGGCGACCGGCACGCCCGAGGAACTGGCCGAGGTGGCGGAGAGCCACACCGGGGAGTTCCTCCGTCCGGTGCTGGGCCTGACCGGGCCGGCGGCGGGAGCCGCCGCGGCCACCGCACGGGCGGCGAAGGCCAACGGCGAGAAGGGCAACGGGGCGAAGGTCGACGGTGGCGCCGCGGCGAAGACGGCCGGGGGCGGTACGGCGAAGAGCGCAGTCACGGCGAAGACCAATGGCACGGCGAAGACCGCCGGCGGAGCGGCCGCGGCGAAAACGTCGGGCCGGACGGCCGCCTCGGGGCAGGCGAAGAGCCCGGCCCGGGGACGGCGCGTCGCATCGTCCTGATCGTGGGACGGTTGAACCGGTTGCCGGATATTTCCGTGTCTTCGGGCATGGCCGCGGGCGACCAGGAGCGCGGCGTCGATCAAGGAAGGCTAGGCATGAGTGACGAGCAGACCGTAACCGGGCCGGGCACGCAGACCCGACGGGCGCTGCTGGCCGGCGCGGGCGCGGTGGGCGCCTCCGTGGTGCTGGCCGCGTGCGGCACGGGTGACGACGATGCCCTGGACGGAACGACCGGCGGTGACAACCCGGGTACGCCCAGCGGCGGCGCCTCGACCAGCGCCCCGGCCGACGGCGGCGCGGCGCTGGCCAAGAAGGCCGACATTCCGGTCGGCGGCGGCAAGATCATCAATGAAGAGCAGATCGTGGTGACCCAGCCGACAGAGGGCGAGTTCAAGGCGTTCAGCTCCATCTGCACCCACCAGCGCTGCCCGGTGACCAGCGTGGAGGGCGGCACGATCAACTGCAGCTGCCACAACAGCAAGTTCTCCATCGCCGACGGCTCGGTCAAGGGTGGCCCGGCGACCAAGAAGCTGCCCGAGAAGAACATCACGGTCAACGGGGACAACATCGTCCTGGCGTGAGCCCTCGGTCGGCGTACCGACGCGGCCGGATCCGCACCGCCGCGTCGGCGCCGGCCGCTACCGTTGATCACAGATTAGGGTTGTCGACGTGCCTGACCCCGCTACCTACCGCCCGGCACCGGGCACAATCCCGGACGCCCCCGGCGTCTACCGCTTCCGGGATCCGACCGGCCGGGTGATCTACGTCGGCAAGGCGAAGAGTCTGCGGAGCCGGCTCAACTCGTACTTCGCCGACCTCTGGTCGCTGCACGACCGTACCCGGCAGATGGTCACCACGGCCGCCTCGGTCGACTGGATCATCGTGGGCACCGAGGTCGAGGCGCTCCAACAGGAGTACACCTGGATCAAGCAGTACGACCCGCGGTTCAACGTGCGCTACCGCGACGACAAGTCGTACCCGTACCTGGCGGTCACCCTCGACGAGGAGTTCCCGAGACTGCAGGTGATGCGGGGAGCCAAGCGCAAAGGCGTACGTTACTTCGGGCCATACTCGCACGCCTGGGCGATCCGGGAAACCCTGGACCTGTTGCTGCGGGTCTTTCCGGCCCGGACCTGCTCCTCCGGGGTCTTCAAACGGCAGGCCCAGATCGGCCGGCCCTGCCTGCTCGGCGACATCGGCAAATGCTCGGCCCCGTGTGTCGGCCGGGCCTCCGCCGAGGAACACCGGGGGATCGTCAACGAGTTCTGTGACTTCATGGCCGGCCGCACCGACCGGCTGGTCCGCCGACTCGAACGGGAGATGGGCGAGGCCAGCGAGCAGCTGGAGTTCGAACGGGCGGCCCGACTGCGCGACGACCTCGCGGCGCTGCGCCGGGCAATGGAGAAGCAGACGGTCGTCCTCGGCGACGGCACCGACGCGGACGTGGTGGCCTTCGCCGAGGACCCGTTGGAGGCCGCCGTCCAGGTCTTCCACGTCCGCGACGGTCGGGTACGCGGCCAGCGTGGCTGGGTCGTGGAGAAGGTCGAGGAACTGAGTACCGGCGACCTGGTCCACCACTTCTGCACCCAGGTGTACGGCGGCGAGGAAGGGGAGAGCGACGTACCCCGGGAGTTGCTGGTGCCGGCGTTGCCGGGCGACGCCGACGCGTTGGCCGACTGGCTGTCGACGCGCCGGGGCGGCCGGGTGACGCTGCGGGTGCCACAGCGCGGTGACAAGAAGGCACTGCTGGAAACGGTGGCACGCAACGCCGCCGGGGCACTGACCCAGCACAAGCTACGCCGGGCCGGCGACCTGACCACCCGTAGCGAGGCACTCGACGAACTCACCGAGGCGCTCGGTCTGCGGACGGCACCACTACGCATCGAGTGCTACGACGTCTCCCAGATCCAGGGCACGGACGTGGTGGCGAGCATGGTGGTCTTCGAGGACGGCCTGGCCCGCAAGAGCGAGTACCGGCGGTTCGCCGTCCGTGGCGCCACCGACGACCTGTCGGCGCTCTCCGAGGTACTGCGTCGACGGTTCAGCCGCTACCTCCAGGCCCGGGGCGAAACCGGGGAGATCGGTGACGAGATGGCCTCCGATCCGGACCGTCCCGGGATTGACCCGACCACCGGCCGGCCGCGCAAGTTCGCCTACCCACCCCAGTTGGTGGTGGTCGACGGAGGTCAACCCCAGGTCGCCGCGGCGGCTGCGGTCCTGGCGGAACTCGGGATCGACGACATCGCGCTCTGCGGACTGGCCAAACGCCTGGAGGAGGTGTGGCTGCCCGGCGACGAGTTCCCGGTGATCCTGCCCCGGTCCTCCGAAGGGCTCTATCTGCTGCAACGGGTACGCGACGAGGCACACCGGTTCGCCATCACCTACCACCGGCAGCAGCGCTCCAAGCGGATGACCACCTCCGGGCTGGACGATGTCCCCGGGCTCGGCGAGGTACGGCGCAAGGCGCTCCTGCGACACTTCGGCTCGGTGAAGCGGTTGTCGGCGGCCACGGTCGAGGAGATCGCCGAGGTGCCCGGCATCGGTCGACGTACCGCCGAGGCGATCGTGGCGGCGCTGCATCCGCGCGGGGAGTGACCGGGCGCCGGACGCGGTGACGTTCAGGCCGGAGGCTCGGGCGGATCCGGTGGCACCACGTACTGGTGGCCGAGCCGGCTGTGCCACACGAAAACCCCGGGCTGAAGCTGTCGCAGGCGCCAGCCGCCCTCGTCCTTCAGCCGATGGTCGTGGCGGCACAGCACCGCGAGATTGTCCGGCGTGCTGGGCCCGCCGTCGACGTACCGCCGGACGTGGTCGAGATCGGCGTGGCTGGCCGGGATCCGGCAACCGGGCGCCCGGCAGGTCTGGTCGCGGGACCTGACGAACGCGGCGTCCCGAATCTTCGGGCGCCGTCGGACCGGACCGTTGTGGATCAGGCGACCTCGGTCGTAGACGCTGATCCGCCAGGCGGAACGGCGGCTGCGGGAGGCGATCTCCCGGGCGGTCTCGGCCACCACCGGACCCCAGCCGGACAACTCGCCGGGCAGGTCGGTCAGCCCCATCAGGGTGGTCAGCGGAACCCGTAGGTCCACCCCGCCGGCGCGCGGCCCGGTGCCGCCCTCGTCGCTCGTGACGCCCTCCAACAGGTCCAGGAAGGTGTCCGCGCGGAGCTGGTCCATGCTCCGGGCGTCACCGGCTCGTTTCGCCGCCCGGGCCAACGCGTCGATCCGGGCGGCGGCCATGGCCGCACGTTCGACGGGCAACTGGTGCCCGGCCAGGGTTGCGGTGCCTTCGGAATCCGTCTCCGACACCAGACGCCGGTACCGGAGCGAACGCGCCTGCCGGCGTCGTGCAGCCTCCGGGTCGCTCGCGATGACAAGCGTACGGAGCCTGGCGGCGAGCTGTCGCGTGGTCAACCCGCCAGCGGCGTCGAGGACCTGGTCGACGACGCCTCGGGCGGCTTCTGGAGCCAACGCGACGGTCTCCTCGCTCAACACCCGGGCCCGGGGCAGGTCGATCTCTCCGGCCGCCAGTGCGGCGTACACCCGGGGAAGCCGTCGGAGAAGGTCGGCGGCGAGGTGCAGAGTGTTTTCCGCCGTGCGCCGGGTCAGACACAGCGCCATCCGGATCTCGTCGGCGGCGAACTCGTCGAGCTGCTCTCTCCTGGTCGCCGGGGAATCCGCGTCGCCAGGTGGGCAGTGCGCGACCTCGACCAGGTCGGCAAGCAACTGTGCCTGCTCGTACGCCACCTGGCGGGCGCGGGCCTGCAGCACCGTCACCGCGTCGTGGCCGTTCAGCCTCGCTCTGTCGATGGTGGCGAGGACCAGCCCCAGCTCAGGACCGGGCGGCAACTCCGCCAGATCCTCCGGAACCATCACTCGTTCGATCACATGTTCGAGACTAGGTCGACCCACCGACAAGAATTTCGACCGCGCACTTCCGCCTCACAGCGCGATCGGCCGGTACGCGAACATCCGGTCAACGACGTCCTTCGGGTCGGGTTCCGGGCTGAGGCCGTACCGACCCGGAAAGAAGATCAGGTCTGCGCTGTGGCCGTTGGGCAGGGGGATCTGGCTGTCGAGCAGGTTCAGCCAGGTGTCGATCTCCTCGTCGGTCCCGTCCATCGCCATGATCCGAGCGACCAGTGCGGCCATCTCCGTACGGTCGAGGCGACGCCCGCGGTGACCGTTCCAGATGTCGTCCATGTGCCCTCCAGGGTGACGGTCACTCGACGCCAGGGATGGTAGTTTCCGCCGGAGTATCCCGGAAGTCCGGATCCGAGGGTTTGAGTGTCCGGGGCGAGCACGACCCTGTCGACTTCCGGAGCCGCTGTCCGGTTCGGGTTCATGATCAACGGGCTGTGGTGGAATGTTGGCGGGGCTGGGGTCGTTACATTACGCGTACGGCTGAGTAGCACGGCTTGTGAGCTGGGCTGATGGGTTCGGGTCTGGGAATGATCCGGGGCCTGCGGTCGTTACATCTCGTGTTCGCTTGAGCACCGACCCCCTAGGGTGCCGGCGGGCTTCTGGTCCCCGGAAGAGTCTTCTTCTTCTGGTGTGGGCCGTTGTTCTTCTCTCTGACACCTCGCGCACGTGTCCCCTCGCGTGT
>NZ_JAZGQK010000043.1:0-73328 GCF_036422035.1 Plantactinospora sonchi
TCGACGCCCGGCTGATGGCGAACGTGAAAACTCCACGCGGGTGCCGGACGAAGGTCGGCGGCGAGGAACCGCCGGCGCCGCTGACCGCCGGGAACAGCCCGGACCGCAACTCTGGCATAGCCGGCCTGGGTCTCATCTGTTGACTGGGACCCAGCGCCCCCGTTCTGACCGCGCCTGGCGCTCAGCCGGCCAAGCGGGACAAGCCGCGTGATCGGCCATCCGCACATGCCGCGGATAAAACGCGTGCCGGTTTTCTGCGGCCCGGCACTCTACGTGAGCAGTCCGGCTTCCGACGGTTGGTGGTTGCCGGCGGTCGACGTCATGGTCGGGCTTACGGGAGATGAACTCGTCGCCTCGCACCTGGTGTCGTTTCGGCTGCGCGGGTCCAGCCCGGTGGTGGGTTCGTCCGCTCAGTTGCCGCGTGCGGCGGCCAGTTCACCCATCGCCTCCCGGTACCGAGTCTGCGCCCGCTGCGCCTCACCGTGCCAGCCGTGCCCAGTGAGCAGCTCGATCAGTGTGGTGTGCGCGTTCTCGTCGTACGGGTCGAACTGCAGGATCTGGTAGAGGAAGCCAACGGCATCCGCGGTGTCCCCGCCGTCTCGGGCCAGGTCCACCAGGGTCCGAAGCACCCGCAGGTAGGTGGCGCGCGCCTCCTCCCGTACCGGCACGGCCCAGTCGTCGTACGGCTCGTCGCCGAGGAAGTCGCCGGTGTAGAGGCGCTGCGCGTCGTCCAGCACGGCTCGCGCCTGGCCGGTCCGGCCCTCCCGGTGCAGCCGCAGGCCGTGCTCGACGGCGAGCAGGAAGTCCTCCAGGTCGATGTCGATCCGGACCGTGTCCAGCGCGACGCTGCCCTGTCCGGAGAGCAGGAAGTGATCCGCCGGCATCCGCTTCTCGGGGTCGAGCGAGCCGCGTACGGTGGACAGCGCCACGGACAGCCGGTGCCCCACCTTGGCCGGGTTCTCGTCCGGCCACAGCATCTCGCCCAACTCCTCGCGCGGCACCGGCCGGCCGCGCCGCGCCACCAGGATCCGCAGCAGGTCGCGTGCCTTGCGCGACTGCCAGGTCACCACCTCGCCCGCGCCGCTGGTCACCTCGAACCGCCCGAACGTCCGCACCCCCAACCGGTAGGGCGGGGTGCCGGGGGGCGTCCACTCCACGCCGCTCACGGCCAGTCGGGCGGCGGCGAGCTTGCCGGCGATCCGGTCGTCGGTCGAGGCGCCCGGCAGGACGCCGAGCGCGGCGCGTACCCGGTCCGCGTCGAGGGTGGCCTCGGCTGCCTCCCACAGGGTGAGCGCCTCCCGCCAGGCCCGGCGGGCCTGCGCCGGACTCGTCGCGGCGCTGCCCATCAATTCCAGCGCCTCCGGCAGCAGGGCCCGCTCCTGTAGGCGTCGGGCCGCCTGGGCCGCAAGGCCGGCCAGTTCGGCCGCCCGCTCCGCCTCGCCCGTGGCCAGCCGGGCCCAGCCCAGGGCGAGGTTGGCGACCGTGGAGGTGGGCTCGGCCGCCAGGGCGCGGCTCGCGTACCCGAGCGCGGCCTGCGGGTCCCGGGCCGCTACCAGCCGGGCCAGGCCGGCCAGCGCCGGCACCAGCGCCTGGCGGTCGCCCGCCGCCTCGGCGATCTCGACCGTCTCCTCGTACGCCGCGCCCGCCTGCACGGCGCGTCCCCGCCGCCGGTGGATCCCGGCCACGCCGAGCAGCGGGTACGCGACCATCCGGGAGCCGGTACGCCGATACAGCCAGACCGATTGTTCGAACACGGCCAGCGCCTCGTCCAGTCGGCCCAGCCCGACCAGCGCCTCGCCCTCGTTCACCAGGGCCAGCGCATGCATCGGTACGTGGCCGATCTCCTCGGCCAACCGGGCGCCCGGACGGGCCTCGGCCAGCGCTTCGGCGAACCGCGCGTCGTCGATCAGACGGGACGCGCGATTGGACCTGATCCGGGTCACCTGCACCGCGTCGCGAGCTTCCTCCGCGTAGGCCAGGGCCCGCTCGTAGTGCTCGCCGTTACCCTGTGGGTCGCCGGCCAGTTTGGCGTGCAGGGCTCGGGCCACGTGCGCGGCGGCCAGCGCCCCCGGCTCGTTGGCACGGGCCGCTGCCCGCATCGCGGCGTCGGCCGCGACCGTGCACGCGGGCAGGTCTCCGAGCAGCCAGTGCACAGTCGCGGTCCACGAGTACAGCCTGGCCAGGTCCGTGGCGGCACCGCCGGCCAGGTCATCGTCGGGGTCGGGCACCGCCGCGCTGCGGAACACCTCCAGCGCGGCACGCGGGTCCCCACTGAGGTAATGCAGGCTGCCCAGCCGCCAGGCGAGCGCCGGGTCGACCGGGCCCGGCCGCTCGGCGCGCTGCTCGGTCAGCATGCGCAGCGCCGCCGCGCTCTCGCCGGTGGTGTAGAGCGCCTGGGCGTGCAGCAGCCGCAGCGGCTCCGGCCGCCGCGCGGGCGGCAGCTCCTCGGCGGTCTGGATCACCGTCGCCGCACCACCGACTGCGAGCACGCTCTCGCCACGGCTGGCGAGCAGTTCCACCGCCTCGTCGGTGCGACCGACGGAGCGCAGCGCCCGTACCGCCGCCAGCGGCAGATCGTGTCCCGCGTACCAGCCGGCGGCCCGGCCGAGCACGTCGCGTCGCCGCCGGGGGCGCAGGAACGTGGCAAGCAGCGGCACCACCCGGAAGTGGCCGGGTTCGCCGGCGGCCCGAAGCAGCCCGGCGCGGCGCAGCGCGTCCACCGTGGTCGCCTCGTGGCCAAGTTCGACCGCCAGGTCCACGGTGAGCGGGTCCAGTTCGGCCGCGTCGGTGAGCAGGGCCATCTCGGCCTGGGAAAGGCTGTCCAGCACCTCCGCCCCGAGGAAGTCGGCCAGCGCGGTGTCCGGCGCGGTGAGCCAGTTCAGCAGGGCACGTTCCGACCCGGGCCGGTCCGGCCGGGTCATCGCCTGGCCGGTGAGATGCACCAGCGCCGGCCAGCCACCGGTCCAGCGCCAGACCGGATCGCCGTCGCGGGCCCCGTACTCGTGCTGGAGCAACGCCTCGACCTGGGGCCGGCTCAGCGCCAGCTCCTCCGGTCCCAGCTCGGCCAACAGGCCCCGGGCCCGCCACCTGGCCAGTCCGCCGGCCGCCGGAGTACGTCCGACCACCACCAGCCGGCACTGGGCGGGCAACCGCTCGGCGAACGCCACCGCACCGGCCGGATCGACCCGCTCCACCTCGTCGGCGACCAGCCACAGCGGCTCCGTGGTGGCCACCGGCACAGCGTCCGACCTGGTGAGCAGCGACGCGTCGTGCCAGCGCACCGCCATGCCGCGTAGCCGGTCCCGTACGGCGGTGGTCTTGCCGAACCCGGCCGCGGCCGTGACCAGGGTGCACCGCCGGGACAGTCGACGGTCGGCGCTGCGCTCCATCCACATCCTCTTCCGCTGTGTCGGCTCCCCAACACCGACCTTTGAGAATAGTTTGAGGCACCTTGAGGGTCCGTCGGGAAGCTGATCCCATGCGAACGACGAAACTGCTGACCGCAGCACTCACCGCCGCCCTGACCGCCGCCGGCCTCGTGGTCGGCCTCGCCACCCCGGCCGCCGCCGCGCCGGTGACCGACCCGGAGCGCTACTCGGACACCCCGGTCGGCTTCGGCTGGTACCTGTCGGCGAACAAGGCCACCATCAACAACTGGGCCAACCAGTACGACATGCGGGTCACCGGCATCGAGGTGAACGGGCCGGACAACTACGCCGCGGTCCTGGTGCACAACTCCGGCGCCTACCAGCGCGGGCTGTCCGGCAGCGCGTCCTGGACCACGGACGAGACGGTCGACACCCTGCTGGCCAAGCTGGGCGACAAGCGCCTGCTCGACCTGGAGCGATACGTGGTGAACGGGCAGACCCGGTTCGCCGCCGCCTGGGTGGACAACCCGGCGAACAACTGGCACAACTACAAGTGGTACGTCAACAGCACGGAGAGCTACATCAACGCCCGGCTGGCCGACCTGGGCGGCCGGATCATCGACATCGACCACGTCTCCGGCGACCAGTACGACGTGGTGATGATCCCGAACACCGGGGTCGACCAGAAGCAGTCCTGGACCCTGTTCGGCAAGACCATGGCCGAGATCGGCGACGCGCTGGCCCAGCACGATGCCCGGCTGGTCGACGTGGAGCGCCACGCCGACGGCAAGTGGTCGGCGGTGATGGTCAAGACCGACCTGCCCTACTGGTCCTGGCATCCGAACGCCTCCGCACAGCAGGTGCTGGAGATGCAGGCGAACAAGGGTCTGCGCCCGATCCACCTCAAGTCGTTCGTGCAGAACGGCGAGACGCGGTACTCGGTAATCTTCGTGGACAACCTGGACCCGGTTTCGATCAAGGCGCGTACCGCGCTGGAGAACGGCATCGGCAACAACCTGCCCAAGCGGGGCTTCTACCTGAAGTCGGTCGACGGCAACACGCAGAACTGGCTCAACGGGGACGTCAAGTTCGAGCCGGCGAGCATGCTCAAGGCCCTGCACCACGTGCACGCCATGCGCCGGGTATACCTCGGCACCGAGACGCTCGGCGCCGGGGTGACCTGGTACAAGAACCCGAGCGCCCCGGACAACGGCGGTCTCTGCGCGTACCAGGACAACGGCACCCCGATCACCACCCAGCCGGTCGCCGACAACCTGGAGAACACGCTCAAGGGCATGATGGAGCAGTCGGACAACCGCAAGACCGACGCGATTTACAACCGGTACGGCCCGGCCGCGCTGAACGCCGCCTCGGACGCGCTCGGCATGGCCGACACCCAGCTCAACCACCGGATCGGCTGCACCTGGGAGGCGGCCGGACAGGTCAAGGCGTCCAACGAGCTGACCCTGGCCGACGCCGGCAAGCTCTACGAGGCGGTGTACCGGGCGAACTCCCCGTACCTGGGCA
The DNA here is from genome assembly GCF_036422035.1 of Plantactinospora sonchi. Lineage (NCBI taxonomy): Bacteria > Bacillati > Actinomycetota > Actinomycetes > Micromonosporales > Micromonosporaceae > Plantactinospora > Plantactinospora sonchi. The sequence goes on from NZ_JAZGQK010000043.1 coordinate 4,896, forward strand.
CCGGTGTCGCCCGCGACAAGTTCACGGAGCTGGCCGACCCCGGTACCTGGATCTTCTCCAGCGTGATGAAGCAGGAGGCGGATGCGCTCGGCATGAGCGTGACCGACCGCAACGCCTTCGCGGCGAAGATGTGGGGCGCGTTCAAGCCAGGCGGGTACGCCAACGCCGCCGACGGCGCGACCTGCAACGAGAGCGGCTGCACCGCGCTGCTCATGCGCTCCACCGGCGGAGGAATGATCTCGCTGCCGTACCGGAACTTCAACGGGGTGGAGACCGAACGGAAGTACGTCTACGGCGCCTTCATCGACGGGGCGATCGACTGCGGCCTGGGCTCGTCGACGGACTGCAGCCAGGAGTCGGCGGCGATGTTCCCGGCGGTCCAGGCGAGCATGGCCGAAATGCTGCGCCCGCACCTGAAGTCCGCACTGGCCAGCTTCATGCCGCAGCGCGCGGGCAACTGACCCGCCCGGTACCACCGGCCCGGATCGCGTGACCACCACTCGTGGTCACGCGATCGGTCGTGTCCGTCCCAGACGCCACCGCCAAGCCGCTGCCCGAACGCTTCCCTGCACCGTACGCGCCCAGTGCAGCGAGTGCACCGAGTGCACCGACCGAATGCTGATCCACAGGGAGCCCTGGCGCCCAAGCCGTAGAAAACCACAACCCAGAGGCCGGAACCGGGTTCCGAGCGGGGGCGTACGCGCTCCCCCGAGGGTATGCGCAACCACTGCTGGCGCGACTCACCGGACGGCCTCCAACTCGCCGACAGCAAGCTCCCCTCCCTGCCGGTCGCCACCTGTGAGATCCAGCGCTACACCTACGACGCGAAGCTCCGCGCCGCGCATGCCGCATCGTCGGCGTCTGGATCCGGGGACGACTCCCCCAGATACCGACCCAACTGCGCGGCAGCTAGGAGGTAGTTGTAGCGAGTGGTCTCCGGATGGCTCCCGGCGCGCAGCGACCGGGACCAGTCCCGAAGGAACCCAGCCCAGGTCCGAGACAGCTATCGAGGCCGCCGACGCCGGTAATTTCGACGGCCACGAGTTCGGCGGCGGCGAAGCCGTCCTCTACGCCTACGGTCCGGACGCCACCCGACTCTTCACCGCGATGGAGCCGCAGCTGCGGGCCTTCCCGGCCAAGCCAGCGCACGCCACCCTCCGCTTCGGCGAGCCATACGACGCGACCGCCGTCGAACAACACATTGATCTCTGAACGCCCGCCCTCCTCAGGACAAGGTTCTAGACCGAACGTCAAGCATGTCCTGGGACGATGGCGCCCATGTGGAGCAGCCCGGCAGACAACACTCGGACTTTGCGACTGATCGGCTATTGGCGTGGACCGGGCGAAGAATACTGGCCCGACCCGGCGTTGTTCGTCGACGACGAGGCCGATTCGGCGAGCCAGCGACGGGTGAGCGACTACCTGCGTGGTGGCACATGTTTCGTGGCTGCCGCCGGCTACTCACTGTGTCGACTGTGTGGCATCCGCAACGGATCCGAGGAACTGACCGACGGCCAACACTTCGTGTGGCCTGAAGGGCTCGCGCATTACATCGACGTGCACAACGTGCGACTACCCGATGAGAGATCACCGAGTTTATGGATCCGTCGCAGGCACCCGTCGACGTGAGAGCGTTCGAGCGTGATCTCCTCCACACAGAACAGATTGCCATCGACGCCGCCTGGTGGCATTCGGTACGCGGCCGACAGCCCTGAACACGATCGCAGCCTAGCGTCAAGTCTTCTGCTGGTCCTGGTCCTCGGTCTACGCAAGAGCGAAGTGCTCGGGCTGACCTGGGACCACGTCGACTGGGGCGGCTGGAACAAGCGCTGCGACACGACGGCGAGCGGTTCTGCGACTCCTGCCGCGACCGGTACGAGGTGTCTCTCCTGGTCGACAAGCAGCTTCAACGGGTACGCGGGCAACTGCTGCACCGAGAGACGAAGACCGAAGAGTCGGACGCTCCGCTGCCCCTGCCGGGCATCTGCGTCAGCGTCCTTTGGCACGGCCGGCTACGACAGGAAGCCGCCGCCACGGCTGCCGGCGAGGGCTGGCACGACACGAACATGGTCTTCACGACCCGGTACGGGCTGCCGGTCGAGCCGCGCAACTTCTCGCGTTCCTGGGACGCGGGGTGTCTCCGGGCCGGGATCAAGAAGATCACTGTGCATGACGCGCGGCGTACCTGCGCGTCCCTGCTCGTGGACCTGGATGTGCACCCCCGGATCGCGATGGCGATCCTTCGGCACGCCGATTTCTCGATCACGATGGAGGTCTACAGTCAGGCATCGCCGAAGGCGACCCGGGACGCGCTGCGGCGCCTGGGCGACAGCCTCGACGGATGACCGTTGCTGTACTTCGCTGCTGTACGGGCACCAAAAAGGCCATCTCAGACTTCCCTGAGATGGCCTTCGACCTGCTGTCGGGACGGCCGGATTCGAACCGACGACCCCTTGACCCCCAGTCAAGTGCGCTACCAAACTGCGCCACGTCCCGTTGCTGCTCTTCAGGTCCCCCTGCGACAGCCGGTACAGCTTAGCGCAGGATCATCCGGTCCGCGCACACGCCCTCCCCCGCCTCGCAGCCCCCTCGACCGGGGAGTCGGCCAATGGTCGCTGACACACCCCCTACGCCGTCCTAGGAAGATGGGCTGTTTCTGGTGCCGGCCGAGGTCGGGGCGTGTCGGCACCAGAAAGTACCGGCACCAGAAACAGTGGGCTGCGGGTCAGCCGTGGGCCTTGCCCCGGCCGCCGGCACCGACCTTCTTGCGCGGGCGTACCGACACTTCCACGGGGCTGCCCTCGAAGCCGAACTCCTCGCGGAGCTTGCGCTCGACGAACCGCTGGTAGCCGGCGTCCAGTGGCGCGGTGGTGAAGAGCACGAACCGGGGCGGTGAGGTACCCGCCTGGGTGGCGAAGAGCACCTTCGGCGCCCGTCCGCCACGCACCGGGTGCGGCGTCGCCTGGACCAGGGCGGTGAGCCACTGGTTCAGCTGCCCGGTCGGCACCCGGGTCTCCCAGCTGGCCAGAGCGGTACGCAGGGCCGGGGCGAGCTTGTCCACGGCGCGTCCGGTCTTCGCCGAGACGTTCACCCGGATCGCCCAGGGAATCCGCCGCAGCTCCCGCTCGATCTCCTTGTCCAGGTAGTACCGCCGGTCCGCGTCGACCAGGTCCCACTTGTTGAAGGCGATGACCAACGCCCGACCGGACTCGGTGACCATCGTCAGGATCCGCTGGTCCTGCTCGCTGATCGGCTCACTGGAGTCGAGCAGCACCACCGCCACCTCGGCCGCCTCGATCGCGGCGGCGGTCCGCAGGCTCGCGTAGTACTCCGTACCGCTGGCTTTGCCGACCCGCTTGCGCAGTCCGGCGGTGTCCACCAGCTGCCAGACCTCCCCGCCGATCTCGACGAGGCTGTCCACCGGGTCGACGGTGGTGCCGGCGACGGCGTCCACCACCGCCCGCTCCTCCTTCGCCAGCCGGTTGAGCAAACTGGACTTGCCGACGTTGGGGCGGCCGACAAGGGCGACCCGGCGCGGACCGCGCGGCCCGGACTCCCGGATCGGCGGCGCCTCCGGCAACGCCTCCAGGATCGCGTCGAGCAGGTCGCCGGAGCCCCGGCCGTGCAGAGCGGAGACCGGGTGCGGCTCGCCGAGCCCGAGCGACCACAGCGAGGTCGCCTCCAGCTCGATCGTGGTGTTGTCGGCCTTGTTGGCGACCAGCAGGACCGGCTTGGCGCTGCGTCGGAGCATCCGCACCGCGGCCTCGTCGACGTCGGTGGACCCGATCATGGCGTCGACCACGAACAGCACCACGTCCGCGGTCGCCACCGCGTTCTCGGCCTGGGCCGCGATAGCCGCCGCCCGGTCCCGGGCGTCCGGCTCCCAGCCGCCGGTGTCGACGACGGTGAACTGCCGCCCCGACCACTGCGCGTCATAGGGGATGCGGTCCCGGGTCACCCCGGGAGTGTCCTCGACCACGGCCTGCCGACGACCGATGATCCGGTTGACGAGTGTGGACTTGCCGACGTTGGGGCGGCCGACGACCGCCACCACCGGCACCGGACCGGTCGGCTCCTCCTCGTCGACGTCCGGCTCCCGCAGCTCAACCCAACCGTCACCGGTACTCACGACGCCTCCTCACCCCGCCGGACAACAGTCCGACCTTCACCCGACCGGACAACCGTCCGACCTTCGCCGTGCCGGACACCTGTCCGGCACTCAACCGGCCGGACAACCGTCCGACCACCGCCCGGGCGGGCTCGCGCCCGTCCCGGTACCGCAAACTTCCGACCGGTACGTCGTCTCACTGACCCGGCCGCCGTCCGGTCAACAGCTCACGCAGCCGGCTGACCACCTCGTCGATGCCGAGTTCGGTGGTGTCCAGCACCACCGCGTCCGGGGCCTGACGCAGCGGATCGGCGGCGCGGGTCGAGTCGAGCCGGTCGCGCCGGGCCAGGTCGGCCGCTGTCGCGGCGAGGTCGGCGGCGTTCTCCGTGCTGCGTCGCTGGGCCCGTGCCTCCGCCGAGGCGGTCAGGTAGACCTTGAGGTCCGCGTCCGGGGCCACCACCGAGCCGATGTCCCGGCCCTCGACCACGATCCGACCGGCCGCTTCGATGATCTGCCGCTGCAGGGCGACCAGGATCTCCCGTACGGCGGGCACGGCCGACACCGCGGAAACGGCGGCTGTCACCTCGGGGCCCCGGATGTCCCGATCGACGGCGATCCCGTCCGCGGTCACGCTCGGCGCCGCCGGGTCGACGCCGATCTTCAGGTCGACCTCGCCCGCCACCTTCGTCACCGACTCGGCGTTGTCAAGGTCGACGCCGGAACGCAACACCGCCCAGGTCACCGCCCGGTACATCGCGCCGGTGTCGAGATAGCGGGCGCCGAGCGCATCTGCCAGCCTGCGGGAGACGGTGGACTTCCCCGAACCGGACGGGCCGTCCACGGCAACCACACATCGCCCGGTCGGTACCTCTTCCGCCACCGTTCCTCCTTCAGCCAGTCAGTGGTCGTATGCCCCGATCATCGGACCGCTGTCCCGACAACCGGACGTATGCCCGGGCCCGTCACGGGCACACCGCAGCGTCGGCGCACCGCCACGACCCATGTTTCGCTGTCCATCATGCCCCGCGCCCCGAACCGGCCCACGCCCGACGGCCGTGGCGTCGGGCGCCCTCGGGGCAGGATCAGTCGCCGACCGCCTTGAACAGCGCGGCGATCTCCGCGTTCGTCAGCATCCGGTGCCGCCCGGCGCGCAGGTCACCGAGCCGGATCGGGCCGATCGCGGTACGCACCAGACGGGTGACCGGATGTCCGACCTCCTCCATCAGCCGCCGGACGATGTGCTTGCGACCTTCGTGCAGGGTCAGCTCCACCTGGGCGGTTCGTCCCAGGGTGTCCACCAGCCGGAACTCGTCGACCCGGGCCGGACCGTCCTCGAGGTCGACTCCGGCCAGCAGTCGCCGGCCCGCGTTGCGACGCAACGGCCCCGCCACCTCGCAGAGATACGTCTTCGGCACCCCGTACGACGGGTGCATCAGCCGGTGGGCGAGCGTCCCGTCGTTGGTGAGCAGCAGCAGTCCCTCGCTGTCGGCGTCGAGCCGGCCGACGTGGTAGACCCGTTCCTCGACCCGGCCGAGAAAGTCCGCCAGCGCGGTACGGCCCTTCTCGTCGGCCATCGTCGAGACCACGCCGCGCGGCTTGTTCATCGCGAGGTAGACCAGTCGGGTGTCGGTCACCACCCGCTCGCCGTCGACGTAGATGACCGCGGTCGACGGATCGACCTTGTCCCCGAGCTGCGCGACCCGGCCGTCCACGGTGACGCGGCGCCGGAAGATCAGGTCCTCGCAGGCACGTCGGGAGCCGACGCCGGCGGCCGCGAGCACCTTCTGCAGGCGCTCGACGCCGTCGGCGGGGGCGAGCTTGTCATCGTGGGGCATCGGCGATCTCTTCCACATCGTCAGGCAGGAACGGGGCGAGCGGCGGCAACTGGTCGACCCTGTCCAGCCCGAGCTTCTCCAGGAACAGCGTTGTCGTCCGGTAGAGGAACGCACCACTGTCCGGCTCGGTGCCACACTCCTCGACCAGGCCGCGCGACACCAGGGTACGGATCACCCCGTCACAGTTGACACCGCGGATGGCGGAGATCCGTGACCGGGTCACCGGCTGCTTGTAGGCGACCACGGCAAGGGTCTCCAACGCCGCCTGGGTGAGCCGGACAGACTGGCCGTCCAAGACAAAACGCTCGACGTAGGCGGCGTATTCCGGCCGGGTGTAGAGACGCCAGCCACCCGCCGCCCGGCGCAGTTCGAAGCCGTGCCCGGCCGCGGCGTAGTCCCGGGCCAGCCGGTCCAGCATGCCGGCGACCCGTGCGGTCGGCTGCTCCAACACCTGGGCGAGGACGATCTCGGCGACCGGCTCGTCGACGACCAGCAGGATCGCCTCCAGCGCGCCGCGCAACTCGTCCTCGTCGACCAGCGCCAGTGGCGCCGCCCGTCTGGTCGCACCGGCCGGCGAGTCGGCGCCCTCCGGCCCGTCGGCCACGGGTACGTCATCTCCGGCCACGTCCGCGCTCTCCGGCCCGCCGGCCACGTCGATCCCGGCCACGTCGGCCCGGGATACGGCATCCCCGGCTACGTCCGCGCCCTCCGGCCCGGACACGCTCTCCACCCCGGGTACGTCCGCAGCCTCCGACCCGAAGGCCACGTCGCTCCCGGGTACGTCCGCAGCCTCCGAGCCGGCGTCGGCCGACGGCGGGTTGGGCACCTCGCCGAGCTCGACCGGATCGTCGACTGTGAGTGGCGGGTGGGCAGCCGACTCCTCCGTCATCGGGGACATCTGCGGCGCGGACTCGTCTCCGTGGGCGGGCGCCTCCCCCGGTGACGTGGTCTCCGCGACCGGTTCCTCGGTCACCGACGTCTCGGCACCGGGCTCGTCCATCGGCGGCGCCCCAGCACCGGCGATGTCGCTCGCCGGTCCTTCGACACCTGGGGTGTCGCTCGCCGGCGTCTCGGTTGTGTCCTGCCCGGTGGACTGTGCCGGTGCGGGCGACCGCTCCCAGGGCGGCACCCAGGCCGCAGCCTGTTCGGCCAGGGACTCCGGCCGACTGTCGCTGGTCACCGTGCTTCCTCCCGCATCTCCTCGACGCCTGTCGGTCCGTCCTCGGTCGGCGCCGCTGGCCGATCGGCCTCCGGCCCGCCGGGCCCGACCACCTCCGACCCGCCGGCCCCGACCACCTCGGCCTCCGACCCGCCGGCCCCGACCACCTCGGCCTCCGACCCGCCGGACCCGATCCCTTCGGCCTGCACCCGGCCGGGCTCGACGATGGCGGTATCCGATCCGCCGTCTCCGCCCGCGTCGGTCCCCTGGACGTCGGTGGCCGACGCGCCGGCCCCGGCTGGGTCGGGAACGGTTCCGCCGGTTTCGCCGGCGGCGTCCGGTTCCCCGGCTGTGGGTTGCTCCTTGACCGGCGCTCCGGCGTACTCGTCGATGTTCAGGTCGGCGCCGCCGTCGGCGGGACCGGTCCACCGTACGGTCAGTTCGCCGAGCGCCTCCACCTGGCTGAACCCGACCAGACCCTCCCGGTACAGCTCGAGCAGTGCCAGGAACCGGGCCACCACCTCGAGCGTCGACTCGCAGTCGGCGCAGAGGATCCGGAACGTCGCGGTGCCGGCGCGGCGCAGCCGGTCCCGGAGCAGTGCGGCGTGCTCCCGGACGCTGACCCGCACCATGTGCACGTGGTCGATCGAGACCACCGGAGCGGTCTTCGGGGTCATCGCCTTGATCGCCAGTTTGAGCAGTCGTTCAGGCCCGATGCCCAGGACAAGTTCGGGCAGCGCCTCGGCGTACCTCGGTTCCAGGGCGACCGCCCTCGGATAGCGGCGGGAACCGACCGCCTCCAACTCCGAGATGTGTGCGGCGGCCTCCTTGTACGCCTTGTACTGCAACAGCCGGGCGAAGAGCAGGTCCCGCGCCTCCAGCAGGGCGAGATCCTCCTCGTCCTCCACCTGAGCGGTGGGCAGCAGTCGGGCCGCCTTCAGGTCGAGCAGGGTGGCGGCGATCACCAGGAACTCGCTCGCCTCGTCGAGGTCCCAGTCGTCACCCATCGCCCGGATGTAGGCGATGAACTCGTCGGTCACCTGGTGCAGGGCGACCTCGGTCACGTCGAGTTTGTGCTTGCCGATGAGCTGCAGCAGCAGGTCGAACGGCCCGGTGAAGTTCGCCAGCCGTACGGTGAAACCGGCGGCCGAGTCGGCCTCGTCGCCGGCCGGGGCGTTCCCGTCGACCGACCCGGCGGCGTCCGGCCCACCGGAACCCTCGGCCGGATCGTCAGCGGGCGGCCCGTCATCAGCCGGGCCGGATTCCCGCGATGTCCGGGCCTGGACGGGTACCACGGCCGTCGACACGGTGGTCGTCGGAGCTGACGCTGTGGCAGCTGGAGCTGACGCCGTGGCAGCTGGAGCTGACGCCGTGGCAGCTGGAGCCGACGCCGCAGTTGACGATGAAGAGGCCGCTGGAGAAACCAGAGCCCCGGCCGGGGACGGGGACGTCGAATCCGCCGGTGCCACATCCGACGCTGTCGAACCTGACGACGCCGGGTCCGGCGGTGTCGGGTCCGGCGAGGCGGAAGCGGCGGGGGAACTCACCCGACGACCGTAGTCCACCGGCTCGGCGCCATCCGTCGGCAGCCCTGCGACGCTACCGTCACTCACCCGATGATCCTCGACACGGCGGGCACCGGAACGGGCCCGGGAAACGGAACGAGAGAGCGGCCGGCACCGGCCGGCCGGGGCTTCGGCACAGGGTTACCGCTCGGCCTGCGCGGCGATCACCTCTCGGGCCAGCTGGCGGTAGTTGCGGGCGCCGGAGGAGGCCGGGTCCAGGGTGGTGATCGGCGCGCCGGCGACCGTGGACTCCGGGAACTTGACCGTCTTGGTGATCACCGTCTGGTAGACCTTGTCACCGAACGCCTCGACCACCCGTTGCAGCACCTGCCGGCAGTGGGTGGTGCGGCTGTCGTACATGGTGGCCAGGATGCCTTCCAGCTCCAGGTCGAAGTTGAGCCGCTCCCGCACCTTGTCGATGGTGTCCAGCAGCAGCGCCACCCCGCGCAGGCTGAAGAACTCGCACTCCAACGGGATGAGTACGCCGTCCGCCACGGTGAGTGCGTTGATCGCCAGCAGGCCCAGCGACGGCTGGCAGTCGATCAGGACGTAGTCGTACTCCTTGCGGATCGACCGCAGCACCCGGGCCAGGGCCATCTCCCGGGCGACCTCGTTGACCAGCTGGATCTCGGCCGCGGAGAGGTCGATGTTGGCGGGCAGCAGGTGCAGCCCGGCCACGTCGGTCTTGATCAGCACGTCCTCGGCGGTGACGTCGTCCTGCATCAGCAGGTTGTAGACCGACAGATCCAGGTTGTGCGGGTTGACACCGAGGCCGACCGAGAGCGCCCCCTGCGGGTCGAAGTCGACGAGCAGGACCTTGCGGCCGTACTCGGCCAGCGCGGCGCCCAGGTTGATGGTGGTGGTGGTCTTGCCGACCCCGCCCTTCTGGTTGGCCATCGCGATGATCCGCGCCGGGCCGTGCTGATCGGTCGGCATCGGCTCCGGGATCGGCTTGCGCATCGTGTACGCGGCCGGATCGGCCGGGCCGAGTTCGGCGCCGAGGTCCAGGGCGGACTGCTGTTCGCGCAGGGTCGAGGTCCACGCCTCGGCACGGTCACCGTTGTCAGCCATGTCCTCGTACGCCCCCTCCCGACGACTGCCCGGCGTCGGAGCCGAACGGTGTCCTGTGCGGCGCCGCCGCGAACCTCGATTGCCGCCTCACGAGGCCGCGCCGATGCCGACTGTACGCCACGTCGCAGCACCGTAGTGGGCACCGTCTCGGCGTGTCGACTCGGCGGGAACAACCGTGTACCACGGCCGGAGCGTCCACGCGTCGCAGGCACCGCGCGCCGAGATTACCCGGAAGGGTTCAGTCGAGGGCCCGGGGATGCGCGGTGACGTACACCTCTCGGAGTCGGTCCACCGTCACCAGCGTGTAGACCTGGGTGGTGGTCACCGAGGCGTGTCCGAGCAGTTCTTGCACGACCCGCACGTCAGCCCCGCCGTCGAGCAGGTGGGTGGCGTACGAGTGGCGCAGCGTGTGTGGCGAGACCGCGTCCGGTCCGTCCACCGGAAGTCCGACGCGTCGGGCGGCCCGCCGCAGGATCGTCCAGGCACTCTGCCGGGACAGCGGGCCACCCCGGGCGTTGAGAAAGATCACCGGGGTGCCGCGACCGGCGGCGGCGAGGATCGGTCGGGCCCGGACGAGGTAGGCCCGCAGCGCCTCGGCGGCGTACCCGCCGACCGGCACCAGCCGGCTCCGGCCGCCCTTGCCGCGGAGCAGGACCACCCCGTCGGTCAGGTCGACGTCGTCGATCGCCGCGCCGACCGCCTCGGAGATCCGGGCGCCGGTGCCGTAGAGGAACTCCAGCAGCGCCCGGTCGCGCAGCGGCAGTGTCGCCTCCGGTCCGGTCGCTCCGACCGGACCGGTGGTCTCCAGCAGCCGGAGCACGTCGGCGACGTCCAGCGCCCGGGGCAGCCGGCGGGGCGGCACGGGCGGGCGGACGTCCCGGCTCGCGTCCTGGCCGACCAGACCCTCCCGGACCGCGAACCGGTGCAGGCCGCGCACGGCGGAGGCCGCCCGTGCGGCGGAGGCGGCCGACAGCGGCGGGTGGTCCGGATCCCCGGTCCGCAGCCGGGCCACGTGCCCGGTGATCTGCGCCGGTCCGACCGTGGCCAGGTCCCGGACCCCGTCGGCGGCCAGGGACGCCAGATAGCGTTCCAGGTCCCGCCGGTACGACGTCAGCGTGTTCGTCGACAGCCCCCGCTCGACCGTCAGGTGGTCGAGATAGCCGCGCAGCGCCCGTCGCAGCGCCGGCGACGGTTCGACCGGGGTCGGGGTGGGCGGCGGCCCGACCTGAGCCGGGGCCGGGGCATCCGTGCCCGACCCCGACCCCGGTCCGACGCTCATCCGAGAACGTCCGCCAACGGCAGGGTCGGCATCCCGTGCGCCTCGGCGACCGGGCCGTAGGTGACCTGGCCGGCGTGCGTGTTGAGGCCCAGGGCGAGCGCCGGGTCCCGGCGCAGCGCCTCGCGCCAGCCGTGGTTGGCCAGCTCCAGGGCGTACGGGAGGGTGACGTTGGTCAGCGCGTACGTGCTGGTGTGCGGCACCGCGCCGGGCATGTTCGCCACGCAGTAGAACAGCGAGTTGTGCACCGGGTAGACCGGGTCGTCGTGGGTGGTCGGCCGGGAGTCCTCGAAGCAGCCGCCCTGGTCGATCGAGATGTCGACGAGCACGCTGCCCGGCTTCATCCGCGAGACGAGTTCGTTGCTGATCAGCGTCGGCGCCTTCGCCCCGGGCACCAGCACCGCGCCGATCACCAGGTCGGCGTCGAGCACCGCCTTCTCGATCTCGTAGGTGTTCGACGCCACCGTCTGCAGATGCCCCCGGTAGATCGCGTCGGCCTGGCGCAGCTGGTTCACCGCCCGGTCGAGCAGCAACACCTCGGCCTGCAGGCCGAGCGCGATCGCCGCCGCGTTCCGGCCGGAGACCCCGGCGCCGATCACCACCGTCTTGGCCGCGTACACGCCGGAGACGCCACCCATCAGGACGCCGCGCCCACCGCCACTGCGCATCAGGTGGTACGCCCCGACCTGGGGGGCCAGCCGGCCGGCGACCTCGGACATCGGGGCGAGCAGCGGCAGCGAGCGGTCCGGCAGCTCGACCGTCTCGTACGCGATACCGGTCACCTTCCGGTCCAGCAGCGCGTCCGTGCACGACTTCGAGGCGGCGAGGTGCAGGTACGTGAAGAGCAGCTGCCCCTCCCGCATCCGGTGGTACTCCTCGGCCACCGGCTCCTTGACCTTCAGAACCAGTTCGGCGGTGCCCCACACGTCGTCGGCGTCGCCGAGGATGGTGGCGCCCGCGGCGGTGAACTCGTCGTCGCTGATCGACGACCCCGCCCCGGCACCGGTTTCCACGTACACCTGGTGGCCGGCACGGACGAACTCGTGCACGCCCGCCGGGGTGATCGCCACCCGGTACTCGCGGTTCTTGACCTCGCGCGGAATTCCGACCTTCACGATGCAGACACCCTCTCTGCCGGGGTCGCCGGCTCCGGTGGTACGGCGCGCGCCGGCTCCGTTGCCGCCGCGGTCCACCGTCCCGCCTGCGGAAGTCTAGGACCGCGCCCGGGGCCGGGCAGCCAGCATTGTGACAGCGGGTAACCGTCACGCTTGACGGTATGTCAGCCAGCCGCCCGGCGCCGAGGTCAGGGCAGTGGCGCGTCGACCGGGCGCAGCGGTGCCCAGCCCTGGTCCCGGGCCCGGGCCGCGGCGAGCACCCCGGCGACGCAGGCCACGTTGGTGATCTGGCCGGACAGCACCATCGACACCGCCTCGTCCAGGTCGACCCGGACGACCTCCAGCTCGGCCTCCTCGTCGTGGCGCTCGTGCCGGTCACCGGGCGGGACCTCCGACAGCTCCCGGGCCAGGAAGATCCGGATCATCTCGTCGGAGTAGCCGGGTGAGGTGTGCACGTCGACCAGCAGGTCGAGTCGGGCCGCGCGCAGGTCCGCCTCCTCGGCCAGCTCCCGCAACGCACCCGCCGGCAGTTCCTCGCCGGCCACGTCGGCCAGGCCGGCCGGCAGTTCCCAGATCACCCGGCGGAGCGGGTGGCGGTACTGCCGTACCAGCACCACCCGCCCCTGGTCGTCCAGCGCGACCACACCGACCGCGCCGACGTGCCGTACGTAGTCCCGGGCCCCGACCCGGCCGCCCGGCATCTCGACCTGGTCGGTGACGACCGAGAAGATCCGGCCCTGGAACCGGAGCTGACGGGACCGGACCTCGTAACGGTGCCCGGCCCCGGCCGCCCCGGAGCTGGCCGCCCCGGAGCCGGCCGTGTCCGAGCTCACCGGGGTGGGGCCGGTCACGACGGGGTACTCGCGCGGGCCGCCCGGACCTGGCCGTTGCGGCCGCCCCGCCCACCCCGCTCCGCCGGGTTCGCCGACTCCGCGTCGGCGGCCGGTGACTCCGTGTCGTCGACACCCAGCGCCGACTCGGCGCCGACCGGGGCACTGGCGGCGGCACCGGTCAAGGTACCGAGCTCCACCGGCAGCTGGTCGGCCGACGAGTAGGCGACAACCGCGCCGACGAACGCGGCGAAGAGCGGATGCGGCCGGGTCGGCCGGCTCTTCAGCTCCGGATGTGCCTGGGTGGCCACGAAGAACGGGTGCAGCGACCGGTCCAGCTCCACGAACTCGACCAGCCGACCGTCCGGCGAGGTGCCGGAGATCTGCAGGCCGGCCTTGGTCAGCGCGTCCCGGTAGGCGTTGTTCACCTCGTACCGGTGCCGGTGCCGCTCACTGACCTCGGTGGCGCCGTACGCCTCGGCGACCAGCGAGCCCTCGGCCAACCGCGCCGGGTACGCGCCGAGCCGCATCGTCCCGCCCAGGTCACCCTTGCCGGCGACGATGTCCTGCTGGTCGGCCATGGTGGCGATCACCGGGTGGGTGGCCTTCTCGTCGAACTCGAGCGAGTTGGCGCCGTCCAGTCCGGCGAGGTGGCGGGCCACCTCGATGGTCATGCACTGCAACCCGAGGCAGAGTCCCAGGATCGGGATCTGGTTCTCCCGGGCGTACCGGACCGCGCCGATCTTGCCCTCGATGCCGCGTACGCCGAAGCCGCCCGGGATGACGATCCCGTCGACGCCCGCCAGCGCGGCTGCCGCACCGGCGGCGGTCACACAGTCGTCGCTCGGCACCCAGTGCAGTTCCACCCGGGCCCGGTGACCGAACCCGGCGGCCCGGATCGCCTCGCTCACCGACAGGTACGCGTCGGGCAGGTCGACGTACTTGCCGACCAGGGCGACCCGGACGGTGTGCCGCGGGTGGTGCACCCGGTCGAGCAGGTCGTCCCACCGGTCCCAGGCGACGTCCCGGAAGGAGAGCCCGAGCCGACGTACGACGTACGCGTCCAGGCCCTCCTGGTGCAGCACCTTCGGGATGTCGTAGATGCTCGGCGCGTCCGGGGCGGCGATCACCGCCTCGCGGTCGACGTCGCAGTAGAGCGAGAGTTTGTGCTTGAGCTTGTCCGGGATCTCCCGGTCCGACCGGCAGACGATGGCGTCCGGCTGGATACCGATGTTGCGCAGCTGGGCCACCGAGTGCTGGGTCGGCTTGGTCTTCAGCTCCCCCGACGGCGCCAGGTACGGCACCAGCGAGACGTGCAGGTAGAAGCAGTTGTCCCGACCGAGGTCGTGACGGACCTGCCGGATCGCCTCCAGGAAGGGCAGCGACTCGATGTCCCCGACCGTGCCACCGACCTCGGTGATCACCACGTCCGGGGTCCGGCCGTCCTCGTCGGGATCGGCCATGGCCAGGATCCTGGCCTTGATCTCGTTGGTGATGTGCGGGATCACCTGAACGGTGTCCCCCAGGTACTCCCCGCGCCGCTCCTTGGCGATCACCTCGGAGTAGATCTGGCCGGTGGTGACGTTCGCCTTCCCGGACAGGGCCCGGTCGAGGAACCGTTCGTAGTGCCCGACGTCGAGATCGGTCTCGGCGCCGTCGTCGGTGACGAAGACCTCACCGTGCTGGAACGGGTTCATCGTTCCCGGGTCGACGTTGAGGTAGGGGTCGAGTTTCTGCATCACGACGCGTAGACCCCGCGCGGTGAGGAGATTTCCAAGGCTGGAGGCGGTCAGGCCCTTGCCGAGTGAGGAGGCGACGCCCCCGGTGACGAAAATGTGCCTGGTCGTCCGTACTGAAGGGGCCAAGGCCTGCTCCCGTGGTCGTCTGTTGCGATCGTGCAGACCGGGTCCGATCAGCGAAGTGATCCACGCGATCCACGGGATTCCACGGTAACACCATCCCTGGCCGGGGCGCCGGCCGCACCCGTTTCCGTGCCGTCGACCCGGTGGTCGCACCTGATCAACCCGCCGGTCACCTCCCGCCACCGGCTCCCCCGACCGCTCCCCCAGGGCCGAGCGGCAGGCTCCGGGAGACCGGCAGGGTCCGGGAAACCGGCAGCAGGCTCCGGGAGACCGGCAGCAGGCTCCGGGAGACCGGCAGGGACCGGCGAGCAGGCAGGACGCGGCTCAGCCGGTCGGCGCGTCGGCCGGTTCCTCCGGCCACGGGATCGCGGCCGGTATGGTCCGGTCGGCGGCGTGGTCGAGCACCCGCAGGGCGGCCAGGGCGGCCATCGGCACCGCCAGGGCGGCCGCCGCCCCGGCGACGTTCAGGGCCGAGCCACCGAGCACCCCGCCGAGCAGGGCCGCCACCGCGATACCGGCCATCCCGGCCCGGACCGCCGGATAGATCCCGAAGAGGCGCTTGAGGCCGCCCCAGGGACGCAGCAGGGCGAACCACACCAGCACCGCGCCGACCAGGGCCAGCACGGTCAGCGGGCTACCGAGCAGCGCCGTCATGTTCGCCGCCCCGGACCGGTGCACGGTGAGTCCGCTGGTGCCGTCGCCGAAGGCGGCGAGGAACCGGCCGAGGCTGCCCCGCTGGTCGAGCGGCTGACGCAGGTCGAGCAGGGCGAACCCGATCGTGACCGCGAGACCCGCCATGGTGGCCCAGGCCAGCCGGCCGGGAGTCAGCCAGCCGCCGGTGCTGATCGCGGCGGCGATGCTCACCCCGGCGGTCAACGCGACCGCCCCCACCGGATCACCGCCCAGGTACGGGCTGCCGACCACGATCACCCCGAGCACCCCGACCAGCACCACCACCGCCGGACGCCAGCTGCGGCGTACCCGTTGGGCGAGCCATCCGGCGGTCAGCAGACTGCCGGCCACGAACACGCCGAGGCCGACCACGCCGAGCCCGGAGTAGCGTCCGCCCTCCAGCGCCGAGTAACCGATCACCCCGTTGAGCTGGAGCCGGGCTCCGGTGATCACGTCGGCGGCGACCACCAGCGCCGCCAACGCGGCCACGCTGCCCAACGGCCAGAGGGTGCGCCCGTACGCCCGGGCCAGTCGGACCCCGGCGGTGGCCGCACCGAGCAGCACGGCGGTGACCAGGGCGAAGTAGACACCGGCGTGTTCGCCGCGCCACCACGGGACCACGTCGGCGACCAGCGCGGCGGGTATCGCGAGCGCGGCCGCGATCAGCAGCACCTCCACCGTCGCGACGACCCGCCGGGGCGCCGGGGTCGGCCCGGCGGGTCCGGCGTGCCGGCGGGCCCGCCGCAACAGCGGTACGACCGCGATCGCGAGCAGCACCTGCAGGCCGGCCAGCAGCACGAAGAACCATCGGGCCACCCGTTGCTGGGCCCGGGCCTCCCGGTCGGCGTCCGCCGGTGCGGCGATCGCGTCGGGCAGGGCGGCCGGGCGGCCGCCGACCACGGTCGCCGGCTGTCCGACGAAGAGCCGCTGCGGCGCCGGCCGGCCGAGCGCGGCCAGCGTGGTCGGCGCCAGGTCGACCAGTTGCAGGTAACCGTCCCGTCCGGTGCTGCGTGAGGTGAGCCAGCCGCGTTCCCAGCCGGGGCCGTCGGCGACCGCCACGTGCAGCCGCGACGTCTGGTCAGTGTCGGCGATCCCGGCGACCAGCACCAGGGACCGCGCGGGGCGGGCCGCCAGCACCCGGGCCAGGGCGGCGTCGGCCCGGCGGGCGGCGGCGGCCCGGCCGACGGGGTCGTCTCCGGCGACGGTACCGAGGTCGACGATGCTGAGTACGCAGTCGTCGAGCAGGTCGGGCAGGTCGGTCGGCAGCTTCTCGGCGTACCGGTCCACCCGCCCGAAGGGCCGGGCGGCGGCGACGGCGGCACCGGGGCCGACCGCGACGGTGCAGCGGACCGACTCGGCCAACGCCCCCGGCACGGTGCCCCAGCGCAGCTTGTCCTGGTTGTAGTTGACCGTGGCCCGCTGGTCGGGCAGGTTGGCGCTGATCCGGTCCGGCCGCTCGACGGTGACGTCCAGCGGCGGACACCCGGCGGGCACCACGCTGCCGTCCCAGGCCGCGAAGTTGCCGGCACCGAGGGTCTGCCAGCCGTCGACCGGACAGGTCGGCTGCCGCGCCGACCGGACCGACAGGGAACCGATCGAGCCGCGCTCGGCCATCTGCCACAGCGTCGGGGTGGTTTCCGGGTCCACGTCGTCCCACCGCAGCCCCGGCACCCCGGCCAGCACCACGTAGTCGGCGGTCTTCTCCGGTGCGCCGGAGGCCGGCCGGACGACCAGCGCGGCGACGCCGAGGCCCACCACCGCCACGGTCAGCAGGACCGGCACCAGCCGACGCAGTAACGGTGCCGCCGTGAGCCGCCGTACCGGGTCCGGTGCCGCAGCGGGCCGTGCCGGGTCCGCTGTCACGGTGAGCCCCGTCAGGTCCGGCGCCTGGTCGGTCCGGCCCGGGCGGTCCGGCCGCAGCCGCCGGGGCAGCGCCACCAGCCAACTGCGCCACGCGGGTCGCGAGCGCGGCATCAGACCTGCCCCGCCGCCGAACCGGTGGCCCCGGCGGGACCGGTGGCGGAGTCGTCGGGTTGGCGACCGGGCACCTCGGCCGGGGCGAGTTCGGCGTAGATCGCGGTGACGGTGGCGACCGTCTCGGCCTCGGTCGGCCATTCGGCGGCCCGGGCGGCACCGGCCCGGGACAACTCGGCCCGCCGGTCGGCGTCGGCGAGCAGGGCCCGTACCGCCTCGTCGATCGCGTCGACGTCGCCCGGCGGGACCAGCACGACCGCGTCGCCGACCAGCTCCGGCAGCCCGCCGACGGCGGTGGCGACCAGTGGTACGCCGGCCCGCAGCGTTTCCTGGGCGAAGAGTTGGCGGGCCTCCCAGTCGCTGGTGACCACCGCCAGATCGGCCCCGCCGAGCAGGTCGGCGACGTCGGTGCGGTGGCCCAGCAGGGTGACCGGGGCCCGGGCCGCCGAGATCCGGGCGGCCAGTTGCAGATAGCTGGGGCCGCTGCCGGCGATCACCACCACCGGGGCCGGTTCCAGCCCCCGCCACCGGGCCGCGGCATCCACCAGCACGTCGTAGCGCTTCTGCGGGTGCAGGCGACCGACCGACAGGATCAGCGGCTGGTCCGGCGCGACGCCGAACTCGGCCCGGACCGCTCCCCGGGTCCGGCGCGGGGGCGGCAGGGTGGGCGCGGCGACCGGGGCGAGTCGGGCGTCCGGGGCACCGAGGGCACGGGCCCGGTCGACCAGGTCGGCGGAGGCGCCGAGGGTGATCCGGGCCCGGCGGGCGACGACCCGTTCGACGAACCGGGACAGTTGTCCCCGTACGCCGGTGGCGAGCACCGCGTTGTGCCAGGTGACCACCACCGGTACGACCGGCCGGGCGAGTACCGCGACCAGGCCGGCCCGCAGTCCGTGCGCGTGCACCACGTCGACCGGTCCGGTCAGCACCCGGCGCAGCGCGGCGACCGCCCGGGCATCGGCCGGAGTCGGGTTCGCCGGGATCTCGACCGGGACGAAACGGGCACCACTGGCGGTGAAGGTGAACTGCTGCTCGGTGGCGGCCGGCCCGCAGACGGTGACCCCGACGCCGTTGGCGACCAGACCTCGGGCCAGCGAGGCGACGTGCTGACCGACACCCCCGGTGCTGGAGGCGAGGAGGAGGACGACCGAGCCGGCCCAGTCGCCGGCTGTCCCGGTACTCACCGCGTTTCCCGCTCCCTCTCCTCGTCCACCTCCGGGCCGTCGACGTTGCGTCGACCCACCCGGGCCGTCAGGCCACGCAGCCGGTTCCGCGCCGCGACCAGCAGCGGGCGTACGTCGTGCCGGTCCAGCGGGTACACGATCGCGACGAACACCGCGCCGACGGCGACACCGGACAGCATGCCCTGTAGCAGGGCGGCGCCGCGCGCCGGGGTGCCGTCGGCGCCGCCGCCCAGCCAGTGCGCCAGTGCCGCGCCGACCGCCGCCGCGACGACCCCGGCGAGCACTCCCACCAGCACCGCGCGGGGGAAACCAATCAACGCCCGGCGGCCGGCTTCCCGGATCACCACCACGACCAGCAGCACGCCCAACACCAGCATGCCGAGCGAGTTCGCCACGCCCACCGCGAACACCCGGTAGTCGACCGGAAAGACGGTGGACAGCCCGATCGCGGCGACGGGCACCAGGAGCCAGCCGACGACCGTGGCGACGGTGGCCGGGGCGGCCGCGTTGCGGGCGTACAGGGCCCGGGTGAGGACCGCCAGCAGGCCGTAGCCGAGCAGCCCGGGGGCGAAACCGGCGATGGCGGCGGCGGAGGCGGTGCCGCTGTCCGGCCAGAAGAACCGGGCGACCGGTTCGGCGGTGCCGACCAGCGCCGCCGCGCCGAGGCAGCTGAACAGCAGCACCCGACGCGCGGTCGGGGCGAGGGTGTCCCGGTAGCCGGCGACGTCCCCGGTGGCGTGGGCGGCGGCGAGGGTCGGGTACGCCGCGACTGCCAGCGGGACGGCGAGCACGGCCCAGGGCAGCAGGTACACCGTCTGGGCCAGGTTGAAGACCACCTCCGCGCCGGTCGGCCCACCGGTCACCTGGTGCAGGCTGACCACCAGGGCGATCTGCTGGGCGGTCACGGTGGCGGCCCCGGCCAGGGCGAGGCCGCCGACCTTGGCCCGGGCGTCGGCCGGGAACCGGTAGCCGGGTCGGATCGGCAGCCGCAGCCGGCGCAGGGGCACGAGCAGTGACAGTGAGAGCACCACCACGCCGAGGGTGGTGCCGGCGGAGAGGATCAGCTCTCCGCCGCGTCCGACCTCGGCGATGCTCGGGTGCACCCCGTCGACGGCGGCGAACGCCAGGTAGACCCCGATCACCGTGACGCTGGAGAGCAGCGGGGCGATCACCGGCCAGGCGAACCGGCGGTACGACTGGAGTACCCCGGTGAGCACGATGCCGATCCCGTACAGCGGCAACTGGGGGGCGAACACTCGCAGCATCCGCGCTCCGGCCTCGACCTCGGCCGGGCTGGGCCGGTCGGCGATCAGCCCGATGACCGGTTCGGCGAAGACCGCGACCGCGACCGCGAGCGGGATCAGCAGGGTGAGCGTCCAGCTGAGCAGGGCGCCGGTGGTCCGGGCCACCGCGGCCCGGTCACCGGCCGCGACCGCGCCGGCCAGCAGCGGTACGACAAGACTGGCCAGCGCCCCACCGGCGACGATCTCGAAGATGATGTTCGGGACGGTGTTCGCGACCACGTACATGCCACCGAGGTCGCTGTTGTCGCCCATCACCCAGGTGAAGACGGCGGTACGCCCGAACCCGGCCAGTCGACTGGCCACGGTCAGTACGGCGATCAGCGCCACGGCGCCGGCGACCCGGCCGGCGCCGGCGAGAGGTGCCGGCGTCTTCACGTCAGGAGTGTCGCCGACCCAGCGCGTCGAGTTCGCGCAACCCCCGGGTGTTCTGGATCACCTGGGTGAAGCTGACCTTCTCGCTGGCGGCGGTGAGCGCGGCGATTCCGGTCAGCAGGGCGGCCCGCCCCACCGGTCCGGTACGCGCGGCCAGTGCCACTCCGAGCAGCGCGCCGAGCGCGTTCGCCCCGCTGTCGCCGAGCATGACCCGCTCGTCGAGGTCGGCGGGGAGCAGCGCGGCGGCGGCGCCGACCGGTCCGGCGGCGAGCCCGCCGTTCGGGCCGGGCAGCAGCGGGGTGCCGAGCAGCACGCCGGCCTTGAGTGCCCGGCCCGGCCGCAGGTCGAGCAGGTTGACCAGGTTGGCCGTGCCGGCGACCACACCGGCGCCGAGCAGCACGTCGACCAGGCCGGCGGTACGGCCGGCCCGGCGGCGGCGCGGATGTGACCGGACGCTGGGGTCGGCGGCGAGCAGCGCGGCGGCGGCGAGTCCGGCCGCCCCCACCCCGGCGATCTTGACCAGCCCGCTGGTGACCCGGCCCTGCCGCAGCGCGGCGAGGTGTCCGGCGAAACCCTTGGCCGCTTTCTGGTCGGGGCGGGCCCCGACCACGTCGTCGTAGAGGCCGACGGCTCCGGAGGAGAGACCGGCGACCAGGGCCGCGGCGGCGGCGGGGCGGCTCGGCGCGCCGGCCGCCCCGCCCACGGCCGCGGCGGCGGCGAGCGCCGGCCCGGCGGCCAGGGTGACGGTGCGGCCCCGGAAGTTGGTGCGTTCCAGCGAGGGGGCCCAGGGACCGGCGGAGACGGCGCGCAGGGCCGCGGCGGCCAACCCGGCGGCGGTACCGAAGGCCAGCCGGCGGGTGCCGCGTTTCCGGGCGGTCACTCGGGCAGTACCGGCAGCAGCGACTGGGCGCCCTCGCCGACCCCGTACGCCCCGGCCTGCTTGGTCCCGAACTGCTGGACCAGGGCCAGGGCGGTGACCAGTTGCCCCTGCACGGTGTTGGCGTTGTCGACGGTGGAGATGGTCTTGGACAGCGCCGGATCGCGCCGCACCTCCGCCACCAGGTTGCCGCCGCCGCTGCCGTTGCCGGCGACGACGGCCAGGGACGCCTTGTCGAACTGGTCGGTGAACCGGACCACCGAGGCGTCCTTCTTGGCGGCGTCCCGGTCGACGTACGGCTGCCCGCTGACCACCACGACCGCCTCAGCCGAGGCGGTGATCTTCTGCTGCACGGTCAGGTAGCCCGCCTCGCTGTAGTCGTCCAGCACCGCCCGCCGGTCCGCGTCGGTCACCGGGGAGCCGCCCTCGGGACGGTCCAGCAGGGCGCTGGCCAGCAGGGCGCCGGACTTCTCCACGCCGTCACTGCCGGGCAGGCCGGTGTCGGGAATCGTCGGGCGAGCCGCCCGGGCCGCCATGCCGAGCAGGTCGACGTTGTTGGCCGGTTCGATGAGCTTCTCCTGTACGTCGATCCGCCCGGTGATGGTGGCCCCGGTCTGCCGGATCATCTCGGTGACGTTCTCGACGTGGTCCTGCCCACTCGGCAGCGCGACCAGCACCACCCGGCGGCCGGTGAGCGTGCCCCGCAGCAGGTGCGGTGCCGCCTCGGTGACGAAGTCCTCCTCGCGCTGGAGCTCGGCCTCCATGCTGTTGACCTGGTCACGGAGCTGGTCGTTGCTCTTGCTCAACCCGTTGACCCGGTTGTTCAGCGCGTCGGCGGCGGGGCCGTTGAGCGCGGCGGTGCCGACCACCAGGCCGATGGCCAGGGCCAGGAAGACCGCGGTGAGCGACACCACGTGGTACCGAAAGTTGATCACGACCAGCGCCTCTTGATCGATCGGGGCCCGACGTCCGTCGGCCAGGGCCTAGAAGAGCTGTCCAAGTTGGAACACCATATTGTTCCACCACTCCGATGCCACGCCGAGGTAGGCCTTGCCGACGGTGGAGACCGCGACGGCCGACGCCATCGCGGCCAGTGCCGAGAGCACCAGCAGCAGCAGCGAGGACCCGGAGATGCTCTGCCGGTACAGCCGGCTCACGCCCTTGGCGTCGACCAGCTTGCCACCGACCTTGAGCCGGGTGAGGAAGGTGGAGGCCATGCCGCCCCGACCCTTGTCCAGGAACTCGACGAGCGTGGCGTGCGTGCCGACCGCCACGATCAACGAGGCGCCCTTGCCGTCGGCGAGCAGCATCGCCAGGTCCTCGCTGGTGGCCGCGGCCGGAAAGGTCTGGGCGGTGACCCCGAGCCCGTTCACCCGGGCCAGGCCGGGGGCCCGACCGTCCGGGTACGCGTGCACGATCACCTCGGCGCCGCAGCGCAGCACGTCGTCGGTGACCGAGTCCATGTCACCGATGATCAGGTCAGGCGTGTAACCCGCCTCGACCAGGGCGTCCGCCCCGCCGTCGACCCCGATCAGCACCGGTTTGAACTCCCGGATGTACGGGCGCAGCACGTCGAGGTCGGCCTTGTAGTCGTACCCCCGGACCACGATCAGGCAGTGCCGCCCCCGGATCGGGGTCTCGATGTCGGGCACCCCGACCCCGTCGAGCAGCAGGTCGCGCTC
This sequence comes from Plantactinospora sonchi, assembly GCF_036422035.1. Taxonomy (NCBI): domain Bacteria; kingdom Bacillati; phylum Actinomycetota; class Actinomycetes; order Micromonosporales; family Micromonosporaceae; genus Plantactinospora; species Plantactinospora sonchi. Next base: position 27,782 of record NZ_JAZGQK010000043.1, read on the forward strand.
CTGCTTGAGGTAGTCCATGGTGTTAGCCGCGAAGGCCTCCAACTGCACCGACAGGCCCTCCCGGGCGTCGGCCATCGCCTTGGCCACCGACTCGGCGTCCTGCCGGCTGCCGTGCCCGACCGGTTCGTCGCCGACCAGCACGGTGTTGCCGTCGATCCGGACCGTGTCGCCCTCGCGGATCTGCTGGAAAATGCTCTCACCGAGGTCGTCGAGGAGGGGGATCCCCGCCTTGATCAGGACTTCCGGCCCGAGATTGGGGTAGCGACCGGAGACCGAGGGCTTCGCGTTGAGCACCGCCCCGACGCCGACCGCGACCAGCGAATCGGCCGCCACCCGGTCCAGGTCGACATGGTCGATCACCGCGATGTCACCGGGACGCAGCCGACCGACCAGGCGCTTCGTCCGGCGGTCGAGGCGCGCGGTACCGACAATCTTGCCCGGTTCAGCGCTCCGGGCCCGGCGCAACGTGGGTAAACGCATCCTGACCATCCTGGCATGTGAGGCAGAGCTTTCTGTCGCGACATGCCTGAGCAGGGCCGCCACCCCCAAGGGAACCACATCGACGCTCGGCCGGGTGTGGCCCGCGTCACACCATCTGTTCTCGCTTCCCTCGGACCAGGGCGATCGACCGTCATCCCGCCTCAGGGCCGGCGTTCCCGGGCCGCCACCGCCAGCAGTTCCTCCGCATGCGCGATACCCAGATCGGAATCGGGCAAACCAGCGAGCATCCGGGCGAGCTCCCGGGCCCGCTCGGTGTCCTCGACGACCCGCACCCCGCTGGTCGTCACCGCACCTCCGGTGTCCTTGGCCACCACCAGGTGCCGGTCGGCGAACGCGGCGACCTGCGGCAGGTGCGTCACCACCAGAACCTGGTGGGTACGGGCCAGCCGGGCCAGCCGCCGGCCGATCTCCACCGCCGCCTGACCGCCGACCCCGGCGTCGACCTCGTCGAAGACGAGCGTGGGCGGCCCGCCGGAGCCGGCGAAGACGACCTCGATGGCGAGCATCACCCTGGACAGTTCGCCGCCGGAGGCGCCCCGCTGCAGCGGCAGCGACGGTGCGCCCGGGTGGGCGAGCAGCCGCAGCTCGACCTCGTCCGCGCCGTCCGGGCCGACCCCGACCTGCACACCGTCGACCGTCAGCGTCGGCTCACCCCGACCGGCGGCGCGGGGCAGCACCGCCACCTCGATCCGGGCGTGCGGCATCGCCAACCCGGCGAGTTCGACGGTCACCTGCTCGGCGAACCGCCCGGCGGCCTCCCGCCGGGCCACGGAGAGCCGGGCGGCCAACTCGGCGACCTCACCGGCCAACCGGTCCCGCTCCCGCTCCAGTTCGTCGAGGAGTTCGTCGGAGCTGTCCAGCTCGGACAGCCGGGTCCGGGCCCGCTCCGCCCAGGCGATCACCCCGTCGACGTCGTCGGCGTACTTGCGGGTCAGCCCGCGCAGTGCCGCCCGACGCTCATAGATGGTCTGCAGCCGGGCCGGGTCGGCGTCGAGTGCCGCCAGGTAGCCGGAGAGTTCCGCCGCGATGTCACCGACCAGCGTGGCCACCTCTTCGAGTCGCCCCGCCAGGTCACCGAGGGTCCGGTCCACCCCGGCCTGGGCCTCGAGGGTCCGGCGGGCGTGCCCGAGCAGCGTCGTCACGTCGGCCATCTCGTCGGTCGGCTCGGCCGCGCCCGCCACGCAGTGCTGGGCGGTCTGGGCCGCGGTCCGCAGACCCTCCGCGTGCTCCAGCCGTTGCGCCTCCGCCTTGAGCTCCTCGTCCTCCCCCGGTTGAGGGTCCACCCGGGTGATCTCGTCCAGGCCGAGCCGCAGCAGGTCCGCCTCCTGGTTGCGCTCGCGGGCGTTGCGCCGCCGGTCGGCCAGGTCGTCCGAGACCCGGCGCCACTGCGCGTACGACTCCCGCAGGCTCTCCAGCAGCTTCTCGTGTTCCGGCCCGCCGAACCGGTCCAGGGCGGCCCGCTGCTCGGCCGGACGGAGCAGCCGCAGCTGGTCCGACTGGCCGTGTACGGCCAGCACCTGCTCACCGATCTCGCCGAGCATCGCGACCGGCATGCTCCGGCCGGCGACATGGGCCCGGGAGCGCCCCTCCACGGTGACCGTACGGCTCAGCAGCACCGAACCGTCGTCGTCCGGCTCACCCCCCGCGTCGGCGATCCGGGTGTGTACGGCGCTGGCGACGCCACCGGCCAGCCGCAGCCGGCCCTCGACCACCGCCCGACCGGGATCGGCCCGCACCCGACCGGCGTCGGCACGCCCGCCGAAGAGCAGCCCGAGACCCGTGACGACCATGGTCTTGCCCGCGCCGGTCTCGCCCGTGATGACGTTCATACCGCGGGTGAGCGGCAGCGTGGTGTCCTCGATGACGCCCAACCCGGTGATGCGCAGCTCTTCCAGCACAGCCACCGACAGTAGTAGCGGCCCCCGACACTTGACCACCCGGCGCCCGCCCCCGTTTGTCGACGACCGTTCCGGACCGGCCCGCCCGATGCCGAATTCACCGGTCGTCGAACCGCCGGTCCAGGCACCGTCATCGGCACCCCACCAGCGGAGCGAGTACCCACGCCGGGCGGTACGGGGCTAACTCCGGCGGTCCCGCCAGCCCTCCACCGGTAGGCCGAACTTGGCGACCAGCCGATCGGTGAAGTGCCGGGCCCGCAGCCGGACGACCCGGACCGGCAGCGCACCCCGGTGGACGGTGACCCGGGCCCCCGGGGGCAGGTCGTACACCCGACGGCCGTCGCAGGCGAGCACCGCGAGGGTGGTGAACGGGTTCACGGTGATGGTGAAGGTCGAGGTCGGGGCGGTGACGATCGGACGACTGAACAGCGCGTGCGCACTGATCGGTACCAGCAGCAGCGCCTCCACCTCCGGCCAGACGACCGGTCCCCCGGCGGAGAAGGCGTACGCGGTGGAGCCGGTGGGGGTGGCGCAGACGACACCGTCGCAGCCGTACCGGGACAGCGGTCGCCCGTCGACGTCGACCAGGAGTTCCAGCATCTGGGCGCGTTCGCCCTTCTCCACGGTAACCTCGTTGAGCGCCCAGGACTCGATCACCGGGCCGCCCTCGAACTCGGCCCGTACGTCCAGGGTGAGCCGCTCGTCCACTGTGTAGTCGCGCTGGACCACGTCCCGGACCGCCTGGTCCAGGTCGTCGATCTCCGCCTCGGCGAGGAAACCGACCCGGCCGAGATTGATGCCGAGCAGCGGCGCCTTCGCCGGACGGGCCAGGTCCGCAGCGCGGAGGAAGGTGCCGTCACCGCCGAGCGCGATGACGATCTCCGCACCCTCGGCGGCGCCGAGCAGGCCGACCGGTCGCACCCCGGGCAGGTCGAGGTCGTCCGCCTCCTCGGCCACCACCCGTACCTCGAAACCGGCCGCGATCAGGTCCGCCGCGACGGTACGGGCGTGTTCGGTGCTCGCGGGACGGCCGGTGTGCGTCACCAGAAGTGCGGTCCGGGTCATCGGGCTCCCTCCCGTGCCACGCCCGAGCCGGTCGACCCGGCCGGTCCGGCCGCCACCGCCGCGCGGACCCGCGTCTCGTCCGGGGCCGGCGCGCCCTGTCGCAGCCAGACGAAGAATTCCACATTGCCGCTCGGGCCCGGCAGTGGGCTGGCCACCACACCGGCCAGCCCGAGGTCAAGGTCGGCGGCGGTGCCGGCGACCGTGAGGACGGCCTCGGTCCGCAGTTCCGGATCCCGGACCACCCCGCCGCTGCCGACCCGCTCCTTGCCGACCTCGAACTGCGGCTTGACCATGAGCACCAGGTCCCCCTCCGGGTCCGTGCAGGCCCGCAACGCGGGAAGCACCAGGCGCAGGGAGATGAACGAGAGATCGGCGACGGTGAGGGCGACGGTCCCGCCGACGGTGTCGGGGGTGAGGGTGCGGACGTTGGTGCGTTCGAAGACCCGGACCCGGGGATCCTCCCGGAGCGCCCAGGCGAGCTGGCCGTATCCGACGTCGACCGCGACCACCTCGGCCGCACCCCCGCGGAGCAGCACGTCGGTGAAGCCGCCGGTCGAGGCCCCGGCGTCGAGGCAGCGCCGACCGGTCACCCGCAGGCCGTCCGGGGTGAACGCGGCGAGGGCGCCGGCGAGCTTGTGGCCGCCACGGGAGACGTACTCGGTGCCGGGATCCTCACCGAGCACCCGGACCGGGTCCGCCGGGTCGACCATGGCCGCGACCTTGCGGGCCGCCACACCACGGACCTGGACCCGGCCGGCCTCCACCAGCGCGGCGGCCTGCTCCCGCGACCGGGCCAGGCCGCGGCGGACGAGTTCGGCGTCAAGTCGGGTACGACGTGCCATCGATGTTTCTCCGGAGGGTGGCTGGGCTCACGCCTGGTCGATGGTGGCGAGGGTTTCCCGCAGCGTGCGGTGCGCGGCCTCGTACTGGGCGATCTGGTCGGCCGGTGGCAGGTTGGCCGCGTTGGCCATGGCCTGGAGTACGGCGTCCACGGCCGGGTGGCCGGAGCCGCTCCCACCGGCGTCGTCGTCCCGGTCGGTGGGCGTCACGGCACCGGTCGACGCGCCGGATCCCGGTGGGCCGCCGGGCCGGAACGGACCGGGTACGGGCGTCGGGTTCACGCCGCATCACCAGCGGAGGCCGACGAACGCGTGGCCTTCTTGGCCACCGTCTTCTTGGCCGTCGTCTTCTTCGCCGCAGCGTTCTTCGCCGCCTTGTTCGCGGCGGCCTTCTTCGCCACCGCCTGCTTGGCGAGGGCCTGCCGGGCGACGGGCTCCTGTGCCTCCGCCCGCGTGGCGACCGCCTTCTTGGCGACCGCCTTCTTGGCCACCGGCCTCGGCACCAGCGCCTTCCCGGCCGACGCCGCGTCCGGGCCGGTCGCTGGGGTGGTGTCCGCCCCGCCGGCCGCCCGCGCGGCCGACAGTTCCCGTTCCAGCTGCTGTACGCGTCGGGTCAGGGCGTTGACCTCGTCGTTCGTGGCAAGCCCGAGCACACCCAGTGCCCGGTCGACCTCCACCCGGACGATCTTCGTCAGTGCCTCCCGGTTGGCCATGCCGGTGGAAATCAACTCCTCCGCCATGGTCTGCAGTTGGGCGGCGGTGGCGCCGCTGGAGCCGACCAGCTTCCTGGCGACCGTCTGGGCCCGCTTCCTCGACGCCTCACTCAGGCCGAGGGCCAACTCGAGATAGGCCCGCCACGCGTCCTGCATACCCCGGTCCTTTCGCGGGTGCCGACTGTACAGGTTGTCACGCTACCGGGCGCCGACCGCCGGCCAGTGCGGTACGGTGCCCGGGAAACGGGCGTGGCGCGAGCCGAGGGGGCGGGCAATGGCCAGTGTTGAGGAATGTCGGCAGGCGCTGCACGATCTGGCGGCTCGGATGGACGCCAACGCCGCCACCGTACGTAACCAGGTCGATCTGGACCGTACGCTCGCCTGCCGGATCACCGACCTCGGCACCGCGTTCCACGGCCGGCTGACCGGTGGACGGCTGGTCGACCTGGCGGACGGTGACGACCCGAAGGCGAAGATCGCGTTGAGCACGACCAGCGACGACCTGATCCGTCTGGTCCGGGGCGAACTGGATATCCCCAAGGCGCTCGCCGGGCGGCAGATGGCGATCAAAGCCAACCCGTTCGACCTGCTGAAGCTCCGTAAGCTCCTCTGACCGCACCCGGCCGCCCGGGTGACCGGCAACTCACTCCGACGCTGAGGCCGCCAGCAGTCCGAGCGCCTCGAGCGTCGCCCGGGCCTCGTCGTCGGCCGGGCGGACGACCTCGAGCGGCCCCTCCGCCGACCAGAACTCGACACACAACGCCCGCAACGCCTCCACGCGTGATCCTGAACCGGCGAGCACCCCGATGGCCTTCTCCCTGGTCACCCGCCAGCCGGTCGATCCGGTCGGGCGCATCGCCGTCGGCCCTGGCAGCTGAGCCACCCCGGCCGGGTCGAAGAGCCCGTCAAGGGTCTCGGCGACGTAGGTCGGCCGGGCGTGGACCGGGGCGTGCAACAGTTCGGTGGGGGTACTCACACCGGTCAGCACGAGCAGGCTGTCCATGCCGGCCCGGACGGCACCCTCGATGTCGGTGTCGAGCCGATCGCCCACCGCCAGCGGCCGGACGGCACCCGTCCGCCGGGCCGCGGTGGTGAACAGGGCCGGGCCCGGCTTGCCGATCACCAGGTCCGGTTCCCGGCCCAGCGCCGTACGCAGCACCGCCACCAATGATCCGTTTCCCGGTACCGGGCCGCGCAGCGTGGGCAGGGTGCGGTCGGTGTTGGTGGCGATCCACTCCGCACCGGCCCGTACCGCCAACGCGGCCTCGGCGAGATCCGCCCACCCGACCTGCGGACCGTAGCCCTGCACCACCGCGACCGGAGCGTCCTCCAACCGGGCGACCGGTCGCAGCCCGGCGGCCCGTACCTCGGCCCGCAACGCCTCCGCACCGACCACGAGTACGGCCGAGTCCGCCGGGAAGCGCTCCGCCAGGACCTCCGCCGCGGCTCCGGCCGAGGTGAGTACCTCTTCGGGCCGGGCGGAGAGTCCCATGCTGGTGAGCAACGTGGCGACCTCGACGGCTCGCCGGGAGGCGTTGTTCGTCGCGTACGTCAGCGGCCTGCCCTCGGCGTACAGCCGGCTGACCGCGGCGACACCCGTCTCGATCGGCCGGTCGACCAGATAGATCACACCGTCCAGATCAAGAATCACCAGGTCGTACGCGTCGACCAGCCGACCGTCCGCCGAGGATCCGGTCACGAGCGAGCCGATCCCGGCGAATCCTCCGCCGCGTCGCCATCGGCATCCCGACGGCCTGCGGACGCGTCGCCCTCGGGACCCACCGGCGTCGACTCCGGTGACAACCCGTCGTCACCGCTGACGGCCTCGGTCCGCACCGACTGCCCGTCGGTGGAGACGTCGACGGGGAGGGAGGCCGTGGCCGCCGGCTCGCCCGCGTTGCTCCGCTCCGGGCTGTCCGACCCGAGGCCACCGGCCGACTCCGTGCTCACGCCGTCGCCGGCCGGCACATCCACGTCTCCACCGAGCACCGCCTCGTCGTCGTCCTCGTCGTCCTCGTCGTCCTCGTCGTCGAGGTCCTCGTCGTCGAAGTCGTCCGCGTTGTCCTCCGGGTCGACCTCGTCCTCGTCACCGTCGTCGAGATCCTCGTCGTCGTCCTCGAGATCCTCGTCATCGAGGTCCTCGTCGGTGTCGGCGGCCGTGCCAGCGTCGTAGGAGTCGGCCTCGTCGTCGAGATCAGCCTCGGACTCGGTCTTCTCGAGGTCGACGTCGTCTTCGTCTTCGTCGAGGTCATCTCCCTCGATGACCACACCATCGAGCTCCAGCAGCCGTTCCGCCGCGTCGGTCTCGCCGTACTCGTCGGCGTCCGCCGCACGGGCGAACCACTCCCGCGCCTCCTCCCGGCGGTTCACCGCCAGCAGGGAGTCGGCATAGGCGTACCGGAGTCGCGCAGCCCACGGCTCGGCCGAGGCCGAGGTCAGTTCGCGTACCTGGAGCATGGCCACGGCCGCGTCGCCCTGGCCCATGTCCCCTCGCGCACCGGCGGCCACGATCAACAGTTCGATCGCGTCCGCCTTGTCGAGCGACTCACGGTCGGCGCCCCGGAAGAGGTCGATCGCCCGCTCCGGCCGGCCGAGCGCCCGCTCACAGTCGGCCAGTACGGCCAGATGTGTCTGCTTGCCCGTCATACGGTGGTAGGTCCGGAGTTCGGCGAGAGCGGTCTGCCATTCGCCCGCCCGGTACGCGGCCAGTCCCACAGCCTCACGCACCACGGCGATTCTGGCGGCGAGCCGCCGCGCGGCGAGTGCGTGCTCCAGTGCCAGCTCCGCATCCTCGTCGATCAGCTGTCCGGTGGCGACGAGATGCCGCGCCACCCGCTCCGCCACCGGCTTCGCCAGGGACAGCAGCTCCGCGCGGACCGAACTGTCCAGATCCGTCGCGACGATCTCGTCGGGAAGGGCTGGACCAGAGGGCTCCCGGGCGGAGTCACCCGCCCTGGCCGGACCGTCTGGCCGCCCGGTTCGCTGGTCGCCGCCGTAGCGGGTCTCTTCCCGAGGCCGCCGATCGGCACCATCCCGACGGCCGCCGCCCCGGGCGCCCGACTCGAACCGGTCGGCCCCTGAACGTACGCCCTCAGTCCGGCCTGTCGGCCGCGCGCCACCCCGATCGTCGCCGCCCCGGGCGCCGTACCGGGGCCGCTCGCCCCGGAAGTCGTCACGGCGACCACCGGTTTCACGGGCACCCGACCGGTCGCCGCCAGGGCGACCACGATCAGGGCCCGAACCCCGCTGGCGGTCCTCGAAGCTCGGGCGACCGTCGCGCTCGCGGAAGCCGCGCCCGCCTTCGCCCGAGCCACCGCTCCGATACCCGCCGCCCTGGCCGGGACCTCGGTAGCCGCCCTCACGACGGTCCCCACCGCGACCAGCGTCGTCCCGACGCTCGCCGCCACGGAACCCGCTGTCGCCCCGGTAACCGCCCTCACGACGCTCGCCACCGTCACGGCCGAAGCCCTCACGACGGTCACCGCCGCGACCGGCGTCGTCCCGACGCTCGCCGCCACGGAACCCGCTGTCGCCCCGGTAACCACCTTCACGGCGGTCGCCGCCCCGGTAACCGCCCTCACGACGGTCACCACCGCCACGAGCAGCATCGTCCCGACGGTCGCCACCACGGAACCCGCTGTCGCCCCGGTAACCACCTTCACGGCGGTCACCACCACGACCGGCATCGTCCCGGCGGTCGCCGCCACGGTAACCACCCTCGCGGCGGTCACCGCCACGGCCGGAGTCGTCCCGGCGGTCGCCGCCACGGAACCCGCTGTCGCCCCGGTAACCACCTTCACGACGGTCGCCGCCCCGGTAACCGCCCTCACGACGGTCACCGCCGCGACCAGCGTCGTCCCGACGCTCGCCGCCACGGAACCCGCTGTCGCCCCGGTAACCACCTTCACGACGGTCGCCGCCCCGGTAGCCGCCCTCACGACGGTCACCGCCGCCGGTTCCGCTGTCGCGTCGATAGCCGGCGCCTCGGTCGTCGTCACCCCGGCCGCGGAAGCCGCCGCCACGTGGGCTGCTGCTGGAGCCGCCGTCGCGAGACCCGGAGCGGTAGCCACCGGTGCTTCCGCCACGCTCACCGCCGCGGAATCCCCCGCCTTCGCCCCAACCGCGGCCTCCGGCACCGCCACGGCCTCCGGCACCACGGTCAGTCCGCTGGTCGCGGTCGCCCCGGTCAGCACGGAAATCACCGCTGGGACGCGGACCGCCCCGGAACTGCCCGTCCCGACGGTCGCCACCGCTACGGCCCGCGCCGCCACGGAAGCCGCCGTCCCGGGGAGCGGACCGGTCCCGACGGTCCGGATCCGATCCCCCACCGCCGCGGTAACCGCCACCGCTGGGGGAGCCCCCTCGATCACGGGAGGCGCCGTACGAATCACGGTCTCCGCGATGGGACGATCGCCCGTCTCCACGCACGGAGGCGTCGCGACCGCCCCGTCGGTCCGGACGATCGTCCTGACGGCGTGGCCGATCTCCGCCGTGCGCTTGTGAACTCACGGGTACATCCTTCCTCAAGGCGCTATCGCCAAAACATACAATGAAGGGCCACCCAGACATGGGTGGCCCTTCATTAGAAGATGTCCGGCGGTGTCCTACTCTCCCACACCCTCACGAGTGCAGTACCATCGGCGCTGGAAGGCTTAGCTACCGGGTTCGGAATGTAACCGGGCGTTTCCCTTCCGCCATAACCGCCGTAACCCTATCAACAAATCAAACAACCCACACATTGTTCGTTTGCTGTGAATCACACAGTGGACGCGTAGCAGCTTTGTAGTCAAGTCCTCGGCCTATTAGTACCGGTCAACTGAACCAGTTACCTGGCTTACATCTCCGGCCTATCAACCCAGTCGTCTCACTGGGGGCCTTACCCCACAAAGGGTGGGATACCTCATCTTGAAGCAGGCTTCCCGCTTAGATGCTTTCAGCGGTTATCCCTTCCGAACGTAGCCAACCAGCCGTGCCCCTGGCGGGACAACTGGCACACCAGAGGTTCGTCCGTCCCGGTCCTCTCGTACTAGGGACAGCCCTTCTCAAGTATCCTACGCGCACGGCGGATAGGGACCGAACTGTCTCACGACGTTCTAAACCCAGCTCGCGTACCGCTTTAATGGGCGAACAGCCCAACCCTTGGGACCTGCTACAGCCCCAGGATGCGACGAGCCGACATCGAGGTGCCAAACCATCCCGTCGATATGGACTCTTGGGGAAGATCAGCCTGTTATCCCCGGGGTACCTTTTATCCGTTGAGCGACACCGCTTCCACTCGCAAGTGCCGGATCACTAGTCCCGACTTTCGTCCCTGCTCGACCCGTCAGTCTCACAGTCAAGCTCCCTTATACACTTACACTCAACACCTGATTGCCAACCAGGCTGAGGGAACCTTTGGGCGCCTCCGTTACCCTTTAGGAGGCAACCGCCCCAGTTAAACTACCCACCAGACACTGTCCCTGAACCCGATAAGGGCCCGAAGTTAGATACCCAAACCAACCAGAGTGGTATTTCAAGATTGCCTCCACGAATACTGGCGTACCCGCTTCACCGGCTCCCACCTATCCTACACAAGCTAATTCAAGTACCAATGTCAAGCTATAGTAAAGGTCCCGGGGTCTTTCCGTCCTGCCGCGCGTAACGAGCATCTTTACTCGTAGTGCAATTTCGCCGGGCCTGTGGTTGAGACAGTGGGGAAGTCGTTACGCCATTCGTGCAGGTCGGAACTTACCCGACAAGGAATTTCGCTACCTTAGGATGGTTATAGTTACCACCGCCGTTTACTGGCGCTTAAGTTCTCAGCTTCGCCCCGAAGAGCTAACCGGTCCCCTTAACGTTCCAGCACCGGGCAGGCGTCAGTCCATATACATCGAATTACTTCTTCGCATGGACCTGTGTTTTTAGTAAACAGTCGCTTCCCCCTGCTCTCTGCGGCCATACAACGCTCCACCCGCAAGGGGCTTCACGTCTCCGGCCCCCCTTCTCCCTAAGTTACGGGGGCAATTTGCCGAGTTCCTTAACCACAGTTCACCCGATCGCCTTGGTATTCTCTACCTGACCACCTGTGTCGGTTTAGGGTACGGGCCGCTCGGAACTCGCTAGAGGCTTTTCTCGGCAGCATAGGATCACTGACTTCACCTGAATCGGCTCGGCATCACGTCTCAGCCACAAGGTGTGCGGATTTGCCTACACACCGGCCTACACGCTTACCCCGGCACAACCACCGGCCGGGCTCAGCTACCTTCCTGCGTCACCCCATCGCTTGACTACTACCCGCCAGGATCCCAACCTCACCATCATCAACCCGAAGGCCTCAGACAGATCAGATGGTTAGCACAACGAGGTTCATCACGGGCGCTCCTTCACGGGTACGGGAATATCAACCCGTTATCCATCGACTACGCCTCTCGGCCTCGCCTTAGGCCCCGACTCACCCAGGGCGGATTAACCTGGCCCTGGAACCCTTGGTCATCCGGCGGAAGGGTTTCTCACCCTTCTTTCGCTACTCATGCCTGCATTCTCACTCGTGCCGCGTCCACAACTGGGTCACCCCGCTGCTTCACCCCCGGCACGACGCTCCCCTACCCATCCACACACCTGGACGACACCCAAAAGATGCCGCCGAGTTGAAATGTGAATGCCACAGCTTCGGCGGTGTACTTGAGCCCCGCTACATTGTCGGCGCGGAACCACTTGACCAGTGAGCTATTACGCACTCTTTAAAGGGTGGCTGCTTCTAAGCCAACCTCCTGGTTGTCTATGCGACCCCACATCCTTTTCCACTTAGCACACGCTTAGGGGCCTTAGCTGGTGATCTGGGCTGTTTCCCTCTCGACTACGAAGCTTATCCCCCGCAGTCTCACTGCCGCGCTCTCACTTACCGGCATTCGGAGTTTGGCTGATTTCGGTAACCTTGTAGGGCCCCTAGACCATCCAGTGCTCTACCTCCGGCAAGAAACACGCGACGCTGCACCTAAATGCATTTCGGGGAGAACCAGCTATCACGGAGTTTGATTGGCCTTTCACCCCTAACCACAGGTCATCCCCCAACTTTTCAACGTTGGTGGGTTCGGCCCTCCACGCGGTCTTACCCACGCTTCAGCCTGCCCATGGCTAGATCACTCCGCTTCGGGTCTAGAACATGCGACTCAAACGCCCTATTCAGACTCGCTTTCGCTACGGCTACCCCACACGGGTTAACCTCGCCACATGCCACTAACTCGCAGGCTCATTCTTCAAAAGGCACGCCGTCACCCCTAAAGGCTCCGACGGATTGTAGGCGAACGGTTTCAGGTACTATTTCACTCCCCTCCCGGGGTACTTTTCACCATTCCCTCACGGTACTTGTCCGCTATCGGTCACCAGGAAGTATTTAGGCTTACCAGGTGGTCCTGGCAGATTCACGGCAGATTACAGGGGTCCGCCGCTACTCGGGAACACCCACAAGGAAGACCAGCCACTTTCACCTACCGGACTATCACCGCCTACGGTTGGCTTTTCCACACCATTCGGCTAGCAACTGGTTTTATAACTCCCCGGGCGCGTGTCAGCACACCCCATGAGCTCCCACAACCCCGACCACGCAACCCCTGACAGGTATCACACGCAACCGGTTTAGCCTAGATCCGCTTTCGCTCGCCACTACTCACGGAATCACTATTGTTTTCTCTTCCTACGGGTACTGAGATGTTTCACTTCCCCGCGTTCCCTCCACACACCCTATGAATTCAGGTGCGGGTGACACCACATGACTGGTGCCGGGTTCCCCCATTCGGACACCCTGGGATCACAGCTTGGTTGACAGCTCCCCCAGGCCTATCGCGGCCTCCCACGTCCTTCATCGGCTCCTGGTGCCAAGGCATCCACCGTTCGCCCTTGACAACTTGACCACAAAGATGCTCGCGTCCACTGTGTAATTCTCAACAAACGACCAACCCACAACCCACAACCCCACACCCAACCAGAAAAACCAGCCAGTTTGCGGGGCCAGGCCATGCCTGGCAGAGAAAACAACCACCACGTGGCTTGTTCCCTCAGGACCCAACAGGATGCTCTACACCAGAACCAGCCGCACCATCAGAACCTTCCACCACCCCCCGAAAGGAATGCGTACAAGAACCTCAAGCCGCTGCCAGCCCTGACTCGCCAGTGTCTCCGCCAACGAGCACCCCGACCCGACATTCGCAGGTCGCGGGCTCCTACCCCACTTTCGCAGGGAGGTGCTCCTTAGAAAGGAGGTGATCCAGCCGCACCTTCCGGTACGGCTACCTTGTTACGACTTCGTCCCAATCGCCAGCCCCACCTTCGACGGCTCCCCCCCTTACGGGTTAGGCCACCGGCTTCGGGTGTTGCCGACTTTCGTGACGTGACGGGCGGTGTGTACAAGGCCCGGGAACGTATTCACCGCAGCGTTGCTGATCTGCGATTACTAGCGACTCCGACTTCACGGGGTCGAGTTGCAGACCCCGATCCGAACTGAGACCGGCTTTTTGGGATTCGCTCCACCTCACGGTATCGCAGCCCATTGTACCGGCCATTGTAGCATGCGTGAAGCCCTGGACATAAGGGGCATGATGACTTGACGTCATCCCCACCTTCCTCCGAGTTGACCCCGGCAGTCTTCGATGAGTCCCCGCCATAACGCGCTGGCAACATCGAACAAGGGTTGCGCTCGTTGCGGGACTTAACCCAACATCTCACGACACGAGCTGACGACAGCCATGCACCACCTGTGACCGCCCCCGAAGGACCCCACATCTCTGCAGGTTTTGCGGCCATGTCAAACCCAGGTAAGGTTCTTCGCGTTGCATCGAATTAATCCGCATGCTCCGCCGCTTGTGCGGGCCCCCGTCAATTCCTTTGAGTTTTAGCCTTGCGGCCGTACTCCCCAGGCGGGGCGCTTAATGCGTTAGCTGCGGCACAGAGAACCGGAGAGGCCCCCCACACCTAGCGCCCAACGTTTACAGCGTGGACTACCAGGGTATCTAATCCTGTTCGCTCCCCACGCTTTCGCTCCTCAGCGTCAGTATCGGCCCAGAGACCCGCCTTCGCCACCGGTGTTCCTCCTGATATCTGCGCATTTCACCGCTACACCAGGAATTCCAGTCTCCCCTACCGAACTCTAGCCTGCCCGTATCGGCTGCAAGCCCACAGTTGAGCTGTGGGTTTTCACAGTCGACGCGACAAGCCGCCTACGAGCTCTTTACGCCCAATAAATCCGGACAACGCTCGCGCCCTACGTCTTACCGCGGCTGCTGGCACGTAGTTGGCCGGCGCTTCTTCTGCAGGTACCGTCACTTGCGCTTCGTCCCTGCTGAAAGAGGTTTACAACCCGAAGGCCGTCATCCCTCACACGGCGTCGCTGCATCAGGCTTCCGCCCATTGTGCAATATTCCCCACTGCTGCCTCCCGTAGGAGTCTGGGCCGTGTCTCAGTCCCAGTGTGGCCGGTCGCCCTCTCAGGCCGGCTACCCGTCGTCGCCTTGGTAGGCCATCACCCCACCAACAAGCTGATAGGCCGCGAGCCCATCCCAGGCCGAAAAACTTTCCACACACCACCATGCGGTGACATGTCATATCCGGTATTAGCCCCCGTTTCCGAGGGTTATCCCAAAGCCTGAGGCAGGTTACTCACGTGTTACTCACCCGTTCGCCGCTCGAGTACCCCGAAGGGCCTTTCCGCTCGACTTGCATGTGTTAAGCACGCCGCCAGCGTTCGTCCTGAGCCAGGATCAAACTCTCCAACAAAAACTTGGAAAATCAACCCAGCAACAAATTAAACACTTGCTGCCAAACAAACAAACATTTGGCACTGGCTTATCAAGCACCCTGTTGAGTTCTCAAAGAACAAACACACACCGACCAGCAGATCCTAAGACCAACCACTCGGGGCTCTTGCTCCGTTGTCCCCGGCGTTTCCCCCGGGCACTCCGTAAACCTTACCCGACCGTTTTCGCCTCGTCAAACCGGTATCTCCCGGTTTGTCGTGCTTCCCCGGCGGGGCCGTGCACCCCTCGGGCACAGCGGACTGGCCGCTGAAGTCCTTTCGGGGCTGGCAGGCCGGCCGCCGCGGTGTGACCCGCCAGGCTCGCCCGGTTCCCTGCCGAGCGAGAAAGTTACACGCCCGGAACCCGTACGCCAAATCGGGGTGGCGAACCCGGTCAATCGCCCTGACAAATCTGGGAATGTCAGACATCCCGACGACGTTGCCCCCAGGTACGCCGCTGATCAGGCGGGCCGGCCGATTCCGGTGACACCCTCTTCCACTCCGCCACCGGACGTGACGGCCTTCACCGACATACGGCCGGAAGGAGGCCACTGTGCTGACCACCCTCGTGCAACGGGTCCGGTGGCTGACCGCCACCACCCCACCCACCACCCGCAGAGCGGCGCTCGCCGTGGCCGGGCTCGCCGTCATCGGCGGCTCGGTGGCCGGTCCGGCACTGACCCTCGGCGGCCAGGCGGACCTCCGAGTCGCGGCACCGCCGGCCAGGGAGCTGACGGTCGAATACCAGGCCCAGCCGAACTTCTACTACTGCGGCCCGGCCGCCACCCGGATCGCGCTGACCGCGCAGGGTCCGGCGCCGAGCCAGGACGAGATCGCGAACCAGCTCGGCACCACCGTCAACGGCACCGACTCGGCCGAGGACACCACCCGGGTCCTCAACAGCGTCGGGGACACCGACTTCTACCGCACCCGGTCGATCCCGGAGCAGGTCGCCACCCCGGCCGAGACGGACCGGCTGCGGTCCGACGTGACCCGGGCCGTCGCCACCGACCACCCGGTCGTGGTCAACGTCATCGGCACCGCCACCGACACGACGGGCGCGCCGCACTCGTACGACGGGGGTCACTACCTGACCGTGGTCGGCTACCGCGATGACGGTCGTACCGTGAAGATCGCCGACCCGGCGGACGTGAACGGTGCCAGCTCGTACTGGATGAGCACGACGAACCTGGCGAACTGGGCCGCCACCCGGGGCTACTCCGGCTGACCGGGAGGTCGGAGCCCCGTGCCGCAGCAGGCACCCGAGCGCTCCGACCTCGCCACCTGGCGGGTCAACGGGTACGCCGGGTGGGGTCCAGGAAGACGTACCGGATCGCGGGGTTCCCGGCGATCAGCCGGCGCTCGGCCTCGTCCGCCGCGATCTCGATCTCGCCCCGGCCCGCCTCCTCGGCGAAGTTGATTTTCGCCGCCACCAGGATGTCCTCCGGCCCGAGTTGCAGGGTCATCAGCTCGTCCACCCCCCGCACGTTCGGTACGGCGGAGAGCTCCCGGTGGATCTCCTCGCGGACCGCCTCCCGAGCCGAACGCCCGACCAGGTGCACCACGTTGCTGTACGCCAGGGTGGTCGCCACCACCAGCAGCAGCGCGCCGATCCCGATGGAGGCGAGGCCGTCCCAGAGCGGGCTGCCGGTCAGCTCGGACAGTGCCACCCCGGCGCCGGCCAGGACCAGGCCGACCAGGGCCGCGCTGTCCTCCAGCAGCACCGCCTTGAGCGTGGTGTTCGGGGTGTAGCGGGCGATCCGCAGCCACGGCACCCTCCACCGGCTCGCCCGGTGCCGCACCTGCCGCACGGAACGCAGCAGGGACACGCCCTCGGCGACGAAGGAGACGGCCAGGACCAGGTACGCCGCCAGAGGGTCGATCTGCTCCTCCCGGGACTGGATCGCGTCGATGCCCTGGAAGATCGAGAATCCGGCGCCGACGACGAAGGTGACGGTGGCCGCGATGAAGGCCCAGAGGTAGGTCTCCCGGCCGTGGCCGAACGGGTACTGGACGGTGGCTGGCCGGGCGCCCCGGCGCAGCGCCACGAAGAGCAGCACCTCGGTGGTCGTGTCGGCGACCGAGTGCGCGGCTTCGGCGAGCACGGCCGCCGAGCCGGAGACCACGCCGGCCACGGCCTTGGCCACGGCCACGGCGAGGTTGGCCAGCCCCGCCACCACCACCGTGCCGAGGCTCTCCGGGCGCTGCGCGGGCTCGGACATGAGGTCAGCCTAGGTCTCTCCGCGGGCCCAGCAGGTCGACGTGGTGAACAAGCAGCCCTTCCGCGACCAGGAGCCCGGGCGTACCGTCGCTGCCTGCGGCGGAGCGGGCCGTCGTACCCGGTCTCTAGGCTGTGCGCGGCCGGACGGAAGAGGGGTACGGGGATGAATGAGCTGGTGGTAGACCCGATCAGGTCGGCGGCGGTCGATGCGGGGGAGCCGGTGACGGTCGACCCGGTGGAGCCCGGGGTGGCGGTCGTGGCGGCAGAGCCGGTGGTGGACGCCGGGGTGGCGGCGCCGTTCGACGACCCGTCGGACTACGCGACGGCGCTCGCCGAGATCCGGTCGGCCGCGGCGGAGTACTACAACGGTGCCGAGCTGGCGATGGACGACGCGACGTACGACGCGCTGCTGGCCCGGGTCGTCGCCACCGAGACCGCCCACCCGGACTGGAAGGCGGACGACTCGCCCAGCGAGCTGGTCGCGGCCGGTGTCGGGGTGGTCGGCGACGTCGTACACAGCGAACCGATGCTCAGCCTCGACAACGTCTTCGGCGCCGACGCGCTGGGCCGGTGGGCGGTACGGCTGGAGAAGCTGCTCGGGCGGCCCGTCGCCGGCTACACGGTCGAGCCCAAGATCGACGGCCTCGCCATCGCCGCCCGGTACGTCGACGGCCGGCTGACCCAGGTGGCCACCCGGGGCGACGGCCGGGCCGGTGAGGACGTCACCACCCAGGCCCGTCGGGCGGTCGGCCTGCCGGAGCAGCTCGGCGAGCCGGTGACGATGGAGATCCGGGGCGAGGTCTTCATGACCGACGCGGACTTCGCCCGGGCCAACGAGCTGCGGACCGGGCACGGCGAGCCGCCGTTCGCGCACCCGCGCAGCGCCGCCGCCGGCACGCTGCGTGCCCAGGACCGGGCGTACGACGCGCCGCTGTCCTTCCTCGCCTACTCGGTGCACGGCCTGCCCGACGGTGTCGCCGGCACGGACCCGCTGCCGCACTCGGCGATCATGGCGTACGTCGAGCGACTCGGGGTCGCCACCACCGCCGGGTCGGCCGCCGGCATGCCGCTCTGCGGCACCCTCGACGAGGTGCTCGCCGCGGTGGAGGCGCTCTACGCCCGGCGTGGTGAACTCGGCTTCGGGATCGACGGCGCGGTCGTCAAGGCGGATTCGCCGGCCGACCGGGAGCTGGCCGGTTCGGGGACCCGGGCGCCGCGCTGGGGCGTCGCCTACAAGTTCCCGGCCGACACGCGAACGACCACCCTGCTGCGGATCGAGGTGCAGGTCGGTCGCACCGGTGTGATCACCCCGGTCGCCGTACTGGCACCGGTGCAGGTCGGCGGGGTGACGGTCACCTCGGCGACCCTGCACAACTTCGACGACCTGGTACGCCGCAACGTCCGGGCCGGGGACACCGTCTTCGTCCGGCGGGCCGGCGACGTGATCCCGGAGGTGACCGGCGCCAAGCTCGACGAACGGCCGGCGGATTCGGCGCCGTACGAGCCACCGGTCGACTGCCCACGCTGCGGCGGCGAGATCGACCGCTCGCAGAAGCGTTGGCGCTGTGTCCAGGGACGGGCCTGCGGTGCCCGTGAGTCGCTGGCCTACTACGCGGCCCGGGACTCGATGGACATCGAGGGGCTCGGCAGCAAGATCATCGATCTGCTGGTCGACGCCCGGCTGGTGACCGACCCCGGTGACCTCTACGCCCTCGCCCCGGAGACGCTGGTCACCCTCGACCGGCTCGGTGACGTGTCGGCCCGCAAACTCGTCGCGAACATCGACGCCTCCCGGGCGCAGCCACTGTCCCGGGTCCTCACCGGGCTCGGCGTCCGGATGACCGGCCGTTCGATGTCGCGTCGGCTGGCGCGGCACTTCGGCACGATGGAGGCGCTGCTCGGCGCGTCCGTGACCGACCTGCAGCAGGTCGAGGGGGTCGGCCCGGAACGGGCCGTCACCATCGCGGCCGAATTGGTTGAGTTGACCCCGGTGATCAACAAGTTGGCCGGGCACCACGTGAACATGACCGAGCCGGGGGTCACCGGGCCGCCGACCGGCGCGGACGGCACCGCCGGTGACGAGACCCACGGCGGTGACCCCGGCACGCCGTCCGCGAGCGCGCTGCCGCTGCGACGGCCCGACGGCACCCCGATGACCGTGGTGGTCACCGGCTCGGTGCCGGGACTGACCCGCAACGAGGGGAACGAGGCGGTCGAACGGCTCGGCGGCAGGTCCTCCGGTTCGGTCTCGAAGAAGACCGATCTCGTCGTGGTCGGCGAGGGCGCCGGCAGCAAGGCGGAGAAGGCCACCACGCTGGGCGTACCGGTGCTGGCGGCGGAACGCTTCGCCGAACTGCTGGCCGCGCACCTCGCCGGCGACGCGGCGACGATCTCGGCGATCCTGGCCACCCCCGGCGACGCCGAGCCGGCGACGGCCGGACAACCGCAGTAACGGCGGCGGGCAGCCGCCCCGGACAACCGCAGCGGCGGCAGAGGGCAGCGGGCAACAGCCGCCCCGGACAGCCGCGGTGGCCGGAGGTCCGGGGCGGCTCAGCGCCGGCCGATGACAGCGGTGCCCAGGAGTTCCTCGTCGCTGACCACGGTCGGGGTGAGCCCGGCCCCGGTCAGCGCGTCGAGCGCGTCGGCCACCTGCGCCCGGCTCGTCTCCAGCAACAGATGCCCGCCGGGAGCGAGCCATTCCCGGGCCCCGGTGGCCACCCGACGCAGTACGTCGAGGCCGTCCGGCCCACCGTCGAGCGCGACCAGCGGCTCGTGGAGCCGTGCCTCCGGCGGAAGCAGCTCGACGGCACCGGTGGGGACGTACGGCACGTTCGCCACGAGTACGTCGATCCGGCCCCGGAGCCCGGCGGGCAGCGCGTCGTACAGGTCGCCGGCGTACACCTGTCCACCGAGCGGGGCGAGGTTGCGCAACGCGCAGCGTACGGCGGCCGGGTCGACGTCCGACGCGTGCAACTCGACGCCGGCGACCAGGTTCGCCACCGCCACCCCGATCGCCCCCGACCCGCAGCCCAGATCCAGTACGGTGGCACCCCGCACGGCCAGCGTCGCCGCCTGCCGGGCGAGCAGTTCGGTACGGCGACGCGGTACGAAGACCCCGGGGTCGACCGCGATCCGCAGTCCGCAGAAGTCGACCCAGCCGACGATGTGCTCCAGCGGCAGGCCGGCGACCCGGCGTTCGACCATCTGCCGGAGCACCACCGGGCTCGGTGCGGAGTCGATCAGGAGCTGGGCCTCGTCCTCGGCGAAGACGCAACCGGCGGCCCGCAGCCGCTCGACAATGGCCGCGGTGTCCGCCGCCGTCGCGGCGCCGGCCTCGACGGCGATGGCGGGGCCGGGATCGGCGGCCTGCCCGACGGCGGCGGCCGGATCGGACTCGGTCGGCTCAGCGGCGGACGTGGTGGTACGACAACCGCGTGTGGTGGAGAAACCGGATGGGAACATGGGTGATCCTTCGAGAGCCTGGCGGCGCTCCTGTGGTCACCGAGGCCCGGTCCACCCCGAGGAGGGCAGGGGCCCGCGTGGTGGGAGCACCGCGCCGGTAATGGCGAAAATCGGTCCCACCTCCTCGGGTCGCAGCGACTGAACCCGGACAACCTACCGCACGGCCGGCGCGGACGGCACGGCCGCACGCACCACCGGTCGGCGTTCCCTCCGCCGGCCGGTCCCACCGGTCGTTGATCTGGCCGATTCCGCCCTCTTCCGGCGTCCCGGTCCGGCAGGCTCGATGTGACGGGGGTGGCGGCGGTGCGGGTGAGGCTCGATGTCACGATGTCGAACCGGGCGGCGTTGCTCCGGGTCGGCATCGCGGTCGTCGTGGCCGTACCCGCCGTCGCCATCCGGCTCTCCGGCCGGCACCTCCCGCCGGTGGCCGCCATGGCGGTCTTCGGAATCGCGGTGCTGGCGGCGGTGGCGCTGCTGATGTGGGCCTCCGAGGTCGCCCGGGTCGACCTGCCGGGCAGTCTCGCACTCGCCCTGCTCGCACTGGTGGCGGTGCTTCCGGAGTACGCGATCGACATCTACTTCGCCTACGTGGCCGGCTCCGACCCGGGTTTCTCCGCCTTCGCCCTGGCGAACATGACCGGCGCCAACCGGCTGCTGATCGGCGTGGCCTGGCCGCTGCTGGTCTTCTTCGCCATCTGGGCGGTACGGCGGCGGGGGCAGCCGGGCGACCGCAACGGTGTGAGCCTGGCGCCACACCGCCGGACCGAGACCGTCTACCTGCTGATCGCGACCGTGTACGCCCTGGTCATCCCCTTGACCGGACGGTTGGCGTGGTACGACAGCATCGTGCTCGGCGGCCTGTTCGCGCTCTACCTGTCCCGGATCGGCCGGACCGCACACACCGAGGAGGCACTGGTCGGGGTGGCCGCCACCCTGGCCGGCCAGCCGACCGTACGGCGCCGGACGACGGTGGCCGTACTCTTCGTCGCGGCCGCCGTGGTGGTGCTCAGCGCGGCCGAGCCGTTCGGCAAGTCCCTCGTCGAGGCCGGCAAGTCCCTCGGGATCGACGAGTTCCTCCTGGTGCAGTGGTTGGCTCCGGTCGCCTCCGAGGCGCCGGAGGTGATCGTGGCGGTGGCGTTCGCGCTGCGCGGCCGGGCCGACGACGGGCTCGGCGCGCTGCTGGCCGCGAAGCTCAACCAGTGGACGCTGCTGATCGCCTGCCTGCCGCTCGCCTTCTACCTCGGCGGCGGCGAGTTCGACGGTCTGCCGCTGGACTCCCGGCAGGTCGAGGAGCTGTACCTCACCACCGCGCAGACCCTGCTCGGGGTGGCGATCCTGATGAACCTGCGGATCTCCCGCCTGGAGGCGGCGCTGCTGTTCGTGCTCTTCGCGGTGCAGTTCGCGATACCGACCCAGACCGTCCGGTACGGGGTCGCGATCGTGTACGCCGCGCTGGCCCTGGCGATGCTGGCGTACCGCCGCCGGGAACTGCCGGCGCTGGCCCGGGCCGCCTGGCCGACCGGCGACAACCGTCCCGGCGGCCCCCGGTCCACCGCGTCGTCGCACCGGGCCGACGACCGGTAGGCGCCGCCGGGGAGCCTGGGTCGGGCACCGGTCGCCCGACCACGGCGAGCCGCCCCGCCCGGTCGCCCCCACACCGACGGGCAACCCGATTGACGTGGCGCCGGGCGCTCGGGTTTGCTTGCCCGGCCCAACATCAGCAAGGAGCGAAAAGCGTGCCGAGCAAACTTCGTGTGGCCGTACTGGCCGCGCTCACCATCGCGCTGGCGGCGGGCTGCGCCGGCGATCCGGAGTCGACGAACGGCGGCGGGTCGACCTCGGCGAGCCCGAGCGCGACACCGCCGGCACCCGGACCACCCTGGTACGACGACGTCGCCCCGGCCGCCGCAGCGGTCAAGGTCGGTCCCGAGGGCACGGACTGCGAGATGCCGATCACCTTCGACGTACCCGCGAGTTGGAAGCCGAAGGACATCGAGTTCAACCCGGAGTTCGCCGAACTGATGCAGCAGGGCGGTTCCACCGCCACCTGTGAGATCGACGCGAAGCCGACCGGCAACATCGGATTCCTGCGGATCTGGGTCGTCGACCGCGGCGCCGTCATCGGGGCCCGCAAGGGGCTTGAGGAGTTCCTCGCCGCCAACGGCGAGATCACCGAACTGCAGTACCGGGACACGCTGGCCGGACCGCTGCGCGCGACCGAGGCGACGTACCTGCAGAAGAGCGAGCTGACCGGGGAGTTCAGGCGGGAACGCGCCCTGGTGGTGGCGACCCGGTTCGGCACGATGCTACTCACGCTCGCCGGCCTCGACACCGAGGAGTTCGAGGCGATGCTCCCGGCGTACCAGTTGGCGAAGCAGACGATCTCCGTCACCCGCTGACGGCGGCGACCCGGCGGTCCGGTCACCGAGGAGATGACCTCGGCGGCGACGGGACGACAGGCGGTGAACCGTTTGCGGATCACCTCCGTGTGGATGCCGAACGGCTCCGGACGTACTGGAACCAGGTAGACCATGGAGAAGACGATGCTGCGCAAGCGTTTGCTGCCTCTCGCCGCCCTGCTGGCCGTCGGCACGGCAGTGCTGGCCGCCTGCGACTCGACCCCGAGTACGCCCGCGGCCCAGAACACCACCCCGACACTCCGGCACAGCCGTCCTGAACAGCGGAAACACCGCCGGGCCCGGGTTGTGGCGATGCCGGTGTGACGCGGCCGACGCCGCCCGGCGGTGTGACACGGACGACGCCGGGGCGCTCGCCAGGCCACCGGCCGGGAGATCAGGCCGCGCACGAGGACGGCCGGAAGCGGCCGGCGCCTCAGGGTCGGCGGTGGTCAGCACGTCGGACCGGTGGGTGGGTCCGTCGGTGGTGGCACCACCCGGAGTTGCAGCATCGCGGCGAACCGGGCCTGCGGATCGTTCAGGTCCAACCCGCCCACCTCGGTGAGCCGGCGCAACCGGTAGCGGAAGGTGTTCGGGTGCACGTAGAGCGCGGCGGAGGCGGCGACCACGTCGCCGAACGCGTCCAGCCAGGCCTGCAGGGTCCGGACCAGGCTGGTGTTGTGCTGCGCGTCGTAGGCGTACAGCCGGGCGACCGGGCCGGTCGGGCGGTCGCCGCGCGCCGCGACCAGGTCGCGGAGTTCGAGCAGCAACGCCTCGACGTACACGTCGGCGAGCCGGACCACCCGGCGGCTCTCCGCGCCGCCGGAGCGGAGCACCCGCAGTGCCCGGTCGGCGCTGTCCCGGGCGGCGGCGAGCCCGACCACGTCCCGCGCGACCGGGCCGATGCCGACCACGGCGCGTACCCGGTCACCGACCCGGTCGAGAAAGTCGGTGGCGATCCGCACCGCCCGCTGCTCACCGTCCACCCCGTCGGCCACCGGTACCAGGCCGTAGGCGACATCGCCGACCAGGGCCGCCGCACAGCGCGGATGCAGCGCGCTGAGATGCATCGCCAGGCCGTCGCCGAGTCGCTGTCGTTCTGTGGCGATGCCCGGGTCGGTGCTCGCCGGGGCGGTGTCCGGGCCGTCGCCGGGGTCGAGCACGGCCAGCGCGAGCAGCACCACCGGCTGATCGGCCAGGCCCAGCCGGTTCAGCGCCTCCCGCGCTCCGGTGCCGCCCTCCAACGCCGTACTGACCAGGTCGGCGCGGAGCCGCCGTTCGACGTCCGCACCGGCACGGATCCGCAGCAGGTGCAGGGCGACCAGCCGGGCCGCGTCGCGGAACGCCCGGGTCCGTTCCTCGCTGAGCGGTTCGCGGACCGCCGCCCAGATCGAGCCGAGCACCTCGTCGCCGGCCCGGACCGCGACCGCCACCCGGGGTACGGCGAACTCGTCCGGCCAGGTACGCGGCGGCGCCACGAACACCGGCTGGTCGCTGCGGTACAGCTCGCGGAAGACGCCGCGTTCGGTGAGCATCCGCGAGTACCGCTCCGGCACCTGCCGGCCGAGGATCGTCTCCACCCGGGACCGGTCCGCCTCGTCCTGCCGGCCGGAGAACGCCAGCACCCGCAGGTTCCGGTCCTCGATGGTGACCGGCGCGTCCAACAGTGCGGCGACCGCGTTGGCCAGGGCAAAGAGGTCACCGGACGGTATGCCGCCGAGGGTCTGCCGGCCCACGTCGCCGACGTCCCCCTCGGCGAGCAGCGACCGCAGCAGGGCCGCCAACTGGGTCCAGGACGCTCCCCGGGTCAGCGCCAGCAGCGCCACCCCGGACTCCGCGACAGCGGCCGACACCTCGGCGGTCACCACCACCGGTGCCCGCAGCACCAGGCCGACGGCCTGTTGGCGGCCCAGCGTACGCAGCAGTCGGGTGATCTCGTCCGGCTCCCGTACGCCGATGCCCAGCACCAGCGCGTGCCGGGGCGGCACCGGCTCGTCGAGCGGGTCGTGGATGGCGACGCCGCCGATGTCGGTTCCCTGGTCCGCTACGCCGTGCACCACCTCCAGCAGTGTCGTGCCGAGGTCGTCGAGGACACGGCCGAGGCTGGCGTGGGGGCGCCGGGTCACGGGAACGAGCACCGTCCGAAGCTAGGTTCCGGGGGTTCAGCCTAGTTCGTTCCGGCGTACAAGAATGCCCGGCGGACTCGTCCCCGGCGACGACGCCGCGTCACCCGGACAGCGACCAGCACGGGCGCGTCACCGCGGCAGCGGGCGGGCGGCACCGCGCCGGCGGACGTCACCGCGGCAGCCACTCGGTGTCGGTGGTGACCTCGGCCAGCAGCTCGGGCACCGGTTCGACGCCGATCCCCGGGCCGGTCGGCACCGCGAGGTGCCCGTCGGCCAGCACGAACGGCGGGGTGATGTCGGTGCGGTAGTAACGGTCGGAGGCCGAGGTGTCGCCGGGCAGGGTGAACCCGGGCAGCGCGGCCAGTGCCACGTTCGCGGCCCGGCCGATCCCGCTCTCCAGCATGCCGCCGCACCAGACCGGTACGCCGTGCGCCGCACACAGGTCGTGGATCCGGCGTGCCTCGAGGTAACCGCCGACCCGGCCCGGCTTGACGTTGACGATCGCGCACGCCCCCAGCCGGATGGCATCGGCGGCGGTCCGGGCCGAGGTGATCGACTCGTCCAGGCAGACCGGCGTACGGATGACCCGGGCGAGTTCGACGTGCCCGAGCAGGTCCTCCTCGTCCAGCGGCTGCTCGATCAGCAGCAGGTCGAACGGGTCCAGCCGGGCCAGGTGCCGGGCATCCGCCCGGGTGTACGCGGTGTTCGCGTCCACCTGCAGCAGCACCTCGCCGCCGAACCGCTCCCGTACCGCGCGCACCGGCTCGACGTCCCAGCCCGGTTCGATCTTCAACTTGATCCGGACGTACCCGGCGGAGAGGTAGCCGTCGACCGCGTCCAGCAGTTCGTCGACGGAGTCCATGATGCCAACCGAGACTCCACAGGGGACGGCTTCCCGGGTCGCGCCCAGCTCACGGGCGAGCGTCCGGCCCTCGGCACGCAACTCGGCGTCGAGCACCGCGGTCTCCAGCGCCGCCTTCGCCATCCGGTGGCCCTTGATCGCGGCCAACGCCGGGCCCACCTGGTACGCGTCGAGCCGGGGCGCCGCCGCGAGCGCCGGTACGAGGAACCGGCGCAGCACCTCCCCGGCCGCCGCCACGTACTCCGACGAGTACAGCGGTCCGGACAGCGCCACGCACTCGCCCCAGCCCTCGGCCGCGTCGGTCACCACCCGCACCAGCAGGATGTCCCGGTAGGTCTCGGTGCCGAACGAGGTCCGGAACGGCGCCACCAGCGGCATCCGGATCCGGCGCAGTTCCACTCCGGTGAGCTTCATCGACTTCCCTTCCTCGCAACGGCCACGGTTCACGACTCTCTCGCGGCGGTCCGGTTCACCACGTACCAGCCGGACCGGTCGAACCCCGTCACCCGCGCACCCTGGGTCAGCAGCGGCGCCAGCACGTCCCGGAGTGCCACCCGCCACCGCCGCGCGGTCGCCGGATCGGCCCGGCGCAGTGCCGTGATGTCCGGCGGAACGGCCACCAGCAGTACGTCACCGTCGACCGCTCGGGTCAGCGGCTGGTCCCGCGGCGACCGGTCCAGCGCGACGACGGCGCCCCGGTTCCGCTCCGCCTCGGCATCGGCGGCGGCCACCGACCCGGCGCACGCCGCCACGACGGCCGGGGCGGCGAGATCCCAGCGGAGCAGCAGCCGGTCGGTGTCGTCGTCGCCGTTGATGCCGTCGTTCATCGGGCCGTAGACGTTCGGCAGGTACTGTGCCGGCACCGCGGCCAGTTTCACCAGGTTGAAGTACGCGTTACGGCAGACCAGCGGATCGAAGGTCCAGGCGATCGTGGACACGCCCCGGTGCAGCGCCCAGGCCCGCTGGTGCAGCTTCAGCGCGAAGCCGACGCGGCGCCCCTGCACCGCCCCGGAGACGCCGGCGATGTGGCTGTGCATCGTCCGCCGCTCCGGCGGGCCGAAGAAGGCCATACACGTGCCGACCAGCCGGCCGCCGTCGTACGCTCCGGCGACGTAGTTGCCGGCCTTCGTCAGTGCCCGCAGCAGGTTGACGGTGATCGGCGGGTCGGTCGGGTCCGGGCGCCAGATCCCGTCGACGAGCTGGCACACCTCGCGCAGCCCGGCGAGGTCGGAGACCTCCCGTACCTCGACACCGGCGGCCCGGCCGGCGGCGTCGGCCGCGCTGCCGGCCGCCCGGACGACCGGGTCGACCAGGTCGGCACGGGAGGAGGTGCCGGTACGACGGGACGGCGGTCCGGGGACCCGCGCCGTGCTGACGGCCGGATCCGGACGGGTCACGGCGGTCCGCCGTCGGCGTGGCCGGCGGGCCGGCGCAGTCGGTCGGTGAGTGCCGCGACCAGCGCGGCCCGGCCGGGCAGTTCGGCCACGGTCACGTGCTCGTCGTCGGCGTGTGCGCCACCACCCACCGCGCCGAGACCGTCCAGCGTCGGGGTGCCGACCCCGGCGGTGAAGTTGCCGTCCGAGGCGCCGCCCACGGCCACACCGCCCGGCGGCGGCAGTCCCAACCGCGCGGCGAGGACACTCGCCTGTCCGAACAGCTCGGCCGAGGCGGCGGCGGCCAGCGGCGGCCGGTTCGGTCCACCGGTCACCGTCAGCCGCGCCCCGGGCAGCGCCGGGGCCAGAGCCCGGATCGCCCGGTCGACCCGCTCCTGCTCCGAGACGTCCCAGACCCGTACGTCCACCGCGAAGCCGCCGCTGTCCGGCACCGTGTTCGAGGTGGTCCCCGCCGACAGCACGGTCGGCGTGACGGTGGTGCCCCGACCCGGGTCGGCGAGCGCGCCGACCGCGAGCACCTGGTGCGCCAGCTCCACCGTGGTGTTGATCCCGCGTTCCGGCTCCAGCCCGGCGTGCGCGGCCCGGCCGGCGGCCTCGACCCGGTACCGGGAGACCCCCTTGCGCGCGGTCTTCAGCGCGCCGCCGGCGGCCGACGCCTCCAGCACCAGGGCGCCGGCCCGGCCGACCGCCTCGGCCTCGACCAGTGCCCGGGAACTCGGCGAACCGAGTTCCTCGTCGCCGGTGACCAGGATGGTGACTCCGGACCGGTCGGGCAGCGCCGCCACCGCGTACAGGGCCAGCACCAGGCCGGCCTTCATGTCGAAGCAGCCGGGTCCCCGCAGTACGCCGTCACGCACCTCGTACGGGTGGGTGTCGAGCGAGCCCAGGGGCCAGACCGTGTCGTGGTGGCCGAGCAGCAGCACCCGGGACGGCTGGTCGCCGAACCGCCAGCGCAGGTGCGTCCAGCCGGCCAGGACGATCCGCTCCGGTGCCGACCCGAGCAGCCGGGTGCCGACCCGGGCGACCACCTCGGCACTGGCCGCGACCGCGGCCTGGTCGGCCGACGGCGACTCGCAGCTGACCAGCGTCCCGATGTCGGCCAGCATCGCCGGCAGCGCGGCCCGCATCCGCGCCACCAGCCCGTTGCCCGGGTCGCCGCCCGGCCCGGAACCGGCGTCGGCACCTCTTCGGACACCACCGACGTCAGCGGGCTCACCAAGGGCAGCGACGTCGTCGCCGGGCACCTCAGTCCACCCTCGGCGTCGCCCGCGCGCCGAAGTGCAGGTAGCGCTCGCCGGAATCGAGCCGGTAGAAGGTCACCGGGATCCAGGTACGGGTTCCGGGCTGGCGGACGACGTACAGGTCCGGGTTGACCGGCACCATCCGGAGGTCGTGGGTCGGCTCGTCGACCAGCTCGGCCAGTGGCCCGGTCACCGTGGTCCGCAGCACCGGCCCGTCGTCGCCGGTCAGCACCTCCAGCCGGGCGCCGGCCCGCTCGTACCGGCCGAGGTGCGGACGGACGTCCACGATCACCGGCTCGGCCGGCGGAGCCAGCGACCGGGGCATGGCCACCCCGGCCAGCTCGGCGAAGATCTCCCGGTACAACTCGTCGTACAGGTCCCGGCCGTGCCCGCCGTTGGTCAGCAGGGTGACCGCCAGCCCCGCCCCGGGCAGGATCCGCAGGAAGGCGGCCTGCCCGATGGTGTTGCCGTCGTGTCCGATCAGCCGGTGACCGTCCCAGGACATCCGGATCCAACCCAGTCCCCACGAGTCGCCCAGGGTGTGCCGGTCCGGCAGGTCGGCGTGTTTGTCCGCCATCGCCGCGACGCTCGCCTCGCTGAGCCACCGGTCGCCGTCCGGCGCGAGTCCGCCGGTCAGGTGCGCGCGGGCGAAACCGAGTACGTCCGCGACGGTCGAGTGGATCAGGCCGGCCGGCCCCAGTGCCCGGGGCAGTCCCCAGACCGGGGCCCGGGTGGGCTCGTCCTCTCCCTCGCCGACGTGCCCGACCGCGGCCCGGTGCAGCAGCGCCTCCTCCGGCAGCGTGCCGGTACGGGCCAGGCCGAGTGGTGTGAAGATCCGTTCCCGTACCGCCGCGTCCCAGGTGCCGCCGGTCAGCTTCTCGATGACCCGACCGGCGAGCGAGAAGCCGGAGTTGCAGTACGACCAGGTCGCACCCAGTCCGTGGTTCTGCGCCACCTCGGCCAGTCCGGCGACGTACCGCTCCAGGCAGTCGTCTCCCCGGCCGGTGTCGGTGAAGACGTCGCCGTCGATGCCGCTGGTGTGGGTGAGCAGGTGCCGTACCGTCACCTGCTTGGTCACCGCCGGGTCGGCGAGCCGCAGTTCCGGCAGTACGTCGACCACCGGGGCGTCCAGGTCCAGCCGGCCCTCGTCGACGAGCTGCATGATCACCGCAGCCGTCCAGACCTTGGAGATCGAGCCGATCTGGAAGACCGAGTCGGTGGTGACCGGTACGCCGGTGTCCCGGTTCAGCACCCCGTACGCCACCTCGACCAGTTCGTCGTCGCCGCCGGGGCGCACCCGCAGGATGCCGAGCGTGGCGCCGGGCACCCGGTACCGCTCGGCCAGCACGGCCAGCCGCCGTCGCCAGTGCGCGGCGTCGATCCGGGGCGGCCGGGGCCCGTCGGGGTCGCCGGCGTACCGCTCCACCCAGTCGACCACCCGGCGGTTGAAGTCGAGCCGGTGCGACGGCCGTCCGTCCAGGATGAACAGGTGCGATGCCTGTGGGTAGAGCACCAGCCGGGTCGGTACTCCCCGCTGCCGCAGCGCGGTGTGCCACTGCTGGGCCTGACCGACCGGACAGCGCCGGTCGTCGGCGCCGTGCACGACCAGGGTCGGGGTGCGTACCTGGTCGACCCGGGTCAGTGGGGACATCTCCGCGTACCGGTCGCGGTCGGCCCACGGCAGGCCGCCGAGCTCGTACGCCGCGAGCAGATGCCCGTCGTCGGAGGCGCCGACCATGCTGGTCAGATCGCTGACCACCCCGCCGGCCACGGCCGCCGCGAACCGGCTGTCCCGACCGGTCAGATAGCAGGCCATGTATCCGCCGTAGCTGTAACCGGCGACGGCGAGCCGACGTGGGTCGGCGATCCCCTCGTCAACCAGTACGTCGATCGGCTCCAGGAAGTCCCGGGCGTCCGCCACCCCCCATGCCTCCCGTACGGCGGTGTAGAACTCCTCGCCGTAGCCGTCGCTGCCCCGGGGGTTGAGCAGCAGTACCGCCCAGCCCCGGGCCACCAGCTCCTGGTGGTAGAGGTGGATCTCGTCGGCTCCGGCGTTCCAGGCGTTGTGCGGCCCGCCGTGGACGTCGAGCAGCAGCGGCAGCGGCCCGGAGCGGTCGGGATCCCGCAGCAGCCAGCCGTGCACCACGGTGCCGTCGGAGACGGTGAACTCCCGCTCCTCGTGCCGGAACAGGTCGATCTCGCCCCGGCTCGCGCCGTGGTCGGTCCGGACCGACTCGGTGCCGGTGTTGACGTCGACGGTGACGATCTCGCCGAACGAGGTCGGGGTGTGGAGCAGGACCGCGGCGGTGTCCCTGGCGACGGAGAGCCCGGCGACGGTCCGGCCGGCACCGGTGACGAGCGGGCGTGGGACGCCGCCGTCGACCGGTACCGCGTACAGGTGGGTGCAGCCCCGGTCGCGGACGCAGAACAGCACGGTCCGGCCGTCGGCGGTGAGCCGGGGCACCGCACCCGGATAGCCGGGGCCGCCGGGCATCACGTTCCGGTCCAGGTCGGCCGCCAGGTCCACGACCGGGCCTCCGTTCAGGGGTACCCGCAGCAGCCCGGCGTGGCCGACCGGCGCGCCGACGGTGCCGACGACGAGCAGGGCCGCGCCGTCGGCGGTCCAGAGCACCGGCCCGGCGACCCCGTCGGTGAGCCCGACCGGCCGCGGTTGTGCCGTCTTGTCCGTCAGGTCGAGTACGTGCACCGGTACGCGGGCGGTCAGGTCGGCGTCCGGCGCGGTCGCGGCGGCGAAGGCCAGCCGGTCGCCCTCCGGTGACCAGGCGGGGGTGCCGGCGTGCCAGTCGCCGTCGGTCACCTGGCGGCAGGTCCCGCTGGCCAGGTCGAGCACGTGCAGGTGCCGGCGGACCTCCCGCAGCAGCTCCGCACCGTCCGCCTGGTAGTCCAACCGGTCCGCCACCACCGGGGCGTCGGCGCGCCGCTTCCGGTCGGCGTCCGGGTCACCGGAATGCGTTTCCCGGCCCGGCCCCGCCTGCCGGCCGGTACGGGAGTCGCCGGGACCAGCCTGCCGCGGATCGGCCGGGTCGCCGGGTTCGGCCTGCCGGTCCACCGGAGCGGAGAAGGCGATCCGGGTGCCGTCCGGGCTCCACACCGGCGCCCCGGCGCCCAGCGGCAGATCGGTCACCCGCTCCGGTTCGCCGCCGCCGGTCGGCAGCAGCCAGAGTTGCGCGGGCCCGTCCTGCGCCCGCAGGAAGGCCAGCCGGTCACCCTCCGGCGACCAGGCCGGTGCCGTGTCGGCGTCGCCCCGGGTGAGTACGGCCGGCCGGCCCGCGTCGACGCCGACGTGCCACAACGCCCGCACCGTACGGTCGGCGTCGACGTCGCTGCGCCGCAGCACGTACGCGACGCGGGTGCCGTCCGGGGAGAGCGCGGGCTGCTCGGGCACGACAAGATCGGTCAGGTCCTCGATGCGCTGGCGTCGGGTCACCGGCTCCTCCTCGCTGGGGTGACGGGTGCGGTCTCGACCGTGGCGGCGAAATGGCAGGCGGCACGGTGCTGGTGCGGTTCGGGATCCGGCTCGGTCAGCCGGCAGATCTCGCGGTCGGGGTGGACCATCGGGCCGATCGGGCAGCGCGGGTGGAACCGGCAGCCGCTCGGCGGATGGTGCGGGTCGGCGGGTTCGACGTCGGCGAGCGCGATCCGCACCCGGTCGGCCCCGACAGCGATGGCGGAACCGGTCGGCGTGCCGTCCCCGACGTCCGACCCGACGTGGGCGAGGTCCGACCCGACCGCCCTGAGATCCGGCGCGGCGGCGAGCAGCTCCCGGGTGTACGGGTGCCGCGGATCGCCCAACACCTGGTCGACCGGCCCGTACTCGACGATCCGGCCGAGGTACATCACCGCGACGATGTCGCTGACGTACCGGACCACCGCCAGGTTGTGCGAGATGAAGAGCATGGAGAGCCGCATCCGTCGGCGCAGGTCCCGGACCAGGTTGAGCACGGTGCCCTGGATCGAGACGTCGAGCGCCGAGGTGATCTCGTCCGCGATGATGACCTCGGGACGGCCGGCCAGCGCCCGGGCCAACGCCACCCGCTGCCGTTGTCCGCCGGAGAGCTCCGCCGGGTAGCGCTCCGCGCGCTCGTCGGCCAGGCCGACCAGTTCGAGCAGCCGGGTCACCTCGGCCCGGCGGGCGGTCGCCCCCCGCGCGACGTCGCGTGCCACGGCCTCGGCGATCGACTCGCCGACCGTCATCCGTGGGTCCAGTGAGGAGTACGGGTCCTGGAAGACCATCTGCAGCGGGCGCGGCCCGGCACGGCCGGGTCGTGGCAGCGGCCTCCCGCCCAGCAGGATCCGTCCACCGGTGACCGGGGTCAGCCCCACCGCCGCCCGGGCCAGCGTCGACTTGCCCGAGCCGGACTCGCCCACCAGGCCGACCACCGCACCCGCCGGCACGGTCAACCGCACCCGGTCGACGGCGGTCACGCCGCGTCGGCGGCTGCCGTACCGCACCGTGACGTCCTCGAACGTCAGGTCACCCATCGGACACCCCCGCTCCGGCGCGCCGGTCACCGCGCCCGGTCTGCCGCGCCGGTGCGGGACCGGCCGGTAGGACGCCGGCCGGCACGGGGTACCAGCACGCCACCCGGCGCCCCGGGCCGGCGGAGACCAGCGGCGGATCCTCGGCGCAGCGCGTGTCGGCGGCGGGGCAGCGGGGGGCGAAGGCACAGCCGGACGGCGTGCGGCCCGGCTCGGCCGGGCGCCCGGGCACGACCGGCAGCGGCGCGGACCGGTCGGTGGTCAGGTCCGGCACCGCCGCCAGCAGGGCCCGGGTGTACGGGTGCCGGGCGCCGACCCGCAGCTCGGCGGCGGGCAGCTCCTCCACGATCCGCCCGGCGTACATCACCAGCACCCGGTCGCAGACCTGACCGACGACGGTGATGTCGTGACTGATCAGCAGCAGCGCGACCCGGTCGGCGGCGCGGATCTCGGCCAGCAGGCGCAGCACCTGCCGTTGCACCGTGACGTCCAGCGCGGTCGTCGGCTCGTCGGCGACGATCAGGGCGGGGTGGCCCATCAACCCCATGCCGATCATCGCGCGTTGGCGCATCCCGCCGGAGAACTCGTGCGGGAACTGCCGGGCGCGCCGGTCGGCGGCCGGTACCCGTACCGCCCGGAGCCGGTCGACCGCCCGGGCCAGGGCCGCCCTGCGGTTCATGCCCAGGTGCCGCTCGGCGACCTCGGCGAGCTGCCGCCCGACCCGCATCGTCGGGTTGAACGACGCGGAGGGGTCCTGAAAGACCAGGCCGAACGCGCTGCCGAGCAAGTGCCGCCGGGCCCGGTCCGGGGCGCCGAGCAGCCCCTGGCCGAGGAAGTCGAGTCGGGCCGCCGCCACCTCGCCGGGTTCCTCGACGAGCTGGGCGATCGCGAGGGCGGTGAGGGTCTTGCCGGAACCGGACTCGCCGACGATGCCGACCGCCTCGCCCCGGCGTACCGCGAAACCGATCCCGCGTACCGGGGTGACCGGACCGTCCGGGGCCGGAAAGCTGACCCGCAGGTCCTCGACCACGAGCACCGGCCGGTCCTCGCCGTCGCCGCCCGGCGGAGCCGCCGTGACCGCCGGACCGGCTGTGGTCGAGGTGGCCGCCGGACCCGCCGTCGCCGGTGTCCCGGTCGGCGTCGCGCCGGGTCGGCGTCGGACCCGGACGGTGGTGTGCCCGGTCGCCACACCCTTGGCGATCACCTCGCCGAACAGGTTGAACGCCAGACCGGCGACGACCACCGCCAGCCCCGGGGCCAGCGCGGCCTCCGGGTGCAGGTAGATGCCGCCCAGACCCTCGCCGAGCAGCCGTCCCCAGTCGTACGACGGCGCCTGCACCCCCAGCCCGAGGAAGGAGAGCCCGGCAAAGGCCAGCAGGGCGTTGCCGGCGGTGATGGTCGCGTTCACCACCAGCGGCTCGGCGACGTTCGGCAGAACATGCCGGAACAGCACCCGGAACCGGCCGACACCGGCGATCCGGGCCGCCGCGACGTAGTCCCGACCGGCCACACCGGCGACCAGGGTGTGGGTCAGCCGGGCGAACCCGGGTGCGATCGCGAAACCGATCGCCAGCAGCGCGCCGGTCGCGCCGACGCCGAAGACCACCGCGAGGAAGAGCGCCAGCAGCAGCCCGGGGAAGGCCACCGCCACGTTCACCGCGGCGGTCACCAGCCGCCCCACCCTGGCCCCCAGCAGCACCGGTGCCGCGCCGAGCAGTACGCCGGTCAGCACCCCGATCACGGTGGCCAGCAGCGCCAGCCCGACGGAGAGCCGGGTGGCGACCAGCACCCGGAAGAAGACGTCCCGTCCCAGGTTGTCGGTGCCGGCCCAGTGCGTGCCGGAGGCGCCCCGCATGATCTGGTCGGTGTCGACCTCGGTGGCCCGGCCCGACCAGAACACCGGAGCCAGCAGGGCGAGCAGCAGTACGCCGACCAGCAGTGCCGCCGCGGTCGCACCGAGCGGGGTACGCAGCGTCCGCCCCCACCTCGCCAGGGTCCGTGCCGGCACGCTCAGCCCTCCCTGATCGTCGAACGGGGATCGAGCAACGCCAGGGTGATGTCGACCGCCAGGTTGACCAGCAGTACGCCGATGCCGTAGACGAGCACCACCCCCTGCACGACCGGCAGGTCCTTGCCGAGGATGGATCCCACGATCGTGCTGCCCAGGCCCGGCCAGGCGAAGACGTTCTCCACCAGCACCGTGCCGGCGACCATGCCGGACAGCATCAGCCCGCACAGGGTGAGCGTCGCGGTCATCGCGTTCGGCAGGGCGTGCCGCAGGTAGAGGAGGCGGGCCGGCAGGCGCTTGGCCCGGGCGGTGCGGAGGTGGTCGGCCCGCAGGACCGCGAGCACCTCCACCCGGACGATCCGGGCGAGCACGGCGGCCGGCCCGATCGCCAGCGCCAGCACCGGCAGCACGTACGAGCCGGGGCCGGCCCGTCCGGCGACCGGCGCCCAGCCGAGGGTGACGCCGAAGACGTACACCAGGCCGACGGCGAGCAGGAACTCCGGGACGGTGGCGAGTACCACGCTGCTGGAGGTGAAGCCGAGTTCGAGGTGGCGTCGCCGGCCGTTGCGGGTCAGCGCCGCCATCGCCAGCCCGAGTGGTACGGCGACCAGGACGGCCAGCGCGGAAGCGGCGACGCCGAGTTCCACGGTCGCCGGCAACCGGTCGCCGACCACCTGGGACACCGGCAGGCCGGAGGTCATCGAGGTGCCGAGTTCACCGCTGAGGAGGTTCCGCAGGTAGCGGAGGTACTGCAACCACAGCGGGTCGTCGAGGCCGAGCGCGGCCCGGCGTTCGTTGACCAGGCTCAGCGGCGCGGTGCTGCCGAGTGAGGCCCGGACGGGATCGCCGGGAATCAGGTGGATCATCAGGAACGCCGCCGTGACCAGCACCCAGACCGAGACCAGCAGCCGGCCCAGCCGCCGGGCGCCGAACCGCAGCCAGGCGTTGTCCGCCAGGCCCGCCAGGCCCGCCAGGCCGGCCGACCCTCGGTCATCGGTCACCGGTACGGCCTCCACCACGGCTCAGCCCAGCATCCGGACCGAGGTCGGCGCGATGCTGCCCCGGGTCAGTTCGAAGGTGGCCGCCTCGCCGAAGGTGGGGGTCGTGGAGTCGACGAACGGCACGACGTCCACCTCCTGGATCAGCGCCTGTTCCGCCTCGGACCAGCTGGCGCAGCCCTCGGTGCCGACCATCGCCGACGCCTTCCGGACCGCCGCCGTGTACCGCTCGTTGTCGATGGCGGCGAAGTTGCCGCCGTCCGGCGGGGTGGGACCGGAGGTGAACGGCACCAGTTCGCTCGGCAGCGTCACGCTGAGCGGCAGGAGCGCGGCGCCCCAGGTGCCCTTGCCGCCGACGATGAGTTCCCCGATCTCGGCGTCGGTCAGGCCGCGGAGGGTGACCCGGACGCCGACCTCACCCCAGCGCTGCTGCAGCAGTTCGGCGGCGGCCTTGAGCGTCTGCCCGAGGCTGGTCGGGTAGTAGACCGTCATCTCGAGTCGCGCCCCACCCCGGGCCCGTACGCCGTCCGGGCCGGCCACCCAGCCGGCGGCGTCCAGGGCCGCCGTCGCCGCCGCCACGTCGTGGCCGGGCAGGCTGCCGGAGACGCTGGTCTGCGGACACGGGGTCATCGAGGCGGCGACCAGTCCGCTCGCCGGCCGGCCGGTGCCGCTGGTCAACACCTGGCCGAGCTGGTTCAGGTCCAGCGCCTGGGTCAGCGCCCGCCGCACCGCCTCGTCCGCCCCGGGCATTCCCGGCTTCTGGTTGAACCAGAGTTCACCGAGCGGCGAGACCACCTCGCGCTGGAACTTCCGCGCCGACCGCAGCCGCTGTTTGTCCGCGCCGACGATCTGTACGGCGTTCACCTCGCCGGAGAGCAGCAGGTTCGTCGCGGTGGTCTCGTTCGGCACGATCCGTACCACCACCTTGGCCGGCAGGCCGGGTTGGTCGTTGCGCCAGTCGCCGGGCCCCCACGCGTACTCGGCGCGCCGGGTGAGGGTGTAGTGGTCGTCGGCGACCGCCTCGGTCACGGTGTACATCCCGGTGCCGTCGGCGCCCTTCCGGAGCAGTTCACGGTCGGCGAAGCCCTTGCCGCAGACGATGTGCAGGGAGCCGACGTTGAGCGCCAGGAACGCCGCCGGGGTCGGCGAGGTCACCTGGACCACGCCGGTCGGGTCGTCGCCGGTGGCGGTCGCACCGGCCGGTACGAAGAGGCCGAGCCGGGTGGAGGCGTTCTTCGGGTCGCCGACAAAGCTGATGTTCCGGGCCACCTGGGTCGCGGTCAGCGGGCTGCCGTCCGCGCAGGTGACCCCCTTGCGCAGGGTGAACGTGGCGCTGGTGGTTGTCGCCTCCCACTTCTCGGCGAGGCCGGCGACCAGGCCGCCGTTCGTGTCGACGCTGACCAGCGAGTCGTAGAGGAACCGGTTGACCTGCTGCGCGCTGGCCAACGAGGTGAAGTGCGGGTCGAGGTTGCCCGGGTCGGAACCGAGCACCAGGGTGAACGTCCTGCCGTCGACCGGCTGTCCACCGTTCCCGCCGTTTCCGGAGCCGCCGCAGGCGCTCAGCGCGAGCA
Source organism: Plantactinospora sonchi (assembly GCF_036422035.1). NCBI lineage: Bacteria > Bacillati > Actinomycetota > Actinomycetes > Micromonosporales > Micromonosporaceae > Plantactinospora > Plantactinospora sonchi. The sequence goes on from NZ_JAZGQK010000043.1 coordinate 65,342, forward strand.
CGACCCCGCTGACTACCGCGGTGGTCAGAACAGATCTCATCGTGCCTCCACAACCGCCGCTCCGGCTTGGCCACGGCCGGCCAGGCCTGTCACTGTCCGCGCCGCCGTCGCCGCCGGCCTCGTGCCGCCACCCGGTCGGTCCGGGTGCTGTTCCCCGGCGGGAGCCGGGCCGCCGCCGGTCAGACCGGTTCGACGCGGGGATTCGCCCGCCCGTTGTGCAGGTACCGCGCCCGGCCGGTGCCGTCGTCGCCGACGAAACTGACCGCCGGGTGTACGCCCTGGATCGGCTGGACCGGGATGAAGGTCCCTTCCGGACCGGTGTCCCCGTCGGCCCGGACGAGTTCCCGGCGCTCGACCCGGCCGCCGATCTCGACCAGCAGTCCCTTCGGCACCTCCTGCGTCCAGATCCGGCCGTCGTCGTCCTGGCTGACGGTGATCTCGACGACCTGGGAGGCGTACGTTCCGACGTACCGGCCGGCGTCGACCCGGGTCGGTCGGGCGGGCGGGGTCGGCATCGGCGGCACCTCGACCTCGGCGAGTTCGCGCAGCAGGTGCCGGTAGATCCGGGTGTACAGGGCGATCGCGTCGCCGCCGTTGGTCAGCAACGCCACCGCGACCCGCCGGTCCGGCACCACCCGCAGGAACGCGGCCTGCCCGAAGGTTCCGCCGTCGTGGCCGAGCACCGGGCCACCCGGCCAGTCGTGGATGGCCCAGCCGAGGCCCCAGGCCCCGCCCATCAGCCCCACCGGGGGAAGCTCGACCTGGCGTTGCCGCATCGCGGCCACGCTCACCGGGTCGAGCACCTTGGTGCCGTCCGGCGCCACGCCCCCGTCCAGGTGCATCCGGACGAATGTCAGCAGGTCGCGGGGTCGCATCGCGAGTCTCGCCCCGGCTGGTGCGTTCGACCGCACCAGCGACCAGATCGGCGCGGGTTCCGGCGGCGCGTCCGGGGTCGGCCGGACGTGCCCGACCGCCGCCCGGTACAGGATCGCCTCGTCGGCGCCGTTCGCCGCGTGCGTCAGCCCGAGCGGGGTGAACAGGTGGGTGCGCAGGCACTGCTCGTACGGCAGGCCGCGCAACACCTCGACCACCCGCCCGAGTACGCAGAACGCGGCGTTGTTGTAGGAGAACATGTGGCCCGGCGGGAAGAGCTGGCCGAGTTCGCCGAGGGTGTCGACGTACCGTTCGACGCAGTCGTCCCCGGGGCCGGTGTCGGTGAAGACGTCACCTTCGAAGCCGGCGGTGTGGCAGGCGAGCTGTCGTACCGTGACCGCGGCGGCGGACCGGTCGGCGGTTTTGAACTCCGGCAGGTAGTGCCGGACCGGCGCGTCGAGGTCGAGCCGGCCCTCGTCCACCAGTTGCATGGCCAGGCTGGTGGTCCAGACCTTGGTGATCGAGCCGATCTGGAACACGGAGTCGGTGGTGGCCGCCACCCCGGTCGCGGTGTTCAGCACTCCGGCCGCGTGGTCGACCACCCGGTCGCCGGACAGTACGGCCAGCGCGGCGCCGGGCACCTGGTGCGCGGCGAGCAGGGCCGGCAGTTCCTGCCGCAGCCAGTGGCTGGTCTCCGCCAGATTCGCCATGCGCCTCACGGTAGGTACGGCGGGCGGACAGGTATTCGTCCGATCCGACAAGCGCGGCCGGGGTAATCCATCCGGGCGGACGAAGAGAGCCGGTCCGGACGCGTCGCCGCCCGGTCGATCCGACGCGGCGGGTCGGTGCGCCCGGGCAGCCGGGTCGACCGGGTTTGCTGCCCGCCGAACGCGGCATGACCGTCGGCCGCCGTTCCTTCCGACCACATTCGCGTTACCGTCTCGTGAACCATCGGACATAATTACACGACAACCAGCGAAGGCATCAACCATCGTCACTGGACGCCTCACGGATGACGGTGTTAGCATTCACGCATATGATGCGAGTCGATTTTCACGCACGCTTTTCCACGCCCAATGCGAAAAACTTCGGAGCACCCGTACGCGGCCCGGACGGCGTACATATCCGGAGGTCAGGGCCGGAGCAGGAATGGTGCGTACGCCATCGCGGCGAGGGCATGGAATACACGATCCGCGAATCATCCGGCCTGTCGCACCGCGACGACATCGCCGAACTGGCCGGCCGGCAGCATCTGATCGTCGATTCCGGGGCGGCGCACCACGGCCGGGAACTGGCCCGCCGGCTCGCCGAGCGCGGCATTGTCCACCGGGTCTATCCGGTACGCGGCGGCGAGGGCTGCAAGACCCTGCCCGAGCTGCAACGGCTCTGTGACGAGATCCAGTTGCGCGCCCAACGCCGCGACCTGGTCGTCGTGGTCGGTGGCGGCGCGGTCACCGACCTCGCCCGCTGCGTCGCCGCGTGGCTATGGAAGGGGATGCCGCTCGCCATCGTCCCGACCACCCCGACCGCGTACGTCGACGCCGGCATCGGGGTGAAGGGCGCGGTGAACCGGGACGACCGGAAGAACAGCATCGGGGTCTACTACCCGCCGTTGCTCGTCGCCCTCGATCTCGGGTTGCTGCGGGGCTGTCCGGCCGACGTACTGCGGGCCGGGCTGATGGAGGTCATGAAGATGGCCCTGATCGACGGGGGCCGTTTCTGGGAGCTGTACGAACGGTCGTCGCCCGGGCTGCTGGCAACCGGTTTCCAGGGGCCGGACGCGCTGCCGGTGACCCGGGCCGCCATCACCTCGATGCTCGGGCATCTCCAGCCCAACCTCCGGGAACACGAACTGAGCCGGCCGGTCGACCTCGGACACCTGCTGGTCGGTCCACTGGAGATGCGCGCACTGCTGCCGCACGGCCTCGCGGTCGGCATCGACCTGGCGCTGATGCTCGAGTACGCCGCCGTCCTCGGCCTGCTCGCCGAGGACGAGCGCGACCGGGCGCAGGACACCATCCGCGCGGTGGGAGCCCCGCTCTGCCACGAGCTGCTCACCCCCGAACTGGTACAGGGCGCGATCGAGGACACCCGTCGGCAGCGGGACGGGGTGCTCAACCTCCCGGTGCCGGAACGGATCGGCACCGTCCGGGTGCACCCGCACGTGGACGGCGCGGCGATGCGGGAGGCGGTGCTGCGGCTGCGCGTACGCGGACTGGGCGCCTCGACCGTGGCCGTCGACACCGCCTCCGCGACAACCGCCCGCTCCACCGTGCCGGCGGGCCGGGCCGGATCACGTCCGGGCAGGTCGCCGGCCCAACACGGCCGACAGTGTCAGCCGACGCGGCCGGCACGGCCGGCCGACAACGAGCAGTCTGACGGTCCACAGTGGTAGCCACGGGCCGCTGAGGGGACCGGGCCACCCGGGCGGTCGCGGGATTCCTCGGTCAACAGGGGGAGTGCTGGTGGACGGTCCTTGCTAGGCTCACGGCTCGACAGCGTCGTACTTCACGTCTCATTGCGGTCGGGAGTGGGTGACATGACAGCCGGCGTTCCGGGCGGGGGCGGCGTGCTGGACCCCGACAGCGCGACAGAGTGGCTCTCGGCCTGGAAGGGCCGGATCGACAAGCTGGCCTCCGACACCAAGGCGATGAGCGACCGTCTCCAGGAGCTGCGGGTGACGGCCGCCGACCGTAACGGGTTGGCCGAGGTCACCGTCGACTCCACCGGCGCGCTGGTTGACCTGCGGCTCGACCAACGCATCCAGCGGGTCGCCCCGGAGGCGGTGGCGAGGGCGATCATGGACACGATCCGCGTGGCCAAGGGACAGATCGCCGATCGCTCCCAGGAGATCATCGCCGAGACGGTCGGCACCGAGTCGGCCGCGGCCCGCGCGATCGCCACCCGGGTGGGCCAGCAGTTGCGCGGCGCCGACCCCGACGACCCGGAGACCGCGCCCCGGGGTTGGCGGTAGCCGCCATGTCCGACGACTACGCGGTCGACACCGCACAGATCCGCGCGCACGCCGCGAAGCTGGACGATCTACACGCCCGTTTCGACGCGGTCAAGGCCGCCAGCGCGCACATCTCCCAGAACGACGCGGCGTACGGGATGCTCTGCGGCTGGATCGCCGGCATCCTGGAGGGACGGCACGTACGCCAGGATCAGCTGGTCGCGTACGTCCAGGAGAACCTCACGCTCGCCGCCGGCAGCCTGCGCACGGTCGCCGACAACTACGACACGACCGACAGTGGCGTCGCGGACCTGATGGCCAGAGTGGGAAGCCGACTCGGCTGATGAGGAGGCCGCGATGACCGACGGTTCGTTGATCGCCGGCGTCCAGTCCACCCGGGAGGTCTGGACCGGATCGTCGCTCGCCGACTCGTTCGAGGGTCTGGTCGACGCGATCCGCAGCGAGGGCTGGGTCGACGATCTGATCGCCGGCGCCGCCTTCGGGGTCGAGGTCGCCGCGACCGTGATGGACCCGTTCAGCGCGCTGCTGGCCAACGGGCTCGGCTGGGCAATGGAGTACTTCGAGCCGCTGCGGGAGATGCTCGACAAACTCGCCGGCATGCCCGATGTGGTCGCCTCACACGCCGCGACCTGGCACAACATGGCCGCCGAGCTGCAGGCGATCGCCAACGAGCTGCAGACCCGGCTCAACATGGACCTGCCCGAGTGGCGTGGTCAGGCCGCCGAGTCGTACCAGAGCATGATGTTCCACAACGTCGACGCGATCGGCGGGCTCGGCGTGGTCTCGACCGCGATGGCCCTGGCCACCGAGGCCGCCGGAAACCTGGTGTCGTTCACCCGCGACACCGTCCGCGACCTCATCGCCGACCTGGTCGCCCGGGTTGTGGTGTGGGCGGTCGAGGCCATCTTCGTCGTGACGATCCCGGTGATCGCCTCGCAGATCGCGGCGGCCGTGGTCAAGTGGGCGGGTCGCATCCTCACCTACGTCGCCGCGCTGATCAACAGTCTGACCAACCTCTCCCGGCTGATGGGCGGATAGGGCGCGGCCATGTCAAGACCCAGACCACCAGGCGGGGACAACGGCGGCACGTCAGGGCCCCGGCGGCCGGACGGCTCCGGCGGCGGCGGAGCCGACAGTGTGTCCGGCGCCCAGCGGTCGGCCGAAGACTCCGCGAACCTCGGCCGGTCCTCCGGCTCCGGCGGCGGCACGACCGACCGGGACGTCCACGGCCAGGACCGGACGGCCATGCGCGGAGTCGACGTTGATCATGTTTGGCAACATGGCACGATGTACATCCAGGACGACGGTCAGATCGTGCGGGTGCTCGACAACGGCAACGGCACGTACGACATCGTCGTCCGGGACATGGGCAACCCCAGCGGGGCACCGACAACGGTGATCAAGGACGCCTCGCAGCGGTACGTCGACAACAAGCTGAACAACGGGCGGTGGGAGTGAGTTCCGACGCGGGTAGCTGGACCGGTCCGGTGAGCGAGCGACTTCGTTGTTGTGTCTGCGGTGAGGAGACCGCGGGCGCCGACGACTACGTGCTCATCCAACTGTCGGCCGCGCAGAGTCCGGCGACCCAGTGGCTCGGCGCGCACGCCTCGCACCTGAACTCGGTGCTGGCCCGGGGCTTCCAGGTTGAGGTCCATCTGATGTGACCGGCCGGCGGCGGCCGGGGCGGCGCGGGCACCTCCCGCCCACCCGGCCGCCGTCGCCGTTCACGTGCTGGCCACCGACGAGATGGTCCTGGCCCGTCCTCACCACGGGCTGACCGACCGGAACGGCGTCGGCCTGACGGACGGTCCGGTGTACGTGGTGGGCGTACGACGCGTCGACGGATGATGCGAAGGCCGGCCGAGGACATCGACGACAGGACACACCAGCCGTGCCGTACTACTTCCTGATCTTCGGGGCGTTGCACCGGGGCCAGCTCCGCGCGGCGTTGGCGGCGCTGGTGGCGCGGTCGGTCGACGAGATCGACATCGCCGACGAGGGCGACCTGGAACGCGACTGGACGGCGCCGGTCCTCTGCACCGTCTCGCCCGTCGCCGGACAGCCGGACTGGCAGTTGGAGATCTACCTCGCCGAGAGCGTCGCCCGGCACACCGAGCCGGCGGTCGGCGCGTGGCTGGCCGACCGGCTGCGTACGGTGGTGATTTACCCGGGGCAGGAGTTGCGGCCCAGCGCGTACTGGCTGGTCGGCCCGGAGGGCCGGGCCACCCGGGCCCGGATCTACGACGACGCCTGGGAGAACGGGGACGGTACGGAGGACGGCCCGGTGTACCGGATCGACGCGGTCGAGCACCCGGTGCCGACACTTCCGGACCTGCCGGTCGCACCGATACCCGAGGTGATCCGCGACCACCGGATGCCCACCCCGGTCACCGACCGACTCCGGGCACTGCTGCGGCCCTGGCTGCCGGAGAGGGTGAGCGCCGCGGACGTGTCGGCGGTGCAGGAGGCGACCTGGCGGGCGTGGAACCGGCTCAGCGCCTGGGAGGGCCTGGTGGCCCGGATGGCGGCCGGGTGGCCACCGGACGGCTGGTACCCGGCGACCCACTACCGGGAGGACCTCGAACTCCGGGATGAGCTGGTCGAGGCCGGCCCGGAGGTGCCCGAGCCGGTTCGGGCACCGTTCGCGACGGCCCTCGGCGAGGTCGACCGACGGTTCGAGACGCTCACCGGCGACGACGGGGGCGGCGCGCTCGCGGCGGAACTGGGTGAGGGGTACGCCGTGACGACCGCGCCCGACCGGTGGTGGTGGCGGCGGATCCCGGACCCGGTGCCGTGGCGGCGACAGCCCGGCGGTTACCGGCCTCCGGGCTGACCACTGGCATCCGGCCGTCCCCGTCGGGACACCGACCCTGGGGGCGACGGCCGCGCGGCCGTACCCGGCAGCCCACCACCCGCCCGGCACCGGGGGCGGGCACCACGGCCGGCGGTCAGTCGGTCCGCGTCTCCTTGGCACGGAGCGCCTGCTTGACCGCCTCCTCCACCCGGGCGTCCTCACGCCGCGCCCGACGTACCCGGTTGCGGCGCCGGAGGACAACCGCCCCGACGATGACCGCGACCAAGACCACGACCAGCAGCACCAGCGTCCAGGGCACGGCCCAGCCGTGCGTGGTGGAGCGGACCACCGGGAGCGGGCTGACCGAGCCCGACGCGTCGGTGAGCAGGGGCGTGAGGGTCGCGGTCGCGGCCAGCCTGACCCCGGGGGCCACGCCGTGCACCGGCACCGTCACCGGCCAACTCTCCCCCGGCAGCAGGTCGGGCGCGGCGGGGACCTCACCGGCCCCGGTACGCAGCCACCCGAACGGGCCGGAGACCGAGACGGTCTGCTTGCTCGACAGGGTGGTGTTGCCGGTGTTGTGGATCGTGTACGTGACGGTGGCGTCGCCCTTGCCGAACGGGTTGGCCGTGCCGGCGTACGACACGTGCAGGTTCTCGACGGCCAGGTGCGGGGCGAGTTCGCCGCCGACCCGCAGCTTGATCCGGATGCCGAGGCGCCGGTCCACGTTGATGCCCTCGGCCTGGTCCGGCTGGGTCAGCGAGGTGAGGATGCCGCCGACGTGGTCGCCGGGGGTGGCGTTGGCCGGGACGCTGATCCGGAACGGGACCTTGGCGGTCTTCCCGGGCTGGATCGTGACGGTGGCCTGGTCGGCCTGGACCCACGCCCCGACCGCCACCGACTTCCGGTCCTTCGTGAACAGGTCGAGTTGGCCCGCGTCGGTGGTGAAACCGTCGGCGGCGTACACGGCGAGGTTCAGCGGCACCGGGCCACGGTTGGCGACCATCATCGCGTCGTCGATCGTGCCGCCGGGGTTGACCGCGTAGCTGTAGCTGGACCGGGACGCGCCGTAGCTGTTGGAGGCCGTGCGGACCGTCCAGGCGACGTCGCCGTCCGCCGCGTGCGCGGGGCCGACCCCCAGGCTGGCGGCCGCGGCGGCGGCGAGCAGGGACAGGGCGGTGGTACGGAGCACCGTGGCGATCCGGGTCGTCCAGCGCGTTGTGGGCGCGTGCATCTCGGTTCCTTGCGTGATCTTGGGGAGGGTCGGAGCAGGTGGTGGGGCAGGCGCCCGAAGGCGCCTGCCCCCCCCGGGGGGTCCGGGGCGCGGGCGCTGCCCCCCCCGGGGC